>CACYUQ010000088.1 GCA_902777615.1 uncultured Selenomonadaceae bacterium
TGATGAAGAAGCAGAAGGAAGAGCAGGGCGAAGCGCTCGTCTCGACGGTGCTTTTCGACGACGTCTGCGAGGTCATTCATGACCGTGTGCCGATGGACGAAGTGCAGAAGCTGACGGCAAAAGAATACTTTGTGCGCGGGTGTACGGCACTCCTTGACGCCATCGGCGGCGCTATCCGTCATATCGGCAATATTCACAAGTACGCTCGGGACGAAGACCGTCCGGAAAAGACGCTATTCATTATCACGACCGACGGCATGGAGAACGCCAGCCGCCGCTACACCTATGCGAAGGTCAGAAAGATGGTGGAGCGGCAGAAGGAGAAATACGGCTGGGAGTTCCTGTTCCTCGGCGCGAACATGGATGCCATTGAGACGGCGGGGCATATCGGCATCTGCGCCGACCGCGCCGTGACCTATGAATGCGACGAGGAAGGGACGGCGCTCAATTTTGAGGTCGTGGGCGAGGCTGTCAGTCATGTGCGGTGCAGCGAAAAGATGCTTGCGCCCACATGGAAGAGCCGCATTGAGGAAGACGTGAAGCGGCGCAGCAGAAGTAAAAAGCGGGTGTGAGCAATAGACACAAAACTTTTCTCCCTAGCTCCCTTACGTCCTATTAACTTTTTTTCGCTATATGTCGATATATAAACAAGATATATTGCGAAAAGAGGGAAGCAGGATGAACAGCAGTTTGTGGACGCGGGAAGTTTCTGCGACGGGGACGCTGACGACGGGCGGCGGCAGCGTCGGTCGGAAGAAAGCGGCGGAAGGGATCATGGGCGCGTACGCGAGCATTCTCGCGGAAAAAATCGCGACGATTGAAGACGAGTTGGAGCGTCTTGAAAAAGTGCGGGAAGACATCGAGGAGATCGACACGCTGCGGCGTGACGCGGAGGAGCGCGGCACGATCCGCACGCAGCTCGAAATGCCGGAGACGGTCAAACGCGTGCTGGGGGACGGCTCTATCCTCGTGACGACCACGAAAGACGGTCGTATCATCGAGCAATACCGCAAGAAACCGCACCTCGTCGCCGTGCCGGACGACGCTGCGCCCAAGGACGCATTGCCGTCGGAAAAATACAAATGGGTGCCGCGGCATAATCCGCTCGATATGCTGCAGTTCATGTGAAATCGAAAATGTTAGCTTTGATATGAAAAATCGAATAAAACATTTACTTATCTCCCGAATTTAGGCGTAATTCGGGAGATAAGTTTTTTGGCGGGAGAAAGTAATGGCTTTCGCATAAAAAGGGACTTGCGAAATGTCGAAATGTCAAATATAATAAGAACGAAAAGTCAAATGGTCAATCAACTTGTTGCGATGATTTTTTTTGAAGGTGATTGTTATGAGCAATATCGCGGACTTGATTGAGAGCTATATCCTGCGGCAGCTTGCGGCGCAGGAGGATGGGCATGTGGAGCTTCGGCGCACGGAGATCGCGGACAAGATTTCCTGCGCGCCGTCGCAGATCAGCTATGTGCTGTCGACGCGGTTTACGCCGGCGCGAGGCTTCCGCGTGGAGTCGCGACGCGGGCTCGGCGGTTTCATCCGCATTGCGCAGGTGCCGATGCGCCAGCTCGTCTATCAGGACATGCAGGAGAAAATTGACGAGGATACGGATTTTTCCGTCGTGCAGTCGATGGTCGCTTATCTTTTGAAGCACCAGATGATTACGAATCGCGAGGCGGCGATTTTGCTTACGACGGCGCAGGCGGCGTATGAGACGATGGAGCCGGAGGATCGGGTGCGGCTGCTTCGGACGCTTTTGATGACGCTGGAGCGGCTTTCTTGAATATCGATGGATTGAGGAGGAAATCGAATGTTGTGCGACGATTGCCATCAGAACGAGGCTTGCATCCATATTACGCAGATCAGCCCCGAGGGCAAGATGGACAAGAATCTTTGCGAGGCGTGCGCGGCGCGGTACCAGAACTTCATGCCGTCGCCGGACGCTCGGAATTTCACGGTCAACGACTTTTTAAAGGGGCTGTTCCGTCAGCCGCCGGAGCAAAAAGAGGAAAAAGCGGAAGTTGGGCAGGTCTGCCCGAATTGCGGCATGACCTATCAAGACTTCGCCCACACGGGTAAAATCGGGTGCAGTGTCTGCTATGATACGTTCCGCGGTCAGCTTGCGCCGCTGTTGAAACGCATCCACGGGTCAAGCACCCACAGCGGAAAAATTCCGCGGCGCTCGGGCGGCGTGCTTGTCGTACGCCATGAGATTGCGCTTTTGAAGGAGCAGCTTGCCGATGCGGTGCAGAGCGAGGCCTACGAGAAGGCTGCCGAGTACCGCGACAAGATTCGCGCGCTGGAGCGGCAGATCGCCGCCGAGGAGAAGGGGGGCGAAGCCCATGGCCGTGCATGACCTTTGCCGTGATTATCGGCTTGCATGGTTCGGAGGCTCGGGCGAGGCCAGCGACGTAGTGCTGGCGAGCCGTGTGCGCCTCGCGCGCAATTTCGCCCGACTGCCATTCCCGAACCGCGCTGACCGGCAGCAGCTTGCCGAGGCGCAGAACCGCGCGGGGTCGGTGTTCAGTCGCATCGAGAAGACGGTGGGGCAGCCTTTCGACGCCGTGGGCATGGACACGCTGACGCAGATAGAGCGTGAAGTCTTGGCGGAAAAGCAGCTGATCAGCAAAAGCCTGATGCAGAATCCCGCTTACCGCAGCGCATATATCAGCAGCGACCGCCAGTGCAGCGTGCTCGTGAACGAGGACGACCATCTCAGGATTCATTGCATGGCGCCGGGGCTTGACCTTCGGACGCCGCTCGATATGGCATTTCGCGTGGACGACGCGGTGGAGGAGACGCTGGACGTCGCCTTCGACGAAAAGATGGGCTATCTGACCAGCTGTCCGACCAATCTCGGCACAGGGCTTCGCGCGACGGTGCTGCTGCACCTGCCGGGGCTCGTCTACACGCGGAACATGAACAATATCATCAACATTTCCCAGCAGCTTGGCCTTTCCGTGCGCGGATTGTACGGCGAGGGCAGCGAGACGGTGGGCAACATCTTCGCCGTGTCGAATCAACTGACGCTGGGCTTCACCGAGCAGGCCATTATCGAGAACCTGATGAACGCCGCGACGCAGATTATCGACAACGAGCGGCGGGCGCGGAAGGCGCTCTCGATGACCTCGAAGGAACGGCTGGAGGACGCGGTTTGGCGCTCTTATGGCGTGTTGAAATACGCGCGTTCCCTCGGCGAGAGCGAGGTGCTGGAGCTGATCAGCAAAGTGCGGCTCGGCCTCGACCTCGGCCTCTTGCATGAAGCAACTGCGGAACGGTTCTCGGAACTTTTGATTGCCAGCCGTCCCAGCTACTTGAAAAATCTCGCGGAAAGCGATAATCTTTCACAGACGGAAATTGACAGGAAGCGCGCCGCCGTCGTTCGGCAGATTCTTTCGGGAGGCGCGCCGGGACAGGAGAACGCAACATGAACAACAATCAATTCACCCCACACGCCATCGCTGCACTGAAGTACGCGCAGCACGAGGCGCTGGAACGGGGAAAGAGCCATATCGGACCGGAGCATTTGCTGCTGGGTATCCTGCATGAGCGGGAGAGCATGGCGGCGCACGTGCTCGCGGAGCTCGGCGTCGAGTTTGAGACGGCCGAGGCCCGCGTCGCGCGCACGACGCCCTCGGCGGAGGGGATGCCGGACAACCCGTACTACACGCCTGCCGCGAAACGCGTGATGCAGTTTTCCGTCGAGGAGGCGCATCAGCTTGAGCACGATTACATCGGAACCGAGCATATCCTGCTGGCGTTGACCAGGGAGAGCGGCAATACGGCGGCGCGGGTGCTGACATCGTTGGGCGTCGACCTCGACCTCATCCGTGAGACGGTATTTGAAATGGTCGACGACGAAGACCACGACGAGGAGCGCGGCGAGGAAGACGGGAAGGGGACGCCGCTTCTCGTTCGCTATGGACGGTCGCTGAGCGACCTCGCGGCGAAAGGGAAACTCGATCCCGTCATCGGGCGCGAGCGTGAAATCCAGCGCGTCATCCAAATCCTTTCCCGCCGCCGGAAGAATAATCCTATCTTGATCGGCGAACCGGGCGTCGGCAAGACCGCCGTCGTCGAGGGACTGGCGCAGGTCATCGCGTCGGGCTCGGTGCCGTATATGCTGAAGGAAAAGCGCGTCATCTCGCTTCCCATGTCGGCGGTGGTGGCGGGCGCGAAATATCGGGGCGAGTTCGAGGAACGGCTGCGGAACATCCTGCGGGAAATCCGCAAGGCGGGCAACGTCATCCTGTTCATTGACGAAATGCACACGCTGATTGGCGCGGGCGCGGCCGAGGGCTCCCTCGACGCGGCGAACATCCTGAAGCCGGCGCTTTCCCGCGGTGAAATCCAGGTCATCGGTGCGACGACCGTCAAGGAGTACCGTAAATATTTTGAGAAGGACGCGGCGCTGGTGCGGCGTTTCCAGACCGTTCTGGTAGAGGAGCCGGACGCGGACGCGGCGGTTGCCATCCTGCGCGGCCTGCGCGAGACCTACGAGGACTTTCACCGGGCGCGGATTACCGACGAGGCTGTGGAGGCCGCCGTGCGCCTGTCGAAGCGCTATATCACCGACCGTTTCCTGCCGGACAAGGCCATCGACCTGATGGACGAGGCCGCGTCAAAGGTGCGCATGACCACCGTTGGGCAGCCCGACAGCGTGCGCGAGGCGGAAAAGGAGTTGGAGCGCCTGCGCACCGAAAAGGAAAACGCCATCGAGTCGCAGGAGTACGAGCGTGCTGCACTGCTTCGAGACGAAGAGGGCGCAGTCAAAAAGCGACTGGAAGCGGCGCAGAACGATTGGAAAGAAAGCGGCAAGGAGCAAATCACCGTTACCGAGGACGACATTGCCGAGGCGGTCGGTCTTTGGACGGGCATCCCGGTCCGCAAGATCGAGGCGCGGGAGTCCGAGCGCTTGCTGCACATGGAAAAGCTTTTGAAAAAGCGCGTCGTTGGCCAGAACGAGGCAGTCAATGCGCTTTCGCGTGCCATTCGCCGCGCGCGGGCGGGGCTCAAGGACCCGAAGCGGCCCATCGGCTCGTTCCTGTTCCTCGGACCTACGGGAGTCGGCAAGACGGAGCTGGCGAAGGCGTTGGCGGAAGTCCTGTTCGACAGCGAAGACGCGATTATCCGCTTCGATATGTCCGAGTACATGGAGAAATTCACCGTCTCGCGGCTCGTCGGTGCGCCTCCGGGCTACGTCGGCTACGAAGAGGGCGGACAGCTCACCGACGCGGTGCGGAAAAAGCCCTACTCGATTATCCTGCTTGACGAGATCGAGAAGGCGCACCCGGACGTCTTCAACATCCTGCTGCAAGTCTTGGAGGACGGGCGGCTGACCGACAGCCAGGGGCGTACTGCCGACTTCAAGAACACCGTCGTCATCATGACGTCGAATGTCGGCGCCAGCTTCCTGAAAGACGAGGCGGCGCCAATGGGCTTCCTCGCGCGGGACACGGCGGCGGACGCACAGGAGCGCGCGAAAAAGCGCGTGCTGGAAGAGACGAAAAAAGTCTTCAAGCCGGAATTCCTGAACCGTCTCGACGAGACGCTGGTTTTCCACGCTCTCGGCAAGGAAGAACTGTCCGCCATCGTCGATATCCTGCTGGGCGAAGTGCGCGCGCGGCTCGCGGAAAAGGACATGAAGCTCACGCTGAGCCCTGCGGTCAAGGCTATGCTCATCGAGAAGGGAACGGACTTCAAATTCGGCGCGCGGCCGCTGAAACGCGCGATACGAAAACAAATCGAAGACCCGCTTTCCGAAAAGCTCTTGGCAGGGGAATTCCACGCGGGCGACACCATCACCGCCAAAAAGGCGGGCGACGCGCTGGAATTCGTGCGCAAGCTGCCCGCCAAACGCGCAACGGAGAGGAAGACCGCCCATGCCCCGGCAGCAAAATAAGCTGGCGCCGGAAGGAACGGCGGAAAAAGCCGGAAACTTCCTGCTGAACCTCGCGGTGGCCATCGGTTGGCTGCTGCGAAGGATTGCGGGGATATTTACGGGAAAGAAATAAGGGATAAGAAAGGCTCGCTGTTCCAATGTGGACAGCGAGCCTTTTCTTCTTAACACAATGCGGGCATGAACTTTGCGAACAGATACAAACCGTCTTCTCCCGCACGGACTTCGTGGTGAACCTTGGATGGCATGATGGAGATTACCCCCGGTGCGTACCGGATTTCTTGTCCGTCGTTGACGCAGACGCCGTTTCCGGCGATTACCTCATGAGTTTCCAACTGCGGGTCGTGGATATGGTCGAGAATGGCCTTGTTTGGCGCAATCCTCACAAGATGGAAGCTGTACGCGCCTCCGGTCTCTTTGGACGTAAGAATATGCTTGAGTTCTACCCCTTCGAACGTGGGATGCTTTGACCAGGGAATATCCTTGAACGTCTTCGTTTTTCCCGGAATCTCAAACCGTCCCGTGTCAAATGCCTCGAATACCTTGTTTTCCATAATGATTGACCTCCATTTCTTTTTGATGAGCCAATCATAACAGAAACATTTTACCGTGCATTGGACAAAATTGCGGTGTTTACGAATTGGTTCGGGGATATGCCCACCTGCTTCTTGAAGACCCGGTCCAGATGGCTTTGGTCGCAAAAGCCGACCTTGTGAGCGACGTTGACGACTTTGTATCCTTGTTTCAGGAGCGCCTGTGCTTTTCGCACACGGCATTGCATTTGGAACTGGTGCGGCGTAATCCCGTTTTCCGCGGTGAACTTGCGGATCATGTGGTAGGAACTGATATGCACCTTCTCTGACATGGTCGCGACGCTGACTTCCATGGCCGGATTTCCGAGGATTTCTTTCTTTATGATGTCCAGCTCTTTGGAAACGTCGTCGCGGCTCGGGATACAGGTGGTAATCATGGAGTAAAAGTCGGAGGCAGGTTGGATGGAGTGACGGACGTCCGGGAACACCGAAAAATACTCGCCTTCTTTGCAGGTAAATTGTTCCTCCCCAATGCGGATAGCAATGCTTCCTTCCGTCACGATTCCCAGAACGTAATGCCCCGTATGCGTGTGCGGCGGATAAGAAAAACTCACATGTTCCAGGCTCACGATTTCTATTCCCGTCGACTTGTCCTCGATGAAGTCGCGCACAAGACGGAAGAGCGGTTCGTAGGTGACGGAAATGGCGTTCTCCCAGCTGTCTTGCGGTGAGTGGTAGTTCTTGAAGGCATCGCCTTTCTCGTTTTCAAAGAATATGCACGGCACACCTTTCTTAGCAAAGGGATAGTGGTCGCTGTTGGCTGCCAGTGCGCCGCGATTGATGCCTTTGAAGTATTTTTTCTTGTTGTTTATCTTCTCAAACGTAGCAAACTCCGACAGTCCGGCGTCGCTCGTCTCGCAATAGAGCACGGGGTTGTTGTCGCCAATCATGTCGATATTTATCAGATACTTTATCTTCTCCAGCGGCATGATGGGGTGCTCGGTGAAGAAATTCGAACCCCTGAGGTTGGCATCCTCACCCGAGAAAGCGATGAAATACATGTCGTATTTCGGCTTATGCTTTGCGTAATACTCCGCCAGCGTGACGAGTGTCGCGGTGCCCGAGGCGTTGTCGTTGGCACCAGGATAGAACACGTGGCGGCCCAGCGAGCCCACATGGTCGTAGTGGGCGATGAATACGAAGCAGCTGTCGTGGCGCTCGCCGGCAATCTTACCAATCACATTGAAGCACTCGTAGCCCTTCAGCATCTTGTTTTCCAAATCGATTTTCACCCGTTTCTTGCCTTCTACGCACTCTGGACCAACCCATATTATAGGTTTGTCGACCACTCTCTCACCGTATGCCTTAAAGAACTTCAGCGGCGTCTCCCATGTCAGTAGTAATCCGGCATTTGGTGCTCCGCCGGCAGTCTGCAACTGTCGGAAGTCCTTGCCGTGTTTGTAGGTGAACCAGAAGTCGCAAACCACCATCGCGTTTTTGTTTTCAGGCTTCTCAAGGTCGGCGAAGATGCGCTTACTGTCGTAGTTAAGAGTATCGACGAAGTAGAGTGGGAACTCGCCTTTCGTGCCTGGTGAATACTCGCGAGGTGAGAACTCACGCCCAGCGATGAGGCTCTTACCATCGACCGACATGGCTGCGCGGCCAGGAAAGGTGTTTATGTCGATTTTAAAAGGCTGCGTGGTCAGCTCGTCCATTCCAGCTTTCTGCAGTTGGCGATAGAGATAGCGACCAGCCTTGTTAGCACCGCCACGGGCATATCCGCGGCCTTGGTATTTCTTCGAACTGAGTGTTTTTACTACGTCCTTGTAT
>CACYUQ010000089.1 GCA_902777615.1 uncultured Selenomonadaceae bacterium
CACGCCCTCGTAGTCGGAGGCGGGGAATCCGTAATAGACCCATAGGAACGAACATATTTGGCACCGTGAGAAAGGTTTCTGCATCACTTCTATTCCGTCGGCCCTGAGCCTGACGATTTCTCCCGGTCCCACGTCGCGCAGCGGCTCGTAGTCCAGGTTCGGCAACGCGGTTGTCTCGCTGGTTGCCGCATAGGCACCATCCTTTTTGCCAAGCACGATGGGAGTCCTTCCCAGCGCGTCACGGGCAGCTATGCGGGACAGGTAGGTCGGCTCGTTTCGCGGCTGCGGCTGGGCGTCATCGCGCTCCTCGTCATCACCGTGCTGATGGGAATGCTCTACAAATTGGTGCCGTCCACATTTATCCCGCAGGAAGACCAAGGCTTTTACATTGCGTCCGTCACCCTGCCCGAGGGCACGTCGCTGAACCGCACCGCCGATACCACCCAGCGGCTGGCGGCGAAACTCGGCGAGCTGCCCGGCGTGGACAACGTGATGAACATCACGGGCTTCGACATTTTGTCCAACGGCGCGAAGTCCAACGGCGCGACGATGTTTGTCGGCCTTTCCGAATGGTCGCAGCGCGAGACGGTGGAGACTTCCATCAATACCGAAATCGGCAAGACCTTCGGCCTCGGCCGCAGCGTGACGCCGGAAGCCTTCGTCATCGCGTTCAACCCGCCGGCCCTCCCCGGTCTCGGCAACGTCGGCGGCTTCAATATGCAGCTTCTCGATATGTCCGGCCACACAGACACGGAGCTGGACGAAATCACGAAGCGCATCGTCGCGGCGGCGAACCAAAGGCCGGAGCTCCAAGGCGTTTACTCCACCTACTCCATCAATTCCCCGATTTGCGACTTCACCATTGACCGCGAGAAGGTCATGAACCTCGGCGTAAATCTTTCCGACGTTTTCACGGCGCTCCAAGTCAATTTCGGCGGCTACGAGGTCAACGACTTCAACCGCTTCGGCCGCACCTACAAAGTCGTGGTGCAGTCCGACACCGCCTACCGCACCGAGGCGGAAGCGGCGAAATTCGTCTTCGTGAAATCGAATACGAAGACACTGGTGCCCCTTGACACGCTCCTTGTGCCGAATCTCGACACCGGCGCGCCGATCATCTCCCGCTTCAATGCCTCGCGAAGCATCACGATCCAAGGCAGCGAAGCGCCGGGCTACAGCTCCGGGCAGGCCATGGCGGCGCTGGAAGAAGTGGTGCGGACAAACGCGCCTACGGGCTTCAACATCGACTGGGCGGGCCAGAGCCGCGAGGAGAAAAAGGCGGGCTCCAAGACGCTGGAAGTCTTGGCGCTGGCCCTTATCTTCGCGTTCCTCTGCCTCGCCGCGCTCTATGAGAGCTGGAGCGTGCCTTTCGCGGTGCTGGCGACGGTGCCCACGGGCATTTTCGGCGCACTGATTTGCGAGTACGCGATGGGACAGCAAAACAGTATCTATATGCAGATCGGCGTCATCATGATCATCGGCCTCGCGGCGAAAAACGCGATCCTGATTGTGGAATTCGCCAAGGAGCGCGTAGATAAAGGCGACGACCCGGTGGAAGCCGCGATCGAGGCGTCAAGGCTCCGCCTGCGCCCCATCATGATGACCGCGCTGACCTCCGTCATTGGCTGCCTGCCGCTGGCCATCGCCACCGGCGCGGGCGCCGGCGCGAGAAACAACATGGGCATCGCCGTCGTCGGCGGCATGACCTTCGCCACGGTCATCGGCGTGTACCTGATCCCGGTGTTCTATGTCATCGTGGAAAAACTGGCGGCGAAAGTCAGGGGGAAAAAAGCGGGGCGCGCATAACCGCAAAAAGTAACGTTTACGGCAGATATTGCAAGCGATGCAGTATCTGCCGTTTTTATTTCGATATGAATTTTTCACCTCATGTATACAATATTTCTGCGCCGTTCCCCTTGTTTCTCCTATATCGCCTGCGTTATACTATGCACTGTCAAAAAGGTATAGGAGAAACTCCAATGCGGGGGTGAAGAAGACGCCCCGTATGTGGGACTTCCCCCGAAAGTTGTAAGGAGTGGTTTTAGATGGCAGCAAACATGAAAAAGTATGTGGACGACGTACTCGAACTGATCAAGAAAAAGGATTGGAACCAGCCGGAATTCATGAACACGGCGAAGGAAGTCCTGACCTCGATCATCCCGGTGCTGGAAGGGCACCCTGAATATAAGGAAAACAAGCTCTTGGAGCGCTTCATCGAGCCGGAGCGCGTCGTGATCTTCCGCGTGCCATGGGCCGATGACAAAGGCCAGCTTCAGGTCAACCGCGGATTCCGCGTGCAGATGTCCAGCGCCATCGGCCCGTACAAAGGCGGCCTGCGCTTCCATCCCAGCGTCAATCTTTCCATCATGAAATTCCTCGCGATGGAGCAGGTACTGAAGAACGCGCTGTCCGGCCTTCCCATCGGCGGCGGCAAGGGCGGCTCCGACTTCGATCCGAAGGGCAAGTCCGACGGCGAGGTCATGCGGTTCTGCCAGAGCTTCATGACGGAACTCTATCGCCATATCGGCGCGGATATCGATGTACCGGCGGGCGACATCGGCGTCGGCGGACGCGAGATCGGCTATCTCTACGGTCAGTACAAGCGGATCACGAAGCTCTATGAAGGCGTCTTGACCGGCAAGGGCCTGACCTTCGGCGGCAGCCTCGCGCGTACTGAGGCCACGGGCTACGGCCTCCTTTATTTCGTCAAGGAAATGCTGGAAGACGCGGGCATCGACATCAAGGGCAAGAAGGTTCTCGTGTCCGGCGCGGGCAACGTGGCGACCTACGCGATCGAAAAGGCGCAGCAGATGGGCGCGAAGGTCATCACCTGCTCCGACTCCAACGGCTACGTCTACGATCCGGATGGCATCGACCTTGCGCTGTTGAAGGACATCAAGGAAGTCCGCCGCGCCCGCATCAGCGAGTACGTCAAGAAGCGCAAGAAAGCAAAATACTTCGAGGATAAGAACGGCGCGAAGGGCGTCTGGACCGTCAAGGGAGACATTGCTCTGCCCTGCGCGACGCAGAACGAGCTGGATCTCGCCAGCGCGAAGGTACTGGTCAAGAACGGCGTCAAGGCCGTGGGCGAAGGCGCGAACATGCCGACCACGCTGGACGCCATCGAGTTCCTGCAGAAGAAGGGCGTGCTGTTCGCTCCGGCGAAAGCCGCGAACGTCGGCGGCGTGTCCGTCTCCGCACTGGAAATGAGCCAGAACTCCGAACGTCTGCACTGGACCTTCGAGGAGGTCGACGAGCGCCTGAAGGGCATCATGCACGGCAGCTACACGCAGTCGAAGGAAGCCGCCGAACGTTACGGCGTCAAGGGCAACCTCTTGGCCGGTGCAAACCTCGCAGGCTTCGAAAAAGTCGCAACTGCGATGCAGGCTCAGGGCTGGGTATAAAAAACGTTAATTATTTCATCCCCGTCGATTTAAGACTATCGGCGGGGATTTTTTCATGCAGATTTCAAATTTCGTTCTTATAATATAAACGATTATGAAATCGGAGGGAGTATTTTATGCGGAAACTTCTTTGCGCGGGGCTTCTGTCCTTGCTTTGCTTCGGGAATGTTTCGGCGACGCAGGCGTCGGCGCTTCAGGTCGGGGATCAGGGAAATGAAGTCGCGGAAGTGCAGACGGCGCTGTCGCGGCTTGGCTACGACGTAGTGCCTGACGGCGCTTACGGACCCGGCACGGCGGCGGCGGTCCGGGCGTTCGAGCTTGCGAACGGGCTGGAGACGGACGGCGTCGTCGGTCCAATCGTTTACGAGGCGCTTCTTGGGCGCACGATGCCTGAGATTCACCGCGGCGACAGCGCCATCGTACGTCGCTTGACCAGCATCGCGCTGCAATATGTCGGCGTTCCGTATGTGTACGGCGGCTCGACGCCGGACGGTTTCGACTGCTCCGGGTTTGTCCGCTACGTCTACCAACAGGCGGGAATTTCGCTGCCCCGTGTGGCGGACGACCAATACCTGATGGGCACGCCGGTCTCCCCCGCCAATCTCAGGACGGGCGACTTAGTCTTCTTCGTGGACGACAGCGGCGAGCTTTCCCATGTGGGGATGTATTTGCAGGACGGGCAGTTCATCCATGCGTCGATCCACACCGGCATCGACTTCGACTCCCTGCACCGCGACTGGCGGCGCGAACATTATCTGGGCGCTCGGCGCATCGTATCGTAAATCATCAAAGATGAAAAAATCCGAAGGCAATCGCCTTCGGATTTTTTGTTGCAAAAGAACTCCCTGTATGCCTCTCCCCCAGCCCCATCCGCACAATCAAAAAGCCTCGCGACACCGCGAGGCTTTTTGTATGGTCGATTGTGGAACAATCAGAAGTAGAAGTTCAGCTCGGTGAAGAACTTGCTTGCGTCGTCCTCTGCACCATCTTTAACAACCATATCCTTGCCCGTGAAATACAGGAAGTTTGCCTGGAAGTTCTTCATCGGCACAATGCTGAAGCCCAGCTCGACGCCCTTCTGGTTGCGGCTCATCGCATCATAAGTCGGTACGAGAACTGCTCCTCGACCAAGCTGACGATAGGCAACATACGCGCCCCAAGAACCCTTGTCTGCGGGATCGGCGCCCTTATAATCGAGCTCGACAAACCAAGCGTCCCGCGACTTACTACCGGCCCCCTTGGTATCCACCGAGGTATTCCACGCATAGGCACCATTCAGGTTGAAGTTTTTGTCAAACTGCCAACCAAGACCGAGATCCCAAATATTCAAATCCTTTGAGCCGTCGCCAATATTACCGTCCAACTGCTCATGATTGCGGGCATGATGGTAACCGACACCCCAAGTGATTTTGTCTTCGCGATCATTGTAAATTTCAATGCCCTGATAGCTGAATGTTGTGTTACCAGTGCCAGCAAGATCGAAATCGTCAAGTTTCGCACGACCGACCGTCACCGTACCTTTGACCTTATTACCCACGGTGAGTTGGCCGCCAGCTACAGGCTGATCGAGCATCATACCATTGTCGATGAAGCTGACATAGGGCAACTTGCCGAGCAGAATCTGGAAGTTGTTATAGTCGCCCTGTACCCAGACGCGATCCACTTTGAACTCGTCATCTTCATCTTCAGTAATGCGATTAGCACCGCCCTTCGAATTCTTCGCGCTGTCCATATCCGTACTGTAGTCGATGCGGGCATGACCGGTCCAGTTCTTGTTAATTTGCATTTCCGGCTCAAAGCGAAGCGTTACATACTGAGCGTTGCGCTGAACAGGCTCCCCATCAAAATCATTTTTTTTATGACGCTCATTGATGTAGCGATATTTGATTTCGCCCTGCCACTTGACATTGTCGACCTTCTTCTCGAGGGCGGCAACGCGGACGCCGAGGTTGTTCAGCTCATCGGCGAACTCAGCGGCCAGCTTGTCAACGAGGGCCTTGTCAGCGCCGTTGGCGCCTTTCGCCATCGCGCGGGCGATCATCTGCGCCATTTCATAGCGGGTGATCTCCTGATCGCCACGGTAAGTGCCGTCGCCATAGCCTTCGATGACGCCGTCAGCAGCCAGCTGAGCAATCGCGTCGTACGCCCAATGGTCGGCCGGAACATCCTCAAACGGGTTCGCCGCGGCGAACGTCGTCGAGGCCGCGCCAACGACGAGAGCCGTCGTCAGAGCAGATACGAGAGTCTTTTTCATCAGAAACTCCTCCTTAAATAAATAGATAGAAAATAATACGGAAAGGGATACGATGATTCACCCTTCCCCCGGAGGAGCCGATAGAGTGTCCATGTTTCCTCTGCCTGTCCCACGGGAGAATTTGTGAATCTTAATTAAAGATAATACACGTATTTTCATTTGTCAAGCGTTTTTGTAAAAAATAATTCTCATTTAAGAAAAATATAAAAATAAACCTTCCCCTTGAGGGGAAGGTTTATTTTTCACAAGTGCAACGGAATCATTTCACAATTCCGAATCGGCGGCAGTGTCGGGAACGAGCGCATTTTTTCCTCGACGGGCAAATCGGGAGCGCGCAGCGTAAGCTCGACACATTTTATGAACTGCTCGTGGGAAAAAATCACGATATGCTGTTCCCAGCGGCTTTGGATATGCTCGATGGCAAGTTCCGCGCGCCTCACGACGTTGCGAAAGGTCTCGGCGTCGCCGCCGTCGAGATAATCCGGGTCGAGCCGCGCCCAATAGTCGAGCACGCGGGGGCGGCGGTCGGCGGTGGTGGTGCCGACGCAGGAAGCCGGAGACAGATAGGTGAATTCATGCACCTCGGGCCAAATCTCCATCGAGACGGACGGATAGCGCGCCGAGGTCGGCGCCGCCGTTTCCCACGCGCGACGGAACGGCGACGAGACGATCAGATCGGGCGTGAACGGGATTTTTTCCGCGAGCATCTGCGCCTGCTCGACGCCCAGCGGCGAAAGCGGGAACGAGGACGCGCTGTCCGTCGGTATTCCCGCGTTTCCGATACTCTGTGCATGACGAATCCAAAGAATCTCTTTCATAATAATTATGTCCTCTATCTTCTAGTTATCCACACTATCCACAGATTTATTCACAGGGCGTGGACTGCGTTCCAAATCGTGTGTAAACACATCACGACGAGAATGACGTAAAGGATTTGCCGGAACTCTTTCGCCGGGACGCGTCCCGCCGCGACGTAGCCCGCCGCGATCCCCAGTGCCAGCCCCGGCAGGATGTACGGTGCTTCCCGAAGCGCTGCGGAAAAGTCGAACAGCTTGATGAATGCACCTGGAGGTTTACTGCGGATGTCTACGATCCGCAGGAGATGTTGCCGTGGCTGCGGACCTTTACCGGCAGAGTAAAGGAGCTTAACTGCACTCTTCCTCTGGTTACTCAGCTTTTCTGGTCCGATTTCAGAAAAACAGCCAGAATGTACGGGGTTGATATCCATGATCTTCAATGAAATTTACGGTACCTACTACAATACTGTTGCGAAAATTCTGCAGGAGGCGGTCAGAGGAACCCTTACTGCCGCCCGTCTGTACAGCCTGATCCACAGCAGTGCCTTCGGGGAATCCGTTCTTACCATGCCCGAGGGACTGGCAGGGGAGAAGTGGATGCTGCTGCGCAGAGATCTGTCGACCCCTTTGACTGCCGAACCGGAACTTCCGCTGACACTGCTGGAGAAAAGATGGCTTAAAGCAGTACTGCTTGATCCCCGCATCCGGCTGTTTGATCCGGATCTGAGCGGACTGGAGGAGGTGGAACCTCTGTTTGATCCGCAATCCGTGGTTTATTACGAACGCAGCTGTGACGGGGATGATTTTGCCGATCCATGCTACCGGGAAATATTCAGAAAGATTATGGATGCACTTGAAAACGGCAGAGATCTCTCGATCAGCTACAGCTCGAAGCACGGAGGACAGTTTAAAATAGAACTGACCCCGCGGTATCTGGAATATTCGGAGAAGGACGACAGGTTCCGTCTGGTGGGTGACAGCAGGTACCGGCAGTGGATCCTGAATCTTGGTTCTGTCACTGAATGCACCGTGACAGAACGTGAACAGGATGTACCTGTCCGCAGTGCTGATACTTCAACTGTAACATTCGAACTGGAGGACAGGCGCCATGCACTGGAACGGGTTCTTCTTCATTTTTCACATCTTGAAAAGGAAACCGTGAGGCTGGATAATGACCGGTACCTCGTCACCCTTAAATATGACAGCAGGGATGAAGCTGAAATTCTGATTAGAATAATGGCTTTCGGCTGCCATGTCAGGGTAACCTCTCCTGAAAGTTTTGTAGAAAAAATCCGCGAAAGAATTATCCGTCAGATGCGCCTTTCAAATTTTTTACCGGGGACCGTAAAGCGTTAGCTGCAGAATATCGAAAAGTCTGGATAATGTAACTAAAGGCAGTTCCTATAAACCCGAAACGTTTATGAGCATTTTGAGGAAATATCTGATTGAAAGCCTCAGGAAAACATATAACAATGTAAGTTATACCTATGGTTATGAAA
>CACYUQ010000090.1 GCA_902777615.1 uncultured Selenomonadaceae bacterium
TCGTAAATATCTATGTAATCACCGAACACCTCACGGGTGTTCCTATCCTCTCTTGATATAGGAGTACCCGTGAAGCCGATATACGTCGCGTTCGGCAGGCTGTCGCGGATAATCCGCGCCGTGCCGACGACGCGCTTTGCCACTTCCTCGCCCGCTTCGTTCCGCGTCATCCTGATGGTCTCGGTCAGCCCGTACTGCCCGCGGTGCGCCTCGTCCGCCATCACCACGATATTGCGCCGCTCGGACAGCGGCCCGTCGGACTCTTCGAATTTCTGCATCGTCGTGAAAATAATGCCGTTGGCCTTTCGACCCGCCAACAGCTTTTTCAAATGCTCGCGGCTCTCGGCCTGTATCGGCTCCTGCCGCAGAAACGCCTTGCACTTCGCGAACTGTCCGAAAAGCTGATCGTCGAGATCGTTCCTGTCCGTCAGCACGACGATCGTGGGACTGTTCAGCGCCGATTGCAGGAGATGGGCGTAAAATACCATCGAAAGCGACTTGCCGCTGCCCTGCGTATGCCAGAATACGCCGCCCTTGCCGTCCGTTTCCGCAGCGCGCGTCGTGGAGGCCACCGCCTTCCTGACGGCAAAATACTGATGATACCCGGCTAAAATCTTGAAAGACTGCAAGCCCTCGTCGGAAAAGCAGATAAAATTCCTGAGAATGTCCAAAAACCGCGCCTTTTGGAAAATCCCCTCGAAGAACGTGTCGAACTGCGCGTGCTGCGTGTTCTCATAGCTGCCGTCCTTCGTTTTCCACTCCATGAAGCGGTCCTCGCCGGAGGTAATCGTCCCCGCCTTCGACGTCATCATGTCGCTCATCACGCAGATCGCGTTGTAAACGAACGCGGACGGGATTTCCTGCATATAGTTCCGAAGCTGGAGAAACGCCTCCGAAGCGTCGGTTTCCTCCCGCGACGGAGATTTCAGCTCCATCAGGACCACGGGCAGCCCGTTCAAAAAGAGAATCACGTCCGGGCGCTTCGTGCTGTTTTCCACGATCGTCCACTGATTTGCGACGATAAAGGAATTGGCGTCAGGGTTCTCATAGTCCACGAGATAGCAAATCGCGGAGCGCTGCTCGCCCTTGACGGTAAAACTCACGGGCACGCCGTTTTGCAGATAGTCCATGAAGACTTCGTTCCGCTGCACCAGCTCGCCGTTCTCGAAATTCCGCAGCTTGAAAAGCGCGTCGGCGATAGCGTCGGCGGGCAAATCGGGATTCAGCCGCGCGAAGGATTCCTCCAGCACCGTGTCATAAAGAGGGCTGCGAAAGTCGCGATCCACGTCCGGGCCGTAGACATGGGTATAGCCCATGCCAACAAAAAGCTCGATGATGGAGTTTTCATAATTCGCTTCGGCGTAGGTGGTGGACATAAGGTGTCACCCTTCTTTCAACATAGAAGCCACAGCCTCTTCAGCAGAGTCAAACGGTCCGTGCAAATTGTGACGCTCTCGGCTATCGGCAACGGCTTTTGCCAAGTCATTCGGCAAAATTTCAATCCCTGACACGTCGATCTCGCCGGACATAAGGCGAGGAAGGAGTGCGTCACGAAGGTTTGCAAGTGCTTGATTTTCCATAAGATTAGCAGAAATCATGTCATATATAGGTGTTACTATCAAGCAGAACTTCTTAATCCATTCGTCACTCGGAAGCAAAAATTCAAAATCAAGCGTAGCACTTGGAGTAGCGCGTTGTCTGCTGTTGGTCGATCCAGTTGTATGGGAACATAAGTAATTATAAAACCGCACACTATCAATCAAGGAATACAAGAAATCCTTATGCGCGGGATTTCTCGCTTCGTAAACTATAAATTCAGTTGAACATATAGGATGCTCTGACAAGCACATAGGTCTCCATATTCTTTTCGTGTCAGGATTCAGTTTTGATATTATGACTGATTTATCGGTAATTATGTATTTGTTGCTCTTTATATCATCAGTTGTTTCAAAGACTGGAAAATGTTTTTCATCATAAGCGGGAATACTGTAATGCTCTACTTTCACATTCGGATTTTTTGATGGAGATATACTGTCTGTTTTAATTTCTGCCACCCGACCAAGCGTCATAGATATAAATTCATTTGGAGCTTCACCACCAAATGGCTCATAATCCTCGAACCATGCCTTAAAAATCGCCTGTGCTTGTTCCTCCAAATTCTTGTTTATCTGCTGATTGAGCGCGATTGTGTCATCTATTTTTGAAAGTACTTCTCCTATTTTCTTTTGTGTTTCCATAGCAGGCAGATCAATTTCTACCTTTTTCAGTTCACTTGCCTTAATACCGAAAACTGTTGTTCCGCTTGAACGTGCCTCAATGCGATTTTTCAGTACTGTATCCTGAAGGGCATAAAACAAATAATCGGAATGCAAGACTATTTCGTCGGCTTCAAGAATGATAACCCGCTGTGCAAATGCCAATTTTTCATCTGTCTTTATTTGCGCGACTTCGCCCAGTGGCGCTTCTGTCGTAAAAATCACATCGCCTCTTTTTGGGATTCCCCGACGCATCCATTCATCATAGAATGATTCCTGAATGAATTCTTGCGGTTTCTGTATAGCACCATGCTTGATAATTTTTGCCGTTATCAATGGGATTCCCGCATTTGTCTTTGGGGGAGTTTTTCCGCGATAATCTATGAATTTGCATACGTCTCCCAATAAACAGGCCTTACGCTTCATGACCAATCCCTCTATACATTACGAATTGTTACAGGAGTCAAGTATTCCTTGACAACTGAATCCCAGGACTCCCCCCGTCAGCTTCGCTGACACCCCCCTCATGGAGGGGGGCAAGGTTAGCCGCCCTCTTTGAGGAGCAACATGCCATCGGCATGTCGCTTGGCAGCCCGAAGCCGCGTTCTCATAGCCTCCCTCACTGAGGGAGGTGGCACGCCGAAGGCGTGACGGAAGGAGTTTACACTTCATACCCAATCGCCCCTAAATTCTTCCGAATCTTGTCCTCCAATTCGTGGGACTTGGCGAACATTTCCGAAAGCTCGCCCGTCAGCCGCTTCATTTTTTCGTCGAAGGGCTCGCCGTCGTCCTCCTGCTCCTCGATGCCGACGTAGCGCCCCGGCGTCAGGATATAGTCCTGCTTTTCAATCTCCGCAAGGTCGGCCACGGCGCAGAACCCTTTGACGTCTTTTAGCGTTCCCTCTTGGAACGCCGCGAAAGCGTCCGAGAGTTTCTGAATGTCCTCGTCCGTGAAGTCGCGGTGCTTCCTGTCTACCATGTGCCCCATATTGCGGGCGTCGATGAAGAGCGCCTTGCCCTTCTGCTTCTTGTTTTTCGTGATGAACCAGAGCGTCACGGGAATCGTCACACTGTAAAAGAGCTGTGTCGGCATGGCAATAATGCCTTCCACAAGGTCGTCCTCGATGATGCGCTTTCGGATTTCGCCTTCGCCGCCGGACTGGGTGGACAGCGCGCCGTTCGCCAGTACGAGGCCGATTTTCCCGTTCGGCGCCAAGTGATGGATCATGTGTTGAATCCACGCGTAGTTGGCGTTGCCCGCCGGAGGCGTGCCGTACTTCCAGCGCACATCGTCCTTCAGCTTGTCCTGTCCCCAGCCGGAGAGATTGAAGGGCGGATTCGCCATGATGAAGTCCGCTTTGAGCGTGGGGTGCAGGTCGTTGAAGAAGGTATCCGCCTGATACTCGCCGAGATTGGCGTCGATGCCGCGAATGGCAAGGTTCATCTTCGCCATTTTCCATGTGTCGGCGTTGGATTCCTGCCCGTAAACGGAAATCGTTCCACGCTTACCGCCGTGCGCCTGGATGAATTTCGCGCTCTGCACGAACATGCCGCCGCTGCCGCAGCAGGGGTCGTACACCCGGCAATTCGAGAACGGGCGCAGAATGGCGACGATGGTTTTGACGACGCTGGCGGGCGTATAGAACTCGCCGCCCTTCACGCCTTCATAGGCGGCAAACTGTGCGATGCAGTATTCGTAGGTTCTGCCGAGCAAATCCTTGTTTCCCTCGGTATCGCTCATGTCCATGTTGGTGAAGAGGTCCACCACGTCGCCGAGAACGCGCTTGTCGAGGTCGGGGCTGGCGTAGTTTTTCGGCAGCACGTTTTTGAGCTTTTTGTTGTCGTCTTCAATCGCCCGCATGGCGTCGTCGATGACCGTGCCGATTTCCGGCGTATGCGCGGCGGCGGCGATTTTTCCCCAGCGGGCCTTTTCCGGCACGAAGAAGATGTTTTCTTCCTCGTAGGCGTCGGGATCGTTCTCAAAGCCGTCGCCCTCTGCAACGAGCTCGTTGTATCGTTTCTCGAACGCGTTTCCGATATAACGGAGGAAAATCAGCCCGACGATGACCTTCCGATAGTCGGCGGCGGGGATATGCCCCCAAAGCACGCAGGCCGCGTCCCATATCTGTTTTTCAAATCCGATGTTGGCGCTCGTTTGTTTTGCTTTCTTCGAGGTCTTTGCCACAGTTTTTTCCTCCGCTTATCTCTTCGTTTATATGATTATAACGCCGCTGAGCAGATTTTGTCGACAGACAAAATCTGCTCAGCGGCGTTTCCATGAGGCGGACAATCCGCCAAGTTTATCATTGTTTCGTTTTCCGGTTCCGTTTGTTCTCGTACATGTTCCTGTCTGCGCGGCGGACCACGTCGATGGCCGCGCCGTCCTGCTCCGAGTCGTAGACTGAGATTCCGAAGGAGACCCGCACCTGCTCCCACGGATTCTCCGCCGAGGCGTTGGTTTTCTCCATCGCATCGTTGAACTCCCGGATCAGTTCGTCCCTGTCCCGGAAGGAATCATTCTGCAGGATCACTGAGAACTCGTCCCCGCCGATCCGGAATACCGGGCAATGCTGGAACACGCGGCACATCAGTCGGCTGGCCGTCTTCAGATAGACGTCGCCCTTGTCATGGCCGTACTTGTCGTTGATCTGCTTCAGGTCGTCGCAGTCAAAAACGCCCACCGCGAATTCCGTATGCTCCCTGTCGTCATCCATGGAGGTCTGCAGTTCCTCGATATAATCGGCATAAGCCCGCTTGTTTCGGACAGAGGTCAGGGCGTCGATATAGGCCCGTCGGTTCAGGGTAGTGATATTTTCCTTCATATGCGCGGTCAGGCTCTTGAACGTACTCGTCAGTCTGCCGACCTCGTCGTCCCCGCTGTAATCCAGGGCGATATTGTAGTTGCCCTTGTCCACCTGTTCCGCGGCTTCGGTCAGTTCCTCCAACGACTTTGTGATGTGTTTTGTGTAATACATGGTAAAGATGCTTGACGCCGCCAGCACGCCGATGGCTACGAGCAGCATATTCCCGATCAGCTTCTGCCAGTCCCCTTCCGTCTCGGAGAGCGGCACTACGACATTCAGACGCATGCCGTTGCTGAGCGGCAGCCACGCTGCCTGCTTTTCCACGCCGCCAAAACTGTATTGGACGAAAGTGCTTGTGCTGAGAATGCCGTCCGGAACCGGAATCTGCGTCTCTTTGGTCATCTTCGCGACATCGATCCGGGGATGATAGAAGAGGTTTCCCTCCGCGTCGCTCAAAAACGCATACCCATCGTTGCCGAGCCGGATGCTGTCCACCTGCTCCGCCATAGTGGAATAGTCGATTTCGATGCCCACGACCCCGACAAACGTTCCTTTGAAATAAATCGGGACATTATAGGAAATGACGCGTTTGTCCAGATTTTCCGTGATATACGGCGGAAGCCAGATTGCTTCGCCCGTGGCCTTCGGAACGGTAAACCAGATCAGACGGGAGGTGTCCTTCGTATCATAAAGCGTGATATCGGTCACTTTGTGCTCGACAAAGCCTTCCCCGTCCAGGTTTGTGTACCAGAAGCCCTTGACCGTGTTCGAGACTGTCGGGTCGATGCGGTAATAGTAGGTCAGCACGCCGTTCGTCTTGGAAGCCATTTCATCGAAATACTTTCTCACGCGTTCCATGTGGCGTTGAAGCTGTCGCTCCTCCAGCCCGTCCAGGTCCGCCGTCACAAAGGATTCGACCTTCCGGACCGACCGCTGCACGCTGTTGAAGTAATAGTCGAGATTGCGCTCTCCCGTCTCGCACAGCAGCAGAAGAAGCTGCTCGGATTTATGGTGTTCGTTTGTACGGATAAAGATGACGCTGAAAAGCATGACGGCAGTGAGCGTGAAAAGAATCACACACACTGTCATCAGCGTTATTTTTGTTCGCAGCGAACGCATTTGCGTATCACCCCATATATTCACAACTAAAATCTAATTCACCGTTCCTCGAAGGAATTTTGCTTCAAACTCAGTGGGATGCAGCGGTGGAGAGAAGTAATATCCCTGCACCAAATCGCAGCCCAGTTCTCTCAATATCTTGAGCTGTCCCTCTGTCTCCACGCCTTCAGCGATAGCCGGGATGTTCATGTTCTTAGCGATGCCGAGAATCAGGGCCACGAGCTGGACGTCCTTGTCGTCGCGCTCGATGTTCCGGACAAACGACCGGTCTACCTTCAGTACATCCACCGGCATGGCGGAGAGCATATGAAGCGAAGAGTACCCGGTGCCGAAATCGTCCATTTCCACCTTGTATTCCTTTTGGCGCAAATGCTCCACGACCTGAATCACCTGATCCGCGTTTTCCGTGTACGCAGACTCCGTGATTTCCAGCTTCAGCGCATCATGGTCCAACCCATGCTGCAAAAGGATGCCGTCCAGCGTTTCCTCCAGCATCGAATCGAACACGTCCACACGGGACAGATTGACGGAAATCGGGATGGTCACGCCGTACTCCGTCCGCCATCGGACAATCTTCCTTGCCGCCTTGGCCCAAACGTATTTATCCACCTCCCCGATTTTCCCGTTGCGTTCAAACAGCGGAATAAAATCATCCGGGGCGATCATGCCCAACTCCGGATGCTGCCATCGGATCAGTGCTTCCGCGCCTACGAGCTTCGGCGGCTCGACTTGAATATTGAACTTCGGCTGATAGTAAACCTCAAACTCATAGCTGTCCAACGCGCGGCGCAAATCGTTCAGCAGCCGTTGTTCCAGCAGCTCCCGCTCGAGCACCTTCTTGTCGAATATAATCAGGTGGTTTTTGTAGTGCCCCCGGGCCATCGAGCAGGCCGTCCGCGCCCTGTCAAAAAGCTGCACCGGCTCCAGATCGGGCTGGAAGGGCATGACGCCCATTCGCAGGCGGATACTGGCGTTCGGCGCCAAAGCGTCAAGCGTGGTCTGCAAACGGTCAAAAATGCCCCGGTAATCATCCGTATGCCGGCAGTAAATATCGAAGCGATCCGCCCCGAACCGGCCCGCAATCCCGCCGAACTCATATGCAATCCCACTGATCTTGTTTCCAAGGACGCGCAGGACCTGGTCGCCGAATTCCCTCCCGTTCAAAGCGTTCACGGTATGGAACTGCTCAATGTTCAGCACGATGGCGTCCATCGGCTTCTTTTTGCGCCCCCGGTATATACGGTTGGCATATTGGAAAAAGTAATCACGGTTATACAGCCCTGTCAGCGAGTCACGCTCTGTCTGTCCGATAATGACCCGTCCTTCGGACAGTTCTATTGTCCGGCGCACCCGTGCCTGTATGACCTCCGGCCGCGGGTATGGCTTTGGAATGAAATCCATAGCTCCCATCGTCAGGCTCTCGACCTCCGCATCTTTATCCGCCGTCAGGACAATGACCGGAAGCCGGTCAAGAAGGCCTTCCTGCTTCATCTTCAGCAAAATGTCTTTTCCGTTGACATCCGGCAGGTTCAGATCCAGGAGTACAAGGCTCAGAGAGCTAGCATTTTCAAATATCTCCTTCAGGGTCTCCTCCCCGGTCGCTGCATATCTCAGAGTATAGCTCTCCTGCAGTACCAGCGTCAGCAATTCACGGTTGATCGCTTCGTCTTCCACGATCAGGATCT
>CACYUQ010000091.1 GCA_902777615.1 uncultured Selenomonadaceae bacterium
TTCGCGCCGTCGCGCCGATTGTCGACGCCTGCATGAAGCAGGATACCTATTGCGTGTTCGGCGGCGAAGAAAAGGCGAAGGAAAACGAAAAGCTCTTTAGCCGCATCGTGCGCGCGATGGAGTGAATGAGATTTGCAGGGAGTGTTGAGTGATGCGGAAAAATAAGATTGTCCTGATGCTTTGCGTACTTTTCGTCTGTTTGTCCGTGTTTGTGTCGCGGATTGTACGGGCCGCAGAGGGTGAGGGACAGTATCGGCTTTCCAAGGTGCTGATCTTGAGCCGTCACAATCTCCGTTCGCCGACCGTCGGCGGAGAACGCATCATAGCCTCACTGACGCCGCATAAATGGTTCGATTGGACGGCAGCGCCTGGCGATTTGTCGATGAAGGGGGCGCAGCTGGAAACGATCATGGGCCAATATTTCCGTCAATGGCTGGAGGACGAGGGCCTGATGGGCGCGAATCATGTGCCGGAGATTGGCGAGATGCGCTTCTATGCCAATTCCTATCGGCGGACGATTGCCACGGCTCGGTATTTTTCCGCCGGGATGCTGCCGATGGCGAATGCCCGCGTCGAGCATCATTTTGGACTGAACGAAAAGGACCCGGTGTTCCTTCCGGAGACGCCCAAAACTTTCAGTGACGAGTTCCGCGCGCGGACCATCAAGGAAGTGGAGGTGATGGGCGGCGTCCGGGGACTGGGCAAGCGGCTGGAGCCAGATGCGGCGCTGATTGCGGACGTGATTGATTTCAAGGATTCGGAGTACGCACGGGAAAAAGGCATATCGTCATTTTCGGCAGATGACCTGGCTTTTGACGTTGACACGCTGCGGTTGACCGGCTCAATGCGCGTGGCCGGGCGCGCCGGCGACGCGTTGACGCTGCAATATTACGAGGCGAACGGGGACGACGAGGCAGCGCGGGCGGCTTTTGGACACGCGCTGACAGTAGAGCAGTGGCAGGGCATCGCGCGGGTCAAGGATATAGGCATCAACGCATTTTTTGAACTGCCGACGATGGCGCGGCAGTTCGCGCGTCCGTTGCTTTCCGTCATGCGGGATGAGCTGGCGGAAGACGGACGGAAGTTCACGTTCCTCTGCGGGCACGACACTAATCTGGCGACGGTGCTGCCGTCCCTCGGCGTCGAGGCGTATACGCTTCGGGACACTATCGAGGAAAAGACACCGATTGGTACGAAGCTCGTCATCGAGAAACGAATCGGCGAGGACGGACAGGCATATGCGTCGCTGAAGCTTGTCTACCAGAGTGCGACGCAGATGCATACACGTGCGCCGCTGTCGCTAGAGCATCCGCCGGTCATCGTGCCATTGCGGCTAAACGGCCTCACGGCGAACGAGGACGGGCTGTATCTGTTCGACGACGTTGTGCGGCGTTTCGATGAAGCGATAGCCGCGGCTGACGAAGTTGCATGAAATCGATTTGAAATTTTTTCCCAAAAGAAGGGATGAAAGCGTGTGCTCGCTTTCGTCCCTTCTTGCATATTCTCCTTGAATGATATATCTTGGAAAAAGACTAGTTTTTCTGTCTCGTTGAAATGCCAGACAGAGGAGAGTTTGTCTTTGACAAACCCTGAACTAAGGCATTATAATTAGGATGATTTTGACGAAAAGGAGAAGTCTTTATGAAGAAACTGATCTTCAAGGGCGCAGGCGTTGCCATCGTCACGCCGTTCACCGAGGACGGAATCAATTTTCCAGAATTTGGGCGCATGATTGACGCTCAGATTGCGGGGCATACGGACGCAATCATCGTCGCCGGCACTACGGGCGAAGCTGCGACGATGGATGACGCGGAGCACAAGGAAGCCATCAAGTTCGCCGTCGAGCATACGAAAGGACGCGTTCCGGTCATTGCCGGGACAGGTTCCAACGATACGGCATTCGCGATACAACTTTCGCAGTATGCGGATAAAGTGGGCGCGGACGGGCTGCTGCTTGTAACGCCGTATTACAATAAATGCACGCAAAAAGGCTTGGTCGAGCATTTCAACAAAATCGCCGACAGCGTGAACATCCCGTGCATCCTCTACGACGTACCGTCGCGCACCGGCGTTTCGATCAAGGTGCCGACTTACGTGGAGCTCGCCAAGCATCCGAATATTGTGGCGGTCAAGGAAGCGAACGGCGACCTTTCGTCGATCCTTCGCCTGCGCTATGCGGTGGGTGACGAGCTGGCAGTATACTCGGGCAACGACGACCAGATTGTGCCGATCCTTTCGCTGGGCGGTATGGGCGTCATCTCGGTCCTCTCGAACGTCGCGCCGAAGGAAACGCACGACATTTGCCAGCTGTTTTTCGACGGAAAGGTTCAAGAGGCGGCGAAACTCCAGATCGCTTTCACCGACCTTGCGGACGCGCTGTTTTGCGAGACGAACCCGATCCCGGTCAAGACTGCGATGCGGCTGATGGGCTATGCGGCGGGGCCGCTTCGGTTGCCGCTTTCGGAGATGGAGCCGGAGAATTTGAAAAAGCTTGAAACAGCGCTGAAGGCGCACAAGTTGATTTGATTTCAAGAATTTCCGCAGGAGGGGGAGTTTTCACATGAAAAAAATCATTCACGTTTTGCTGCTTGTTTTAGTCTTTGCCACGGCCTGCCCGTCGGCGTTTGCGTATTGGGAGGAAGGAAAAGAGGAGGAGGGACAGACGGTCGCCTATGTGGAGACGCTTGCCATTGCCGCTCCGCTTTACATGGATAAACAGGGGATGCCGACGCTGGAGGAGTATATCGATGTCCTGAACAAGCAGGGCGCGAAGGTATCGCCGAAAAAGTATAAGGTCGTACCTTATGACGTGATTGCAAAGGGGATTTTGCAGACGTCGGGGAAAGACATTTATGCAATGGCGCGTATTCCTGCGACGCGGGTGTTCAAGAATCATGTGGCGGAGTACGCCGACGCGTATGTCGTTCCCACGGTGACGATGAGCCGCCGCACAGTGCTGTTCTTCGAGGTATACAGCGCCGCGACAAACGAATTACTTTACACCTATCAGATTATTCTCGCCCCAGACGATTTAGACACGGTCCGGACTTACTCGGATATGGTCTCGCTTTTCTACAGCGAATTTGGCGCCGCGATCGAGAAGCAGAGAAAGGAAATCAAGGATAAGGAAAAGGCGGAACGCAAGGAACGCGAGAAGGCGGAGCGCAAGGCACAGCGTGAACGCGAAAAAGCGGCGGAAGCTGCCGGAAAATAAAAAGAACAGGGCTGTTCATGAACCCATGCAAGAGGGATTTCATGACAGCCCTGTTTTTCGTGTTTTATACCAGAACCTGTTAAAATTATCTAATTTTACAGATCCTGCATGAGACGTCAGCCGAGCCGTAGGCTCAGCTGTAGCCTGCGAAGCAGGCGTATCTCCGGTTTAAAAAATGTATTTTTTAGTCGGAGATTAGTATTAGTGGGCGAGATAGAGCGGCTCGATTTTCGCGTTTTCCGCCAAGCTTTCGGAGATTGCGCCGGTGCGGGCCATCGAGTCGAGCACGATGAACTGTCGCTTTTTCGCCAGTAAAAAATCCTCATAAGGGGAATACAGAGACGGCGCGTTTGGCAGCCCCGCGAGCATCGCAGCTTCCGGCAGCGTCAGGTCTTTCGGCTCTTTGCCGAAGTAGCCGTGGGCCGCGTCGTAAATCCCGTAATACCCGGAGCCGAAATAAATGGTGTTCAGATAAAGTGTGAGGATCTCCATTTTCGAGTAGCGCATTTCGAGATCAAGGGCGAGGGCAAGTTCCTCGGCTTTGCGCGAAAACGACTGCTCCTGGGACAGGAAAAGGTTTTTGACGAGCTGCTGTGTGATGGTGCTCGCGCCTTCCTCGATTTCTCCGTGCTGGAGATTGACGAGCGTGGCGCGGACAATGCCCTCGATGTCGAAGCCGGGATGGGAAAAAAAGCGGGCGTCTTCAACGGAGACGACGGCTTTTAGCAGCGTATCGGGCAGTTCGTCGGAAGCTACAATTCTTTTGTCGGCCATGCGCTCGGTCACAGCGTCGTGAAGGAACAGCAGCCGTTTTAATCGCGCGCAAGCATCAGGGGATTCTGGCGCGGCGCGTGTCGGCTCGCTTGACGACAGGACGCTTTGCGACGCCCAGTCCTTGACGCGTCCTACCGTTTCCGGGCGCAATACGTCCCTTCCTCCGGCGATAAAGAAACCGAGGAAGAATACAAGGATCAGCCCCGCGCAAAGGCGGAGAACATTTTTCATCAATGTTTTTCGCTCCCAAATAAAAGAGGTTAAGATATTATAGCTTATTTTTTGCAGGAATGGGAAGAAAAAAACTTGCATTTTTATGCAATGCATGTGTATAATTATAAAAGTTTTTAAAGGAGAGGAATTTGGATGAGGGTCAGCATCATCGGCGCGACAGGTTATGCCGGTGCGGAGCTCGTGCGATTGCTCCTGCGCCATCCGAAGGCGGACGTCGTGCATATCACATCGGAAAGTTATACGGGAAAATCGTTGTCGGAAGCGTATCCGCATCTTTCGGGCCTTTTCGACCAGCCGTTGGAGAGTATAGAGGATGTAGAGGAGATCGGCGCGGACAGTGACTTCCTGTTCGTCGGCCTGCCTGCGGGCCATGCGATGGAAATCGGACTGTTGTTGGAAAAGGCGCCGACGCGTATTATCGACCTCGGCGCGGATTATCGATTCCATGACACGACGGTCTATGAGCAGTGGTACAAGATCCGTCATTCCCACGCGGACGCGGAGCGTGTCTACGGCTTGGCGGAACTGTACCGGAACGCCATCAAGGACGCGAAGATTATCGGCAACGCGGGCTGCTATACGACGGCGAGTATCCTCGCTCTCGCGCCGCTGGTCAAGGACGGGCTGGTGGATTTGGAAAGCATCGTGATTGACGCGAAGTCGGGCGTGTCTGGCGCGGGACGTTCGGCGAAGCTGCCGAATCATTTCCCGGAGCTTTACGATAATTTCAAAGCGTATGGCGTCGCGAATCATCGTCACACGCCGGAAATCGAGCAGGCATTGTCCGACCTTTGCGGTAAATCAATCACGCTGCAATTCACGCCGCACCTCGTACCAATGGCGCGGGGAATTCTTTCCACTTGCTACGCGAAGTTGAAAGATGGCGTGACGGCGGACAGAGTGGATGAAGCTTTCCATGCGATGTATAATGATGAATATTTCATCCGCTTGCGTGGGCGAGGTGCATACCCGGAAACGAAATTTGTGCGCGGCTCGAATTTCTGCGATCTTGGTTGGCATATCGACGAGCGGACAAACCGCGTAATCGTACTCTCCACGATTGACAATCTGGTCAAGGGCGCGGCGGGACAGGCGGTGCAGAATTTCAACATCGCCTGCGGCTTCGATGAGAAGCTAGGAATCGACATGGCGCCGATGTATCCGTAAGTAAAGCCCTCCCCTATGGGGAGGGGGGACCGCCGTAGGTGGTGGATGAGGTTTTTAGGCGTTACGCTACAAAACCTCATCCGTCGCGCTTTGCGCGCCACCTTCCCCAGAGGGGAAGGCAAGAATATGCAAATATAGGAGGAAATATTATGTTTAGCGACGAGCACAAGAAAATGGGCGTGACGTTCCCGAAAGGTTTCAAGGCGGCGGGCGTCAAGGCCGGCATCAAGAAGAGCGGGAATCTCGACCTGGCTCTGATTTACACCGAGAAAGAGGCGGCGGTGGCCGGTACGTTTACCAAAAACCAAGTGGCGGCGGCTCCGGTTTTCGTATCAAAAGAAGTCGTGAAGGGCGGCAAAGCTCACGCGATTTGCGCGAACGCGGGTTGCGCGAATGCCTGTACCGGCGCGCAGGGCATGGCGGACGCGCGGGCTATGGCGAAGGCGGCGGCGGATGCTGTAGGGTGCGCGGCGAATGAAGTTATCGTCGCATCCACGGGCGTCATTGGCGTGCAGCTTCCTATGGATAAAGTTACGGCGGGTGTCAAAGCGGCGGCGTCAGAGCTGGCTGAGGACGGCAGCGTCAACGCGGGCAACGCGATTATCACGACGGACACTTACTCGAAGGCCTGCGCGACGGAAGTGGAGATTGGCGGTAAGAAGGTCCGCTTCGGTGCGATTGCGAAAGGCTCCGGCATGATCCAGCCGGACATGGCGACGATGCTCTGCTTTATCACGACGGACGCAGCCATCGACCAGAAGATTTTGCAGGCGGCATTGTCCGAGGTCGTCGAAGTCACGTTTAATATGATTTCGATTGACGGCGACATGAGCACTAACGATATGGCCATCGTGCTGGCCAACGGCGCGGCGGGCAACACGACCATTACCGAAAAAGGGAAAGATTACGAGATCTTCCGAGACACGCTGAAGGAGCTTTGCACCGGGCTTTCCAAGCGCATTGCGGCGGACGGCGAAGGCGCAACAAAGTTCCTGACCATCCATGTGACCGGCGCGAAAACCTTTGAAAGCGCGAAACAGGTCGCGATGAGCGTTTCGAAGTCGCCGCTGGTAAAGACGGCGTTCTTCGGCGAGGACCCGAACTGGGGCCGCGTGATTTGCGCGGTGGGCTATGCGGGCGTACCGATGGAGCCGGAAAAGACGGTCGTGAAATTCGGTGGGGTTCCCGTCTACGCCAATGGCGTCGGTGCGTCCTTCGACGAGAAAGCGCTTCGCAAGGTCATGGAAGAGCACGATATTTTGATTGACGTGGAGCTTGGGCTTGGCGACGCGGAGGCGACGGTCTGGTCCTGCGATTTCTCCTATGAATATGTGAAAATCAACGGTGAGTATCACACCTAAGTTTTAACAGGAGGCGGTACAATGTTTTCACCGCAGGACACGGCGAACCTTCTCGTCGAAGCGCTGCCGTATTTCCAAGAGTTTTCGGGCAAGACTATCGTGGTCAAATACGGCGGCAACGCGATGATCAGCGAGGATTTGAAAGAAAAGGTCATGCAGGACGTCACGCTGATGAAGCAGGTCGGTATCCGTCCAGTCATCGTGCATGGCGGCGGCCCGGACATCACGGGCTTTTTGAAGAAGGTCGGCAAGGACACTGCGTTTGTCAGCGGACTCCGCGTGACGGATGAGGAAACGATGGAGATTGTCGGCATGGTCTTGATCGGCAAGGTCAACGCGGACATCGTCACACGGCTGAACGTTTGCGGCAATCGGGCTATCGGGTTGTCCGGCGTTGATGCGGAGCTGATTCGCGCGAAAAAGAAGTTGGCCGTCGTGCATGAGGACGGCGGCGAACAAAAGGTGGACATCGGGCACGTCGGCGAAGTCGCGGGTGTCAATGTGGGTATCCTTGCGGACAATCTCGACCGCGGATATGTTCCGGTGGTGGCACCGATTGGCGTGGGCGAGGACGGTGCGCAGTACAATATCAACGCCGATTACGTGGCGGCGGCGATTGCCGGTGCGCTGAAAGCGGAGAAGCTGCTGCTGTTGACGGATGTCGAGGGCATTTACAAGGATTTCTCGGACAAGAGCACGTTCCTCTCTTCGCTGACGCAGAAGGAAGCGGAAAGTTATATCGAGGACGGCACGATTTCCGGCGGCATGATTCCGAAAGTTGAGGCGTGTCTCTCGGCGCTCCGGCAAGGCGCGCACAAGACCTCGATCATCGACGGTAGGCTTCCGCACTCGTTGCTCCTGGAGCTGTTCACTTCGCAGGGTATCGGTACGGAGATTGTGAAAGGATAGGAAATGCAAATGGCAAAGACGGACGAACAAATTTACGAGGCGGACGCGCGGGATTATCTGCCCGTGTTCGCGCGGTACAAAATCGTGCTGGATCACGGCGAGGGCGTTTATGTTTACGACACACAGG
>CACYUQ010000092.1 GCA_902777615.1 uncultured Selenomonadaceae bacterium
GTAAGCTGTTCCCGAATCGCCAGCTCGACATTTTCCTCGGCGCTCTGCTCCAAGTACAAACAGACCATATCGGCGCGGGGAATCATGATGTCCCGCACTGCCTTGTCCGAGAAATCGAAGACGTTATCCACGAAGTCGTATTCCGTCTCGTCGATATAGCCTTTTTTCCGGCTTTCTTCCATCAAAAAACGGATTTCCGCCTCGGAATGGGCGTCAACTTCCTCCTCGGCCAGATCGATGCCCATGAAACGATGGATAATCCAATTCGCGACATGGTTCAGGAACCAGACAAAAGGATAGGTCAACCGCTGAAACAAAAGCAGTGGCAGCGACGCCATCAGCAGCATATCGAGCGGACGCACGATAGAAACATTCTTCGGCACCAGCTCGCCGAGAATGATATGTGCCGCCGTAATCACGGAGAACGCCAAGGCAAACGCCGCCGTATCGACGCCCGCACCGGTAATTCCGACGGACGCCAACGGCGCGCGCAAAAGCGCCGCAAGAAACGGCTCGCCGATCCAGCCGAGCGCCAGCGACGCCAGCGTGATGCCAAGCTGCGTCACCGAAAGCGAGACGTCCATCTTGTCGACAAGGGATTTCGCGTACTCGGCGCGCTTGTTCCCCTTCGCGATCAACTCTTCAAGCTGCGACAGACGCACCTTGACGATGGTGAACTCCGCCGAAACGAAAAAGCCGTTCAGCGCGATGAACAAAACAATCAGTATGAAATTGATGACGATAGTGACGCCGTCCAACAAAAAACCTCCAAAAAATTATCCTTTTATATTACAACGCTATTTTATAACGAACTTTGCGTTACGGCAAGACGGGCTTTCCGTTTACATCGTCATAGGTCGCCGTGCAGGACGGATAATTGGTGCAGCCCCAAAAGCTGCCGTTCTTGCCGCGCACAAGCCGAAGCGATCCTTCCTTGCAATGGGGACAGAGGAATTCGCTCTTTTTCGTCGTCTTTTCCATGCGTTCCATCGGCGCGGCGGAATATTTCGGCTTGTCGCCCCATGCCGTTTTCCGCGCGGAACGTGCGCTGCCACCCGCATAGGAGCTGACGGAAAGGTTCGGCTGATACTCGGCGAGAAACGCCGCCATTTCCTCCTCGCTAAGTCCCGGCGCGCCGCCCCTCCAATCGTCGGACGCGGTGCTCTGTCGTGTCCGCGGCGCCGAAGGCGCCCGAAAATCGTCTGACGACATCATCGCGCGCGGCTCGGCAATCGCCCGCGCCGATGCCCGCGACAAGTTGGGCTTCCCGTCCACGTCCGGCGCAGTCATGCGGCAGCGCGGAAAATTCGTGCAACCCCAAAACGCGCCGTTCTTCCCCTGCTTTTTCGTCAGCACGCCCCGCCCGCAGCGCGGACATTTCGTCTCCTGCTCCGCGGCGGGAAGGGTGGCGTTCGCCGCCGCGCCGCAAAGGGCGCGGGTGAAGGCGATCTGTTCGGCTAGAAACGCGTCTATGCTCCCCTCGCCCTCAGCCATCGCATGAAGCGCATCCTCCCAAACAGCGGTCTTGTCCGGGTATGTCATATCCTCCGGCAGCGCGTCAACGAGAAACTCCGCAGCCGCCGTCGGCGTCAGCACTTTTTTCTTACCCGCCGCCTGCAAGAATCTCCGCCGGATCAAATCGTCGATAATCGTAGCGCGGGTCGCCTCGGTACCGATGCCTGACACCGCGCGCAGCGTCTTTTTCGCCGTCTCGTCCCGCACGAATTTATGGATGTCCTTCATCGCCGCAAGAAGCGTCGACGGCGTGAATCGCTGGGGCGGTTTCGTCTCCTTCTCCGCCAGCTTTCCGCGCCGCCATGCCGCGGCGTCTTTTTTCTTCATCGCAGGCAGTTCTCCGCTCTCTTCCGCTTCTTCGCCTTCGTTTTTCTCGGCGTTCTTTCCAGCATAGAGGGCTTTCCACCCCGCCTCGCGCACCACGCGCCCGCTGGCCGTGAAGCGCTCCCCGGCAAAACTCAGTTCCAGCTTCGTCTGATCGTAAACGTGTACGGGATAGAACTGCGCGAGATACGCCTGCGCAATCAGGAAATAAATGTTGCGCTGCATCGGCGTCAACGTGTCCAGCTTCACCCGCACCGTCGTCGGGATGATCGCATGGTGCGCGGTGATTTTCTTGTCATTCCACGCGCGGCTTTTGATCTTCGCGTCCGCGCCGCCCGCCCATGCCGCGAGCTGTCCGTCCCCCGCCTGCGCCAGATTCGCAAGGATGGTCCCCGCCGCGCGAAACTGATTCGTCGGCAGATATTCGCAGTCCGAGCGCGGATAGGTGGTCAGCTTCCTCTCGTAAAGCTGCTGCGCCGTGTCGAGCACTTGCTGCGGCTCGTAGCCGAACCGCTTGCCCGCCAAGACTTGGAGCGTCGAGAGCGCGAAGGGCAGCCGCTGCGGTTCTTCCTTCTTCGCCTTCTTGTAATCGGTGATGACGCCCTGCTCCCCGGCTGCGCCCGCCGCCGAAAACGCCGCGAGCCGTTCCTCCGCTGCAGCTTTATCGACAAGCCGCCCCTCGCTGTCGAGGCCGCGCTGCTCCTCCGAAGGCTTCCAAGTCGCGGCAAATTTCCCGTTCGGATGAGCGAACTCCGCCTTGATCGTGTAGTGCACAACCGGATGAAAATCTTTAATCTCGCGCTCCCGCCGCACAACCAGCGCCAGCGTCGGCGTCTTGACCCGCCCGATCGGCAGCACGTCTCGCCGCCCCGCCCGCCGCGCCGCCAGCGTATAGGCCCTGGAAAGATTCATGCCGATCAGCCAGTCCGCCCGCGCGCGAGCCAGCGCCGACATCTTCAGCGGCGCGAAGTCGCGGTTGTCCCTGAGGTCCGCCAGTGCTTCCATGACGCTCTTCTCGTCCAGCGCGTTCAAGAGCAACCGCTTCACCGGTTTCTTGTTGCCGACAAAATCCAGCACCTCGTCCACGAGCAGCTGCCCCTCCCGGTCCGGATCGCCCGCATGGACGATCTCGTCCGCCTTCGCAATCAGCCCTTTCACGATGGAAAACTGCTGCGCGCTGGACTCGGACACGATCAGCTTCCACGCCGACGGCACAATCGGCAGCGCTCCTTCCGTCCACTTTTTATAGGAAGCGTCATACTCTTCCGGCTCTGCCTGCCGCAGAATATGCCCGAAGCACCAGGTCACGACGCCCTCCGCCGTCTCGATAAAGCCGTTCCCGGCCCGCGTCGGCCCTTTCAGGCACTTCGCGATTTCACGCCCCATGCTCGGCTTCTCCGCAATATATAAACGCATTGACTTACCGTCCTTTTTTCTTTATTGCTTTTTTATTCTACCATAGACACAATAAAAAAGGGACTGAAGCCGAAAGAAAATTCCTTCACGTCAGTCCCCGATATATTTTTTATTTTGACGCGCCCACCGAGCCGAGCAAATGCGAGGTCTCGCCGTCCAGCTTCGCCGTCTGGTACGCACTGGCCACCGTCGTCAGGCTCACCGCTTTGACGCCTTCCGCCGCCCGTCGCTGCTGGCGGATTTTCTCCGTGCCGTGGCGCTTGGCTTCCTGCATCTCGTCCTCGGGCAAATCCCGATACGTCTTCGAGCGCATGAAATCGTTCCATTCCGCCTTCAAATGGCGAAGGACGAGCAAAATCAACGGGTCGTCAAATTCCGCGTCTTGGCTCATCTGCTGCAGGGAAGACGTCGCGTCTTTATTCTCCTGTGCGACCTCCGCGTCCGTCCCGTTGCCCGCGTCCGCTTCATTTCCCGCGGCTTCCGCGCCCGACGCTTCCGCCGCGCCGTCCGCTGAAACGCCCTCCGCGCCCGCCGCATTGACGTTTGCGTCCGCTCCTGCCGCACCTTCGACGCTCATTGAGGCATCCGCGTTCACCGACATCTCCCCGTCAAATGAAGACGCACCGCCTTCGGCACCTGAAACGTTTACCGCCGCGCCCACATCTGCGCCGCCAACCTCACCCGCACTTGCGGAAGCGCCTGCCGCCGCACCGCCGCCGATATTGGTGGACATCAGCGCCGCCGCGTTCGCGTAGGCAATCGCCACCGCACGCTGGGCCTCCGCCTTCGTCTTCGCCGCCTTCAGCGCGCGCTCCAGCTTCTCGCGCTCCTCCATCGTCGTCTTGGCTTTTTCGTATAGCTGCTCATCGTTCTGCCGCAGATATTCGAGATCCTGCGGCGACAGCTTCTTGCCGCGTCGGAGCTTCTGCTTGATGCCGCTCTTGCGCGCCGACTTCGCCATATCGTCGTGCTTTTCCACTTTGCCGCCGTACAGCTCGAAGACGGACTTTGTCTCCCGTGGCTCCTCCTTCGCCTTCACGAAGGAACTTTTCGCCGCGTCTTTCCAGTCAAAGGATTGCCCCGTCTTGACCTTCTGTTTCGCGGATTTCTTGAGTTGATACTGCTGCGCATACGAATGGAGCGTCCCAATCGCCTCAAACATGACAAAAACCTCCCTGTACCCTGATCTCCATAAAAAGCATCTATCCATAGTCTTCCTTATATAATTATAGCACGCCAAATTTCCTTTGCATAGGGCATAATGAAAGAAATACTTGTGTATACAAGGGAACATGGTATAATATCTTTGTTTTGAAAACCATACCTTTTTATGCATAGAAGGAGCATCAACATCATGGCAAAGAAAGTTTTTCCCGTCTCCCAAGAGAAACTCGAAGAAATCATCCGGCGCTATCCGACGCCGTTCCATATTTACGACGAAGCGGCCATCCGCAAAAATCTGCGTCGGCTGTTCGCGGCGTTCTCCTGGGCGCCGTCCTTCCGTGAGCACTTCGCGGTCAAGGCGACGCCGAACCCGTACATCCTGCGCCTGCTTGCTGAGGAGGGCGCTGGCGCGGACTGCAGCTCGCTGGCGGAGCTTTTGCTCGCGGAAATGGCGGGCATCCGCGGCGAAAAGATCATGCTGACCTCGAACGACACCCCCGCCGACGAATTCCAAAAAGCGCGGGAACTCGGCGCGATCATCAACCTCGACGACATCACCCATATCGATTACCTCGAAAAATGCGCGGGCTTCCCGGACTGCCTGTCTTTCCGCTACAACCCCGGCAATCTCGTCACGGGCAACGACATCATCGGCCAGCCGGAGGAAGCGAAGTACGGCCTGACCCACGACCAGCTCATCGACGCTTACCGCACCGCAAAAAAGCGCGGCGTCAAGCGCTTCGGCCTGCACTGCATGATCATCTCCAACGAGCTGAACGCCAATTCCTTCATTGAGACGGCAAAGCTGATGTTCCACACCGCCGTTGAAATCAAAGAAAAGCTCGGCGTCAGCCTCGAATTCGTCAACCTCGGCGGCGGCGTCGGCATCCCCTATCGCCCGGAAGAAGAGCCGGTCAACCTCGAATACGTCGGCGAAGGCATACGCAAAGCCTATCAGGAAATCATCGTCCCGGCGGGCCTCGAAGGTCTCGCGATCGCGATGGAGCTGGGCCGCGCGATTACCGGTCCTTACGGCTGGCTCGTCGCGACGGCTATCCACGAGAAGAAAACCTACAAGGACTATATCGGCCTCGATGCCTGCATGGCGAACCTGATGCGCCCCGCGATGTACGGCGCGTACCATCACATCACTGTCGTAGGCAAAGAGAACGCGTTCTGCGACCACGTCTACGACGTCACCGGCTCCCTTTGCGAAAACAACGACAAATTCGCCATCGACCGCAAGCTCCCGGAAATCGAAACCGGCGACCGCGTAGTCATCTACGACGCAGGCGCCCACGGCCACGCCATGGGTTTCAATTACAACGGCAAGCTAAGAAGCGCCGAACTGCTGCTGAAAGAAAACGGAGAAGTACAACTCATCCGCCGCGCCGAAACCCTGGACGATTACTTCGCAACGTTGAGTTTTGACGGCTCGGAATTTGGGAAGAAATAATAGGACAAAAACCACTGTTCCACTTACACGCGAACAGTGGTTTTTTATGCCTCATCTTGCCGTGACAATCCTTATCTCTCGTTCCATAATGAATTTACAAAGCATCCTATGAGATATTAAGAAAGGGAGGCGTATGCCATGAAAAATTTTAATTCCGAAATCGACGAAATTACGCTAACCTTCAGCAATATACACTCCACCCACGACGGCATGGAATACATCCGCATCTATTTTGAACGCCCTACGGAAAACGGCTTCGACTTCCTCGAATCAACCATTCCCTCGCTAAACGTGAAAGAATGTTCCGGTTTCAGCGGCACGGAAGCCAAAGAGCTTCTTCGTTACGCACAGGCAAACGCTTTCCTGATGTGGGACATCGCCGGGGATCATGCCGCATGACTAGCCTTCCCCTTTGAGGGGAAGGTGGCAGCCGAAGGCTGACGGATGAGGTGGCACATATCTAGCAGCATAAATCAGCTCAATGCTAAAACACCTCATCCACCGTTAAGCAATCTAAAAAGTATAGCCACAGAACGTAAAAAGCCGCTGCTTCCCACGCTGGGAGGCAGCGGCTTTTTCTATGCCAAAATCATTTTCTTTCATTTATTTTCGTTGCTTTCGATTCTGCGCCTGTTGCTGCGCATATTCAAAAGCAACCTGGTTCTGTATCCGTTCCTTCGCGTCCTCGGAGAGCGTCTGATATTTCAACAGCAATATTTCTGCGTCCGCGTCAAAGCCTTTTTGCTTCAATCGCGCTTGTTCTTCCGTGCAACCAAGAAGATAGTCCGTGGAAACGTGAAGCGCATTGGCAATTTGTACCAGCGTTTCAAAGTCCGGTTCGCGGGCGCTCAATTCATATTTTGAAAATGTATGATATTGCAAATGTAGTTGATTCGCCAATTCTTCCCTCGTGGCGCCCAACCGTTCCCTTGCCGCACGAATCCTTGCCCCGAAATTCAATGTACGTTCCCTCCCCACTGGGACGGATTATAGTACATTGAAAATCACGAGGGTATAATTAGACAAAACGCGAAATCTTAATAAAATCTTAATTGACTTTAGACAATACGTCTAATATACTATTTCCATGAAACAAAATACTTATTATATTTTGTTGGTTTCATCTTCAAAGCAGTTTTAGACGCATCGTCCAAATTGATATGCTCATCCGACACGCAAGCGTACTTTTGGCGTGCCACAAACATAAAAGGAGGCTATATATAATGAAGAAACCTATTCGCAAATTCTGCGCGGCGACGACAGTCGCCGCTCTTCTGCTTTCGGCGTCTCCCATCGCGACACCTGTCGCCCATGCGGGCATTGATTGGGGTGGCGTAATCGGCGGTGTCCTTGGCGGAGTCCTGGGCGGAGGCGGAAGCAGCGGAGGAAGCAGCGGTGGTGGAAACGGCGGCGGAGCGATTGGCGGACTGTCGAATCAACAACATGCGCATCCGAATCCGAACGACAATGAAAAGTTGTTTATGCTGGCAGTGGAGAAAAATGACATTGGCACAGCCAGTGATATGCTGAATGTCGGCGTTGATGTGAATGGCGTATATCCGGATGGATATACCGGCCAAACTGCTCTTATTCTCGCTATAAGGAATCGCAATTATGATATGATGCAATTGTTATTGGAAAATGGAGCAGATGTAAACGGTTACTATTCGTATAAAAATCACTTTATTTCATATATGGAACGTATTACAGATGCACACGGAGAAATAGAGCTACTACAATTCTTTATAAATTGGGGCGCGGATGTTAATTGTGCCTCAGATCGTAAAGATGGCAGAAAGCGATATCCGATTGATAACAGCACTGAACGTCACGCATGGGATAATGAAGACAGTGTTATAACTCAATTTCTGATAGACCATGGTGCCTATACCGAAAATAAA
>CACYUQ010000093.1 GCA_902777615.1 uncultured Selenomonadaceae bacterium
GTCGAAACGGTAGCCCGCGCCCACGGCCCAAATGCTCATGTTCTCGGCGTTGTAGCCCGGCAGTTTTTTCATGTCTGCTTTGTTGGTGACGTAATGATAGTTCGCGCCATAGGTGAATTTCTTGGTGGGATCACTGTTCAGCTCGATACCCATCATGCTGACAGTTTTGATGCTGCCGTCGCTGATGGCACCCGCGTTGTAACGGGCCCCGAGCAACTTGACGTTCGCTTTGTCGCCGAACTGAACAAATGCACCGGCGAGGTCGTCATCGAAAATCATGCCCTGATCCACGTCGGTGAAGTACGGGAACTTGCCGAGCATGATGGTCGTCTTGCCATATTGGCCTTGTGCCCAGACACGGTTTACGACAACAGTTTTACTATTTGCAGCCGTGTCCATGTTTTCCTGGTCGCCGGCAGCACTGTCAGCAGCATATTCTATACGTCCGTTGGCAGTCCAGTGCTCGTTGACTTTCGCGGTCATGGAAAGACGCAGACGGAAGTTGTTGGTATTCTTGTGGTTGACATCCGGCGCGTACTTTTCTGCGTCGTTTTCCTCTCGATTACGCTGATAGGTGTAACGCAAGAGCCCGTACCATTTCACATTGTCCACTTTCTTCTCGAGAGCGGCGACGCGGACGCCGAGGTTGTTCAGCTCGTCAGCGAACTCGGCGGCCAGCTTGTCAACCAGTGCCTTGTCGGCGCCGTTCGTGCCCTTCGCCATCGCGCGGGCGATCATCTGCGCCATTTCATAACGGGTGATTTCCTGGTCGCCACGATAAGTGCCGTCGCCATAACCCTCAATCACGCCATCCGCAGCGAGCTGAGCAATCGCGTCGTACGCCCAATGGTCGGCCGGAACATCCTCGAACGGATTCGCCGCAGCGAACGTGGTCGAGGCCGCGCCCACGACGAGAGCCGTCGTCAGCGCAGAAATCAGAGACTTCTTCATACAAAACTCCTCCCAATACAATAAAACTTTTCGCGCCCATCGTCCTCGAATACCGCGTCTTCCAGCGTCATATCCGTCTCCGGCAGGTGCTATGCGCATTATGATAGCACAGATTGCCACGCGGGGCAATACATACAGCATGTATACATGAAAGATGAATGGAAACGACAAAATATGCACGATCATATCGGAATTTTTTATTGGTAAAAGATATTGTAGCACGTACATAGGAATGGTAAAATGAAGAATCATGAAATCGTTTTGAGGTGTCTTTGCTTTATGAGCGGTTTAAAAAAATGTTTGCTGGGAACGGCGGCGGTGCTTGCCGTCGTACTTGCCGCGAATATGACGACCATTAGCACGGCGATAAATTACTTGCAAGGAGGCCGCATGGCTTACGGGCTGACCGTGGGCGGGCGCGCCATCGGCGGCATGACGCGGGAGGAGGCCGCCGAGGAAGTATTGCGCGGCGCGGGAAAATCGCTTGCGGGAGACGTGCTCGTACTGTCCCTCCCCGGAGAAGAAAAAACCTTTGCCTTTCCCGCAAAGGAAATCGGACTGCTGGCGGACGTGAACGCGATGCTCGACGCGGCGTATCAGATCGGACGAAACGGCGCGCCGTTCCAAGATTTTTTTGACGCGGCGAACTGCGCGATCAACGGGAAAGAAGTTCTCGCCGAAGTGCGGTTGGACGAAACGAAGCTGACCGAGACGCTGAACCGTGTGAAGCAGGAAGTGGACCGCGAGCCGGTGGACGCGTCCATTGCATTTTCAGCGGCGGGTATTGAACACCACGCGGGAATGACCGGGCGAAAAATGGATGTGAAGGCCACAGCGGAAGCGGTGAAGCCGGAGCTTTTGACGTTGCGTCTGCCGTGCCGGGAAACGATTTCATTGGAAGAGACGAAGCCGAAAATCGGGCTGGAGGATGTCAAGGCCATCGACGGTCTCTTGGGAAGCTGCTCGACTTACTATATCGCGGATACGGGCCGCGGCGACAATATCGAGATCGCGACGGCGGCGCTCAATCATTGCCTGATCAAACCGGGGGAAGAGCTTTCGTTCAACACGCGCGTCGGACGCCGGGTCGCCAGCGCGGGCTACGCGACCGCGCCGGTCATCGTGAACGGTAAGGTGGAGCAGGACATCGGCGGCGGCGTCTGCCAGGTCAGCTCTACGCTTTACAACGCGATACTTTTAGCGGGACTCACGCCGACGGCGCGCACCTCGCACTTTTATCCTTCGGCCTATATTGATGCCGGGCTGGACGCGACGGTGGCGGACGGACAGATTGATTTCGTATTCCAAAACACGCTGCCGCACAGCGTCATTCTGCGCGCGGGCGCGTCCGCAGGCACGCTGACCGTCGAAGTTTACGGTCATCGCGCCGATCTGCCCGGCGAATACGACTTGGAAACGGCGATTATCGGGCCGCCGCCGACAGTGGAGGTCTACCGTGTACTGTATCAGGGCGACACGGTCGTGAACCGCGAGTATCTGTATACGGACGTATACGATGTCCCCCCGCCGCCCGAGGACGAAAAAAAGCCGACCCCGTCTGCAACGGAGCCGGACGCGACACCGACAGCGGAACCGGAACCGACAAAACCGACAAAACCGACAGTGCCGGAAACGCCCGCGCCGAAACCGGAAACAAAGCCGGAAGCGAAGCCTGAAACGAAACCCGAGGCAAAGCCGACGAAACCGACAGAAAGGCAACCGGAAAAAAATAAAAAGCCCTCCCCTTGAGGGGCGCTTTGCACGGGAGTCCAGTGGACTCCCCGGGCAGGGGACCGCCGTAGGCGGTAGGTGAGGTGGTCTCCGAGAGATGTAACACCTCATCCGTCGCGCTTCGCGCGCCGCCTTCCCCTCAAGGGGAAGGCGAGTTTACCAATAAGGAGAAAATTTTATGAGCCTTACCCTTTTATCACCATTTGCCGGAACTATCCATCCGATTGAAGAAGCGCCCGATCCGGTCTTCGCGATGAAAATGCTCGGCGACGGTTTTTTCGTGACGCCGAGCTCAGGGGACGTCGTTTCCCCGGTAGACGGAGAAGTCACCTATGTAGCGCCGACGAAACACGGCATCCGCATCACGGCGCAGAACGGTACGAAGCTGACTCTCCATATCGGGACGGAATCGGGCGAGCTGAAAGGCGAAGGCTTTTCGGTCTTTGTCGAGCCGGGCGCAAAGGTGAACACAGGCGACAAACTGCTGACCTTCTCGCCGGAACTTTTGCGGCAGAACCCGAAAACGACGGATGCCTGCATCGTGCTGATTGAAGAGCTGCCGGAAGGAAAAGCTGTGAAGCTGACGACCGCCGGCGAAGTCGCGCCGCTGGCAAAAGTCGCGGAAATCATATAAGAAATGCTAAAGTACCTTGCCTTCCCCTCTGGGGAAGGTGGCGCGCGAAGCGCGACGGATGAGGTCTAGTGAGACTCGCAAGAAACCTCACCCACCGCTAACGCGGTCCCCCCTCCCCAAAGGGGAGGGCTTAGTACAGTTCTTCTCGTCTGTCGTTGAAGACATCAATCGTGCGCTTGATTTCGTCCCGCACGGAAAAATCCAAGTCGGCGGAGAGGATCGTCTCCCCTTCGTCCGCTTCGGCCAGGCGCTCGCCCCACGGGTCGAGAATCGCGGACTTCCCGCCCAGCGGCATCCCGTTCGCAAAGGCGCCGCTGCCGTTGACGGCGACGAAGAAGACTTGGTTCTCGATCGCGCGCGCTTCGGTCAGCGTGCGCCAATGACGGATGCGCGCGGTGGGCCAAGCGGCGGGCAGGAATATGACTGCCGCGCCGTCCAGCGCGTAGCGGCGGAACAGCTCCGGGAAGCGCAGATCGTAGCAAACGGCGACGGCGCAGGGCACGCCGTCCAGCGTAAAGATTGCGCGATGGTCGCCCTTCCGGAAGAAACGGTCCTCCTTCGCCGGAGAGAAAAGATGCGTCTTGTCATAGTCGGCGACGAGCGCGCCGTCCCGATCGAAGACATAGCAGCGGTTCGCGGTATAATCGCTCTCTTTCACGGCGACGGAACCGCCGACAATATGGACGTGATGGGTTTTCGCCAGCGACGAAAGCAGTTCTTTTGCCTGCGCTCCGTCCGCGTCCACAAAATTCTCCAGCGGGCGCGGGAAAAAACCGATGTCCCAAAGCTCCGGCAGTACGATGACGTCCGGCGTGTCAGCCATCGCAGCGTCGAGCATCCGGCGGAGCGCGGCCATATTTTCATCCCGCGCGCCGATGGCGACGGGCATTTGCAACACGGAAATTTTCATTCTGTTTCACCTCGATTTTATACTAACATACCACAACGAATAAAGGAAGAACGAACATGGTCGAAAAAATCCAATATAACATCGGCGACGTCGTCCGCATGAAAAAAAAGCACCCGTGCGGCAGCGACCTTTGGCGGATCACGCGCATGGGCATGGACTTCGGCATGAAGTGCGAGGGCTGCGGCCACGCCGTGATGATTCCGCGGGTAAAATTCGAACGCATGGCCCGGGCCATCGTCGAGAAAGCCGAGGAAAAAGACAATGGTTAGCGCCGTTCTGCGCCGTCCGACGCTGACGGCGTTTTTTTCTGAGATGAACCGGCGCGCGTTTCTCGCCATGGGAATGCGCTCGATTGTCGGCGGCGCGTTGGCGGCAATTTTTGCGCCGCTGCGCCAAGCCTTCGCGGGCACTTCTCCGCGCCCGCGCTATTTCCGCCGTATTGTGACGCGGGATAATCGTTCCACGGCTTTGATCGAATGGCAAAGCGACGAGTCCCTTACCTCCCCCAAATTTTTCTGGCGCGAAGCGGGGAACAAAACGGAGCTCCCTGCCGATGTGGACGTGAAATATTTCGCGCTGGACGGGCACCCTATGTTCGTCTACCGGGCGGCGCTCTCCGGACTGACGGCAGGAAAAGTGATCGAGTGCCGTTTGGAAGCGTCGGGACGAAACGCGGGCACCTTCTCGTTCCGAACGGACGGTGGCGGGACGCTGCAAGCGCTGATTTTTCCCGATTCCCAATGCCAAACCGACTACGACACTTGGGCGCGGGTTTCCGGCGAAGCCTCGGCACGACACCCGGACGCCGCGCTTTGGGTGAACATGGGCGATCTAGTGGACAACGGCGGGAGTTTTTCCCATTGGGACGGCTGGCAGGCCGCAGCCGACGCGTCGCTGGGCGGACGCGCGTTCGCGCCGGTCATGGGCAACCATGAATGTTATTCTATCGATTGGGAGTATTGCCGCCCCGACGCGTTCCTCTCCCTGTTCGGGGCGCCGGAGAACGGCAGCGTGAACTATAGCCGATATTATTATTCGTTCGATTACGGTCCCGTGCATTTCACGGTGCTGAACACGCAGCAGGAAGAGCTTGCAGCCTTTGCGCCGGGACTGTTTGAGGAGCAGGCGGCTTGGCTCGCCCGCGACCTGAAAGAAACGAAAAAGCCGTGGCGCGTCGCGCTGCTGCACCGCGACCTGATCGACTACGATGCGGAACCGCTGACCCGTGACCCGTTCGTCGAAACCCTCGTACCCGTCTTGGAGGCAAACGGCGTCGACGCGGTGCTGACAGCCCACGCCCACGCCTATCACCGCCGCCGTCTCCGCAACTGGAAACGCGACCAAAACGGCGTGCTGTACATCATGACCGGAAACGCGGGCAACTGCTTCTACGAAGTGGAACCGCACGAGATCGACGAAATCGCGTTCCCGGACAATTTCCTGAACTACCTGACGCTGGAGGCAAACGAGACGCGGCTTACGTTTCGCTGCTTCCTCCCCAATGGGATATTGAAGGATTTCGCTACGCTGCGGAAGCAAGCGGAAACGAGTGAATAAAAGACAAGCCTTCCCCTCAATGGGAAGGCTTTATGCAAGAATGGAGCAAGACCATGAAAGACCATTATTTCTTATCCCGACGGAAATTCCTTGCACTTCTGGGTGGTGCTGCAGCTTCTCTCGCCGCCGGGTGCACGTTCTCGGGAAAGGCCGCCGAGCCGATCCGAAAAGCGGCGCGGGTATTGACCGGCGACACGTCACTGGACGCGCGTTTCTTGCGGCAGATCGTGACCGCCGACAGCCACGCGTCGCGGACAATCATGTGGCAGTCCGACGCAGCCCAGGAAGCCGCCGAGGTCGTTTGGCGCGTCGCGGACGGTGAAAAAGAAAAGGACGCGGAACTTTTTTCCGCGCCCGCAAAAAGCGAGCATTACACCGACGACGGGCAGGACGTTTACCTGCACGGCGCTCGGCTCGAAAATCTTTCCCCCGGCGCGTCCTATGAGTACCGCGTGATTTGCGGGGATGAAGGGACGGATTGGACGCCGCTCCGCACGGACGACGGCGGCGCGTTCAAGGCGCTGATCTTCCCCGACTCCCAGTCCAGCGACTACACGGATTGGAAACAGCTCGCGCAGGACGCGTTCCGGCGAAATCCCGACGCCGCTTTTTTTACGAATCTCGGCGACCTCGTGGACAACGGTGAGGAACACAGCCAATGGGACGCTTGGTTCGACGCGGTAGAGGGCATGGCGGAGCGAATCCCGTTCGCGCCGGTCATGGGCAACCATGAGACCTACGACAAGAAATGGGAAGTGCGCCTGCCGCTGGCATATCTCGCCGAGTTCCAGCCGCCGGAGAACGGCAGCCGCGATTTCGCGCGCTATTATTATTCGTTCGACTTCGGTGACGTGCATTTCATCGTGCTGAACACGCAATGGGACGAGACGGAAGAATTCCGCCCCGGACTCTTGGAAGAACAGTTTACGTGGCTGCCAAAGGACGCCGCCGCAAGCAATAAAAAGTGGAACGTCGTAATGCAACACAAGGACGTATTGCAATACAGGATTGGAAAGCGACCGGAACGCAAGGAAGGCTTCAGCAAATTCGGCGAAGCGTTCATGCCACTTTTCGACGAGCTCGGTATCGACGTGGTGCTGACCGCCCACCTCCACACCTATCGCAATCGCGGCCATATCAAAAAATTCCGCCGCGACGCGTCCGGCCCGCTCTACATCCTGACCGGAGTAGCGGGAAACGTCCGCTATCCGGGCCTATGGATCGACCACGCGCTGGACGAAAAAATCGCTCCCCAGCCGGAGACGGACAATTATCTGACGCTGGAAGCGTCACAGGATGCGCTGCGATTTCGTTGTTTCTTGCCCGACGGCACGGAAATCGACGACGTGACGATACGAAAGTAACGCATAGCAAAAGCCCCCGCAAATGCGGGGGCTTTTGATTTTCCTGTTGCTTATACAGAACATTTGTATTATAATAAACACATGGAGTGCTGTTTGGCGGTCAGTTTCTGCCCCCGTTCTTCGGAAAGGGGGAGATGCCTATGGAACAGTTGGCGTTGGTCTTAATCATCGTTCTTCTGATCATCATGGAGCTAAAACAGAAATAAACCGCCCCAGCGATCAAACTTGGCGGTTTATCTCTTAGACGCGGTATCTCTTAGACTAAACTGCTCGGGGGCGACCGCTAGACGGCGCTCCTCTTTTCTTGTCTTTATTATACCACATTTCCCGCCGCTGTCAACGCGGCGTTTTCTTTCCCAACACAAAAGCCCCGGCAGTTGCCGGGGCTTTTGATTTTTGTTGCTTTGTTGCGTTGGAAATCAGAAGTAGAAGCCGAGCTCCGTCCAAACAGCGTTGACCTTGTGCTCGGAGAGGATCTCCTTGCCGTTGTAGTACTGGACCTTGCCCATGATGTTCTTCATGAAGGTGTAGTTGACACCAATCTCGAAGCCCTTCTCGCCGCCGTTCATCGCACCGTTTTCACGGCAGGTCGGATGAATGACGGAAACATCGCCGAGGTGACGATA
>CACYUQ010000094.1 GCA_902777615.1 uncultured Selenomonadaceae bacterium
CTTTATCTTTTCGTCACGTTGGGCATAGGGCTTCTCATATCCGCCGCCACCAAGAGCCAATTCCTGGCCAGCCAGCTTTCCCTCGTGGTGAGCTTGCTGCCGGCCATGATGTTGTCCGGCTTCCTGTTCGACCTGCGGAGCGTTCCCGCTTGGGTGGCGAGCGTGGGGCACGCGCTCCCTTCCACTTACTATCTGGAACTTTTGAAGTCTTTGTTCCTGGCGGGAAATAACTGGCCGCTGATTGGAAAGAACTGCGTCATTCTCGCACTGTACGCCGCGTTTTTTCTCTGGGTGGCATTTCTCACCACGCGAAAGAAGGTGGAATGATGGGGGAATGGAAAGTTTTTTTTGAAAAAGTGCGCTGGATGATCCGAAAAGAACTGCTGGCGACGCTGAACGATCCCCGGACTCGTACGCTCCTGATCGTTCCGGTCCTGTTTCAAACGATGCTGTTCGGCTATGTGGCGACCTACGATCTCGATCTTGCTCCTTACGCGGTGCTGGATTTGAGCCACAGCAAGGCGGCTATGGACTTCGAGGCGAACATCGACGGTTCCCCCGCGTTCCGACGGGTACGGACCCTTGGAAACGCCAACGAGATCGCCGATGCCATCGACAGCGGGGATGCCATGCTGGTGGTTTGCTTCCCGGCGGATTTCGCGGATAAGCTGTCCCGCGGGGAAGCAGCCCCCATCCAAGTCATCACCGACGGGCGCAACACCATGACGGCGAACGCCGCCAGCGGCTATATTTCGCGCATCGCCTCCGATTTCAACGCGGAGCGGAATCCGTCGGGAACTGCCGTGACGCTGGAGCCCATTGCATGGTACAACCCAAACCTTATCACCCGTTGGACGTTCCTGCCGTCCCTGATCGGAATGTTGGCCTTCAACCAAGTGCTGATGCTCAGCGGCCTTTCGGTGGCGCGTGAGCGGGAGCAGGGAACCTTCGACCAGCTGCTGGTGACGCCTCTCTCGCCGACAATCATTTTGATTGGCAAGGCGGCAGTCCCGGTGCTGCTGGGCATGACGCAGTCCACGATGGTGATGCTCCTCAGTCTATTTTGGTTCAAGATCCCGATGGCGGGCAGCGTCCTGACCCTTTGGACAGTGCTCTTCGTTTTCACCTTGAGCTGCACGGGAGTTGGCCTTTCCATTTCCGCCATTTCTTCTACCATGCAGCAGGTCATGGTCTACTGTTTTGTACTGCTGATGCCCATGATTCTGCTGTCCGGTATTTCCAGCCCCGTGGCGAATATGCCGGAAGTGCTCCAATATCTGACCTACGCCGACCCGCTGCGGTTCGCGCTGGACGCGGTCTGGCGTGTGTACCTGGAGGGCTGCGACCTTTCCGGCGTTGCCGGGGATTTCATTCCGATGCTGGCGGTGGCCGCCCTGACCTTCCCGCTGGCGGGCTGGCTGTTCCGTCATAACGCTTCGTGACGCCGGGGCGGAAAAGAAAGTCGTCATACTTATTCATGAATCCACAGGACGCTGTGGATAAAAAGTAACCAAATATGAGAGGGAGAAATTTATTAAGTAGTTCAACGGCAAGGAAATCATAAAGGAAAGGAGTCTTTTGGCCTTTGTTTTGATATGCTATAATGATTTACGAAAAACGAAGGCATTATGATTTGAAACGACACTCATTTTACAAACGGGGGAAATCATCATGATTGCAAAAGACGTAATGGAAACAAAGGTGGTATCGGTCAAGGAGGACGCCCATGTAAACGAGATCGCGAAGCGGATGCTGGCGCATAGCATTTCGGGAATCCCCGTGGTGGACGGCGAGGGGAAGGTGCTCGGCGTCGTCAGCGAGCTGGACCTGATGCGCAAGCAAATCAAGCCCAACGAGCCGAGCGTCTGGACGACGCTGTTCGGAGGGAATCCCGACGTGGAGAAAAAACATCGGGAAGCGCTGAAAAAGTACATGGGCAAGACGGCAGGGGAAGTCATGACCTCGCCGGCGGTGACCGTCGATGTGTCGGACGACTTGGAAAAAGTCGGGAACCTGATGTTCAACAAGAAGATCAAGCGCGTATTCGTCACGGACGGCGGGAAGCTCGCGGGCGTCATCAGCCGCTCCGCGTTCACGAAGCTGATGGTTGAAGAAGCCGAAATATAATGGGCTTACGCAGAACGAAGGCACAATAAGCAGATAAGAAGGTATTTTCAATGACGGCATTTTTGATAGCTTTCGCGGCTCTGATTATCGGGTACGCGGTTTACGGCAAAATCGTGGATTCCATGTTCGGACCGACGGACAGGACGACTCCGGCGGTTCGGCTCAATGACGGCGTGGATTACATGCCGCTGCCGACATGGAAGGTCTTTATGATCCAGCTCCTCAATATCGCGGGTCTCGGCCCCATATTCGGAGCCTTAGGCGGCGCTCTTTGGGGGCCGAGCGTTTATTTCTGGATCGTGCTCGGGACGATTTTCGCGGGCGGCGTCCATGATTATCTTTCGGGCATGATTTCCCTGCGGGAAGACGGCAAGAGCATTTCCGAGGTGGTCGGTCTCTATATGGGACCGTCGATGCTTGCGGTCATGCGCGTATTTTCCGTCGTGCTGCTGGTGCTGGTCGGCACGGTATTCATGACGGGACCGGCGATGCTCCTTGCGAAGTTGACGGCGATCGATTTCAAGATATGGCTCCTCATCGTACTCGCCTATTATTTTCTCGCGACGCTGCTTCCGATTGATACGATCATCGCGCGGTTTTATCCGCTCTTCGGCGTCTGCCTCATCGTTATGGCATTCGGGATCATGGTGGGGATGTTCACCGGCGTGGGCGGCCATGTGATGCCGGAAATGGTGATGGATAATCTCCACCCGAAGGGGGCGGCTATGCCAATCTGGCCGCTGATGTTTATCACCGTCGCCTGCGGCGCGATCTCGGGCTTTCATTCCACACAGTCGCCCATCATGGCACGCTGCCTGAAGGATGAGCGGCTGGGGCGTCCCGTGTTTTACGGGGCTATGGTTGCCGAGGGTATCATCGCCCTGATTTGGGCGGCGGCCGGCATTACCTTCTATGATGGGACAGCGGGCCTTGCGGCGGGGCTTGCGAAGGGCGGTCCCGGCGGGGTGGTCTATGACATCTGCGTCGGATTCCTCGGCACGGGCGTCGGCGCGACCCTTGCAATGCTGGGCGTCATCGCCTGCCCGATTACCTCCGGCGATACGGCTTTTCGTTCCGCGAGGCTGACGCTGGCGGACTGGTTTGGGGTGCAGCAAAAGGAATGGGGCAAGCGGCTTGCCTTTGCGATTCCCCTCCTCGCTGTCGGCGGTGCGCTTTCGCAGATCAATTTCAACATCGTATGGCGCTATTTTTCGTGGACAAACCAGACGCTTGCCATGATTGTGCTCTGGACGGGCGCCGTATATCTCTATCGAAAGATGGACAACAAAATGGTCTCGCTGATCGCGGCTATCCCTGCCACGTTCATGTCGGTGGTCACTACCACCTATATCCTGCAAGCCGGGGAAGGGTTCCATCTTTCCACGACCGTGAGCTACCCTGCCGGAGTGGTGTTTGCCGTAGTATTCCTGCTGCTTTACCTGAAATCCACCTTCTGGAGCGGCTCGAAGGCGTGATTCATACTTTAAAAAAGGCGCGCTTTCCAAAGGACAGGAAACGCGCTTTTCTTCTCGAATGATTTCTACGTGTGGGAATCAGCTTGGCCGCGAAAAATCAGCCGAAAACATTTTGGACGCAGCGATGGAGGGAAGTGTATGACGGAAAAGGAAGCGCTCAAGCGGCGGATTGATGCGGCGGCGGGGCGGGAAAAGGCGGATCTCGTGCTGAAGAACTGCCGAATTGTCAACGTCTTCAGCGGAACTGTCGAGCCGGGGGAGATTGCCGTCAAAGATGGCGTGGTTGTCGGTGTCGGCGCGGGCTATGAAGGACGCGAGACGATGGATGTGGAGGGACGGTTTGTCGCGCCGGGCTTCATCGACGCGCACATCCATATCGAGTCGTCCTACGTCAGTCCTGAGCAGTTTGGACGGATGGTCGTCCCCCACGGCACTGCGACCGTTATCGCTGACCCGCACGAGATTGCCAACGTCTGCGGTCTCGACGGCCTGCGCTATATGCTGGAAGCGTCGAAAGGCACGAAACTCAATATCCTTTACGCGGTGCCGTCCTGCGTTCCGGCCACGCCCTTTGAGGACGCGGGGGCGAAGCTCGACGTGGCGGATATGGAAGAGTTGCTCGCGGACGCGCGCATTTTCGGACTGGGCGAGTTTATGAATATGCCCGGCGTGACGAACGCCGAGGAAGCGGCGCTGGACAAGCTGGAGATGGCTCGCCGCATGGGGAAGCTCGTGGACGGCCATGCGCCCGGATTGTCGGGAAAAGAACTGAACGCTTACGCTTGCGTGGGTATCCTCGGCGACCATGAATGCCAAACGGCGGAAGAAATCAAGGAGCGAATCGCGATAGGAATGTATGCTCTTTTGCGGGAAGGCTCGGCCTGCCACGATCTCCGCAATCTTCTCGCGGGCGTCACCGAGGCGAACAGCCGCCGCGTGCTGTTCTGCTCGGACGACCGGCAGCCGAAAAACATCTTTGCCGATGGGCATATCGACCATCATCTCCGCATTTGTGTCGAGGAAGGATTCGACCCGGTGACGGCGATTCGCATGGCGACGCTGAACGCGGCGGAGGCGTTCCGTTTGTATGACAGGGGCGCCATCGCGCCGGGGCGGCGGGCGGACATTGTGCTGCTGGACGACTTGAAGGAGTTCCGCGCGCATAAAGTGTTTATCGGCGGTGAGCTGGTTGCCGAGGACGGACGCTATTTGCCGGAATTGACCATCGCGGACATCTCCACTGTGCGCGGCAGCGTCAATGTCAGGAATTTCTCGGCGGACCGCTTCAAGGTGAAGCTCACGGGAAACAAAGCCCGCGTGATCGGCGTCCAGAAGGACGGCATTGTAACCTCCAAGGAAATCGTCACGGTCAAAACCGACAGCGAAGGCGATTTCGTCTTCGATGCCGCCCATGATATCTGCAAGCTGGCGGTGGTCGAGCGCCATCACGGCACGGGGCGGGTCGGCGTCGGCCTCCTGGTTGGCTACGGCATCAAATCGGGCGCCGTCGCCGTGTCGGTGTCCCACGATTCCCACAACCTCATCGTTGCGGGGGTCAGCAACGAAGAAATGGCTTTCGCCGTAAAGGCGCTGATCGCGATGGAAGGCGGCATGGTCGTCGTCAAGGAAGGAAAAGTGCTGGCCGCGATGGCGCTTCCCATCGCGGGCCTGATGACCACCGAAAGCGGCGAATGGGTTGCGGGGCGACTGAAAGCTCTCCACGAAAAGGCGCGAACGGAGCTCGGCGTCAGCGCGGACGTGGAGCCGATTATGACGCTGACCTTCATGGCGCTCACCGTCATCCCGGAGCTGAAGCTCACCGACCGCGGCCTTTTCGATTTCGCGGAGTTCGATTTCGTACCGCTGGAAGTGTAAAAAAGTCAAAAAAGCAAAACATTTAAACGGCGTGCCGTTCCCAAAATTTCGGGTGGCACGCCGTTTTTGCATTTCAGTAAAAAATTCTGGAGTAAGAAAATCAGAAAAATTGATTTCTTGATTTCTTGATTTTCTTACTCCAGAATTTTTGGGTGCGGTTAAAATTTTATATGGCGGGCGTTTTTTGTTTTGGGAATTTTGATTGTGAAGTGCGGTGATGTCTGTTATAATATAAAAGGTAATTTGTCTCCCGTTTGTGGGACAGACGAAGGATTGCCCTGCCGAATGGCAGAAATTATGATAATGGGGAGGTTTTTTTCATGGCAGACAACAAATCGACGGAGGCTTTGAACAAGAAGGGCGCGCTGGGCGCTGTACGGATTGCGGACGAGGTCGTCAGCATCATCGCCGGACTGGCCGCGACGGAAGTCAAGGGCATCGAAGGCATGAGCGGCGGTATTGCCGGCGGTATTGCGGAAATCCTCGGCAAGAAGAATTTCGCGAAGGGCGTCAAGGTCGAAGTCGGCGAGACGGAAGCGGCCGTGGATCTTTATATTATCGTGAAGTATGGCGTGCGTATCCCCGAAGTCGCGCTGGCGGTACAGGAGAATGTCAAGCAGGCCATCGAGACGATGACGGGCCTCTCCGTGGTCGAGGTCAATGTGCATGTGCAGGGCGTCGGCGTTCCCGAGGAGGAGCCGAAGGAAGAGGAAGCCGCTCGCGTTCGTTGATGTGAGGAAGGCATAGAGAGTATGGGATATATCAATCGTTTTTTGCTGTTCCTGTACACGCTGGCTATCGCGTTGGCGGCGTTGGGCGTGATTGTGCTCTGCCTGCCGGTGTTCCCGATTCCCACTATCCTGAATGAAGTGGCGTTCGCGTTGTCACGTTGGGAGACGATGGCGGCGGCAGCTTTTGTCTTTCTTTTCAGCGTGCATCTTTTGGCGTGCAGTTTTTCCTGCGGGTCGAAGAGCGAGGAGAAGCAGGCCAAGGAGCCGGAAGCTGTCGTCGTACACGGTGCGAGCGGAGAGGTGCGCATCGCGGTGTCGGCGGTGTCCGGACTTGCCGAGAGAGCGGCGAGAGTCCACGGCGTCGAGAGCGTCGAGGCGAAGGTGGAGTCGCGCCGTGTGGCGGGCGAAGGCGTCGCACCTTCGTCGTCGGTGACGGTCGCTCTGGAGCTGGGGCTGGAAGCGGGACAGAATGTCGCGCAGATTTCGGACGCGGTCCGGGCGGCGGTCTCGGAGCAGATGAACGAAGTGCTCGGTCTTACGGATTATTCGATTGATATTTCGGTCGCCGAGATTGCGGGCAAGGATGCGGCGAAAAAGTCGCGTGTGTCCTGACGGATGGTGGGCAGCGAAATGAAAGAAGAATGTTTACGGCTTTTCCAGGAGGCGTGGGAGAATCATCGCGGCTGTCTTTTGGGCGCCATAGTGGGTGCTTTGATTGCGGTGTCGATTCTTTTGTTCGGCTTTTGGAATATGCTGTTCATCGGGGTTTGCGTGGCAATCGGGCTTTTGTTGGGGCAGCGGATTGACGAGGGCGACGACGTTTGGCTGCAAAAGCTTCGGGAGTTTCGCTTGAGCGATTTGCGCGAGCTGGTTCGCAGGAGGTAATCGAAGTATGAGTCGGAGACGGGCGCGGGAAGCGGCGATGCAGGCGCTTTTTCAGCTCGATATGAACCCTTCGCCGGAGGGCGCGAGGGACGAATGGAAACGGGCTCTGGACGCGGCATGGCAGGACGGTGCGCCGGAGACCTCGGACAAGAGGAACCAGGAAGCGGATTACGCTTATGCGTGGACGCTCGTCTCGGGGACCTGCGAGAGCCTCGCGTCGATTGACGATACGCTTTCCAAGCTTTCCAAGGAATGGAAGGTGCCGCGCATGGCGGGCATCGATCGAAGCGTCTTGCGGCTGGCCGTGTACGAGCTGCAAAACAGTCCGGACGTGACGCCGGGTATCGTCATCAACGAGGCGGTAGAGTTGGCAAAGAGGTTCGGCACGGACGACTCGGGGCGTTTCGTCAACGGCGTTCTCGGGACAATGATGCGGGATGAGCAATAAGGAGTTACAAGAAGCCGGGCTTCAAGAAACAGGGGTCTGGCTTTTTTCTTACGAGCGAGGAAGGTTTGTATGGGAAGCGTTCACAGCGTCGGCGAAGTGACGAAATGGATACGGAACCTGATTGCGGGCGACCCCATCCTGCAAAATGTGATGGTCCGCGGCGAGATTTCCAATTTCAGTACGTATCGGTCCGGGCAT
>CACYUQ010000095.1 GCA_902777615.1 uncultured Selenomonadaceae bacterium
GGCAACCCGTACAGCTACGAGACGAACGCGCCGTACATGGGATTCCACCTCGGCGTGGGCAAGGAAATCGCCCTCGCGGACGGCAACAGCGTCGACGTTTACGGCAAGTACTTCTTCAACCGGAAGAACGGCGTATCCTTCGACGCGGGCGGCCATTACGACCTCGACGCGGTGACGAGCAGCGTGCTCCGTCTCGGCGCACGGTACAATGTCAAGCGGGAGAAGTGGAACTTCTACGGCGGCCTCGCCTACGAGCATGAGCTGGACGGCAAAGCGACAGGCACGGCGGACGGCGTGGCGATCCGCGCCGCCGAGACCAGCGGCGGCAGCGCTCGCATGGAGCTGGGCGCGACGATGAAGCCGGGTGAGAATTCGCCGTGGAGCCTCGATTTGAACCTCGCAGGTTTTGCGGGAAAGAAGCAGGGCCTCACCGGTGGAGTAAGCGTAGCATTCATGTTCTGACTCGCCAACACCATATACACGAAAGGAAGCATATCCAATGAGAAACCGCAAGGCCTCCCGCGCCCCAAAATATACTGCCCTTGTCCTCGCCGTATCCCTGTGGATCGCGGGCGGCGGGGTCGCGTCGGCGACGGATACGGTCATCAACGAGGACTATTATGGGATATTATGCGGCAACGTTGACGATGACAGCAACAATACGCTCACGGTGAACAACGCTACCGTTGAGGGCGACGTTTACGGCAGTAATGGTGGGGGCGAAGTTAAAAACAATACGGTTACGCTGAACGGTGCTACCGTTAGAAATGGTGACGTTTACGGCAGTTATGCTTGGGGCGAAGCTAAAAACAATACGGTTACGCTGAACAACGCTACCGTTTATGGCTCGGTTAACGGCGGCGTCAGTTCTAGCGCCGACGTGACGGGTAATACGGTCACGCTGAACGGCGCTACCGTTATGGGAGGAGTTTGCGGCGGCTCTGCAATACAGGGTACGGTCAAAGGTAATACCGTCATAGCGACTAACTCCATAATCAACAATCTCGTCTACGGCGGTGTTGCAAGCTCAGGCACAGCCGCAGGCAATACCGTTACGCTGAAAGGCACTACCGTCAACAACGGTACCGTTTTCGGCGGTTATGCACATCAAGACGGCGACGCTACGAACAATACGGTTCGCCTAATCAATACCACTATAAACGGCGAAGTTTTCGGCGGTTATAAGAACGATGGCGACTACGACGTCGTCACGGGCAACACGCTGAACCTTTTGGGCGCGAACACGGTGCAGGGGAATGTGAAAAATTTCCAGACCATCAACATCCGCCACGCGCGATGGGGAACGCCTGCGCTGAGAACAAGAGACGCGGGCGCGATGACGAACGCAGACGGCGGCCAGCCAACCATCAACGCGGAAGGCATCATTTTCACCAACGTGCCTAGAGTGACGGCGGCAATGAAAACGACATTGATCGAAAAGGCGATTCCGGCAGCCTATCCGGCTTATGAAAAAACTGTTTCCTTTCGGTTCGGCACGACGCTCAAAGGCACAGGTACGGTAAAGAAGAACGAGAACGATCTGATTTTCGAGGTGAATACGAAACCGGACGGCACGCCCGACGTCGAAGTACAGGAAGAGACGCACAACGCGCTGATGGGCGCGGGGGCGGGCATGGCGACGCTCTCCGCCGGAAACGACTTCATCGGCGCGGCCACGGAAGGGCTTTCGCAGGCGGCGAACGTCGGCGCGGACGGCGTCGCGTCCTACGCACAGATGGGCGGCGGCTCGATCCGGCAGGAGACGGGCAGCCATATCGACGTCAAGTCATGGAACGCGGTGCTGGCCCTCGGACGGAAAAACGAGAAACCGCGCGGCACTTTCGAGTACGGCGCGTTCTTCGAGTACGGGCGCGGTAACTACACCACGTACAACGGCGACCTGCGGGGCGACGGCTTCACCTACTACACGGGCGGCGGGCTTCTCGCGAAATATACGGCGAAAGGCGGCGCATACGTCGAAGGGAGTCTCCGGGCGGGCAGCGTCCACGGGGAAACGCGGAGCGTGATGCTCGACGAGAACGACGAACCGTACAACTGCGACGTGGACGCGCCGTATTGGGGCCTGCACCTCGGCGTGGGCAAGGAAGTCGCGCTGAAAAACGGCGACAGCGTGGACGTCTACGGCAGATTCTTCCTGAATCGCCGGAACAGCACGTCCTTCGACATGGGCGGCCATTACGATCTTGACGCGCTGACGAGCAAGGTGATCCGCGTGGGCGCGCGGTACACGCTGAAGCGCGGCGGCAAGTGGAATTATTACGGCGGGCTGGCCTACGAGCATGAATTCGACGGCAAGGCGAGAGGAACGGCGGACGGCTTCGCGATCCGCGGCACGGATACCAGCGGCGGCAGTCTGCGGGCGGAAATCGGCGCGACGATAGAGCCGGACGATAAGAGCCCGTGGAAGCTCGACCTGAACCTCGCGGGCTTCGCGGGAAAGAAGCAAGGACTGACAGGCGGAGTAAGCGTAGCTTTCATGTTCTGAACGACAGCGTAAATAGACAGACGCAAAACTGCCGCGTGAAGGCATATCTTCACGCGGCAGTTTTGCGTTTGCTCGTTTTTTATCCTAATCGCAGTCAATTTTTTTAAATCTTTACTGCGATTGCATGAGACGTCAGACGCGCCGCAGGCTCGGCGGCCTGTGCCCCGAAAGAGGTATAGCCTCCGAAGCAGGCGTATCTCAGTTTCAAATTTGATTTAAACTTTTGGCCTGAGATGAGTATTAGCCGGACAAGCCTACGGTTTCCCATCGTTCCTTGTTGACCGGTTCGTTTGTCAGGAGGGCGTGGATCAGGGTGAAATGATCCGGCAGCCTGTCTTTGCACCAGAGGATTTCGATTTGGAAGACGTCTTTGGTGATGGCCGAGAGGTCGAAGCCGAAGGCGTCCAGCGAGTAGCGCATCTTGTCCGGTTGGCGGCACGGCTCCCCCGTTTCACGGGTGCAATGCTCGCAGAAATTGCAGCCCCCCGAGGACAGGGACAGGCTGCCCGGGACCAGCGATTCCAGCTTGAGCATCCGCTTTTCGAGGTCGAGCTTCACGGCCGATACGATGTCCCAGCCGACGGTCTTGATTTTTTCCGCCGTGTCGGCGGCGCGGATGGTTTCCTCGTCCAGCAGGATTTTCGCGCATACGAGATGAACCGACGCATAGGGCGCCAAGAATTCGCCGACGTCGAAGGAAAGCGGCGGGCAGGACCAGCGCGCAAGGTAGCGCGGACATTCGCGGCAATAGGCCATGAATTTTTCTTGATCCTGGTATTTCTGCCGGAGCGAACGCATATCGATCGGGCTGGTGCTGTATTCTACCTGATAGCTCATAATGTCACCTCTGTGATGATGGACGTGTTGGATGATAAAAAAGAGAGGGGAATGATTTCCTCTCTCTTGTCTGTCTTATTTTCGCGGCTGCAATCCGGACAGCAGCAACTCGATCTTCATCTTGACGTTGTGCGTGAACGGCAGCGCCAACGAGCTGAACGACGCCGCTTGGAAGATGGAATGGAACAGCTCCGTGACGATCTCCACCGGCACGTCCGCGCGGAAATCCTTGCGTGCCTGTCCATATTTCACGATGTCGGCGAACACGGAGCGGAAGGCCGGGGCGAGCTTCGGAACCAGATCGAGCTTGGGCCGCGGCATCGCGGCGCGATCCGCCGCGCTCAAGAACAGCGGCAGCACGAAGCGGTTTGCGTCCAGCTTTTCCGCTGTCAGCATTACGATTTCTTCCAGCACTTCGGTGGCGGGGATCTTTTCCGCCATCAGACGGTCCGCCAGACGACGGGTCTCTTCGACGATCTGGTCCAGCAAACAGAGAAGCAACGCTTCCTTCGACTCAAAATAGTTGTAAAACGTCCCGATACCGAGTTCAGCTTCACTCATGATGTCGGCGATGGACGTTTCCTTGACTCCTTTAGCCATGAATTTTTTCACAGCCGCCGCAAGGATCGTTTGTTTCGATTGCAGCTTTTTTCTTTCCCGGCGTCCCATGACGACTCCTGCCATAAATAATCCCTCCAGCTTGGGAACTGTTTACAGTTCCTTTCAACATTGCTCATACGGGCTTTTTCGTGTCCGGCGCGGAGAAAAGCCGTGCTCGTCCGAAAATATACCCCCATGGGTATTATTATAACCGATTTTATTTCAAATTGAAAGAGTTTATGAAGAAAAAATATCTTATATTCGCAGATGAAGGAAAATCGGGAATTCGAGAAAAAAATTCCCGGCGAAACGCCGGGAAGAAGTTATTGCGCGGATTGGGGTATCGGTTATTGTTCCTGCTGCGGTTCAGCCGGTTGCAGCGGCTGCGGTTCGGGTTGTAATTCAGGCTGCGCCGCCGGCTGTGACAGTTGGGGAAGTTTTGCTTTGAGCTGGGCGACGGCGGCGAGGAACTGCGTATCTTCTTTCGCGTTCTCGGGTATTTCCACTTCGAAGTCGGGACGGATGCCGGTGCCCTGTATGCTTTCGCCACTGGGGGTGTAGTAGCGTGCGATGGTCAGCTTCACCGCATCTTCCTGCCCCGGGATCGGCATAATGACCTGCACCGAGCCTTTGCCGTACGAAGTCTTTCCGACGAGCTGTGCCGCGCCGGTATCGTGCAATGCCCCCGCGAGAATCTCCGACGCGCTGGCGCTGTTTTCGTCGATCAGCACCATGATCGGCAGTCCGGTCTCGGTCAGTTCCGAATAATATTCTTCTTTGTTGCCATCGCGATCGACGACGGAAACGATCAGCCCCGCAGGCACGATCTCCTTCGCGATTTCCACGCAGGCGGTCAGGAGTCCGCCGGGGTTCGCGCGCAGGTCGAGAATCATGGCCTGCATCCCCTGTTCTTTCAAAGAGGCCAGCGCGTCTTTGAATTCCTTGCCCGTGTTCTCACTGAACTGCACGATGCGGATATAGCCGACGCCCGGCTCATTTTCAACCATCTGGCCCGCGACGGTCTTGACGCGGATATGGTCGCGGGTAATCGCGTAATCCCGGTCTGCTTCGCCGCTGCGCCCGATGGTCAGCACGACTTCTGAGCCTGCTTCGCCTCGGATGGACGCGGCGACGAGTTCCGGCGCCATTTCCTTCGTTGCTTCCCCGTCCACGCGCAGGATGCGGTCACCGGCCTTGAGTCCGACCGCTTCGCCCGGCGTCCCTTCCATGACGGAGATGACGCGCACCTCAGAGTCGTCAAATCCCATCACGACGCCGATGCCGCCGAAGGTGCCCTCGGAATGTTCCTTGAGCTTCTTGTACGCGGTCGGGTCGAGATAAGCGGAATGGGGATCGCCCAGCGAACGCACCATGCCGGAAATCGCGCCGTCAATGAGCTGTGACGGCTCCACTTCGTCCACGTACTGCGTTTCGATGAAGCGCATTGTCGCGAAAAACCGCCCGAGCTGTGCCACTTTCCCTTCGTTGAGGCCGAGCGTGTACACGATTCCCGCCATGACTAGGATCACCGCCGCCGTCAACGACAGCGCCGCGAGAAAAAGCCACTTGATGATCCGTATTATCAAAATACAAAGCCTCCGAAATTTTCCTTATAAGTATCCCATCGGGTCCACCGGCTCGCCGCCTTCGCGCACTTCGAAATGGCAGTGCGGTCCTGTGGAATTGCCCGTCGAACCGCAGTAAGCGATGACCTGCCCCTGCGCGACGGTCTGCCCTTCGCTGACCGCCAGCGCCTCGTTGTGCCCGTACAGCGTCGAGATGCCGCCGCCGTGGTCGATAATGACAGCGTAGCCATAGCCGGAAATCCAGCCGGAGTAGGTCACGATGCCGGCCGCGGCCGCGAGGATCGGGTCGCCATAGTCGCCGCCGATATCCATGCCGCTGTGATAGCGGCTCGTACCGTAAATCGGATGGATGCGCCAGCCGTATTCCGAGGTGATCTCGCCGATCAGCGGCCATATCATCGCACCGGATCCGCCGCCGGGGAATTGGTACCGATAGCGGCTCGCCTGAATCAAACGCTCGACTTCCTGAGACGCGGCAAGCAACTCTTCATAAGCCTGCTGCGAGACTTCGCGGTCGTTTTCCACCTTTGCCAAGAGCGCGTTCTTGTCCGCCTGTTTCTCCAAGAGATCCTGATGCTTTTCTTCGGCCTCCCGAGCCAAACGCGCTTCTTCGGCGCGCTGCCGTTCCAGCGCGGCGCGGGTCGCTTCGACGGTGCGCTTCGCCGCCTGCACCGTCTGAACCAGCTCGTAGTCGCTGGCAATCACGCGCTTGAAGAGATCCATGCGTGTCAAGAAGTCCGAGAAATCTTTCGCGCCGAACAACACGTCGATATAACTGATCTGCCCGTGCATATAGACGTTCCGGATGCGCCCGCGAAGCTGCGACTGCTTGTCGGCCAGCTCACGCTCAGTTTCCTCCAAAAGCTCCTGGTTCTGCTCGATGCGCATTTCCGTCGCCTGAAGCTCGCTTTCGATGGCGTTGTACTCCGTCTCGGCTTCCTTCACATCCTCCGACAGCTCCCGAAGCTGCTCCGAGATCGTGCCGATGCGCGCGTCCAGCTTGTCCGTTTTCGCCTGCTGCTCCTCTGCTTTCTTTTGCAGGTCCTGAAGCTGCGATTCCAGCTCCTCGGTCTCGTCTGCCAGCGCGTAAGACGCAGGGGAAAGGGAGACCAACAGGGCGAGAGAAGCGGCGGCGGCACGCGCCTTCCATTTGCTCATCTTGTTCATCGCTGCACTCCTTACGCCTTAAGGAATTTCTTCAGCGAAATCGTACTGCCCAGTGCGCCGATCAGCATCCCGCAAATGAGGATCGCCACCGTCACATAGTGCAGGAAAGGGTTTTCCGGGATCAGCGGGAAAAACGCCAGCGTATCGTAAATCTTCGCCGCGATGATGCGATACACGCCGCGCAGCGCCAGCGCCGCCACGATGCCGCCGAGACACCCCAGCACCACGCCTTCCAAGAGAAACGGCCAACGGATGAACCAATCCGTCGCGCCGACATACTTCATGATCGCGACCTCTTTGCGCCGCGCGAACACCGTAAGCCGGATCGTATTGGAAATGATGAACAGCGTCGCCAGCGCCAACACGAACATCAGCGCGAGGCCGAACAGCCGCACGAGCCGCGTGATGTCGAAAAGATGCTCGACCACATCCTGCCCGTACTTCGCCTGCTCGACGCCCGGTAATTCGCGAATGGCTTCGGCGGCGGTCCGCACCATATCGGGGTGCAGCACCCGCACCTCGAAAGAATTCGGCAGCGGATTCGTATCGCCGAGCGCGTCCAGCAGGAACTGCTGATCGCCAAGCCGCTCCCGGAAGCGCTCCATCGCTTTGTCTCGGTCTACGAACTTCACGGATTCGATGCCCTGCATCGCGGCGATGCGCTCCTCCAGCGTGCGAAGGCCGCTCTCATTCACTTCGTCCTTCGCATAGACGCTGATCTCCACCTGCGACTCCAGCGAAGCCGTCATGCGGTTCATATTCATCACGAGGATCAGGAACATCCCCAGCACGAACAGCGACACCGCCACCGTGCCGATGGAGGCAAAGGACATCCAGTTGTTGCGCCGCAGGGAGCGGAATACCTCCTGAATAAAATATTCACCTGTTCTAAGCTTCATAACCATATCCTCCCCGCTGCTGGTCACGGACAATGCGCCCGTCTTCGATGGCAAT
>CACYUQ010000096.1 GCA_902777615.1 uncultured Selenomonadaceae bacterium
GAACAACCGCGAATTTCATTAGACGATCATACGCTTCCCGCATGGAATCAAACGCCGCCTCGAAGCGTTCCAGCACCCACTCGATAAACGGCGGACGTAAAGATTCCTTCCCGTCTTTCTTCGTCGGGTCGTGCAGCCAATGAGCTGATACCATCGGCGTTAGCGTATAAGCAGACATCGTGGAAAAAGCCAACGCAAAAGCGACAGTCAAACCGAACTGCTTAAAATATTGACCGACCACTTCGCCCATAGAACCAATCGGCACAAAAACCGCCATCAAGGACATGGACGTGGCGAGGATGGCCAGCACCAATTCTTTCGTCGCGTCCGCCGCCGCCGTCATCGGATTCTTGCCCATCTCAATATGACGGAAAACATTTTCAACCAAGACAATCGCGTCGTCAATCAAGAAACCTACCGCCAGCGAAAGCCCCATCAGCGACATATTGTTCAGCGTGAAGTCCATCAGCCGCATCAGATAGAAGGTGGCGACAATGGAAGTCGGAATCGCGAGGCCGCCGATAATGGTCGCGCGTAAATCCTGCAAAAACAGGTAAGTGATGGCCAGTGCAAGGAAACCGCCAAACAGGATCGTGTTCCAAACATCAGCCACGTTCTCACGGATGTAACGGGACTGGTCGCGAGTAATATCCACGCGGATATCCGGCGGCAGATCGTTTTTCTGCATCTCCTTCAACGTGGCATTCACGCGATCCACGACCTCGACCGTATTGGTCCGGGACTGCTTTCGAACGAACACGATAACGCACGGGATGCCATTCGCCCGGGAATATGTCTCCTCGTCTTCCCAGGTGTCCTCCACGTCGGCCACATCGGTGAGCATGACAGGCTTTCCGTTGTGGCTGGCAACGACGATCTGCTTGAAATCGTCGATGCTGTATAACTTGCCCACCGTACGGACGGTGATGGTATTCTGCCCGTCGCGGATTTTTCCGCCCGGCGTGTTATAGTTCGCCGCGTTGACTTGCTGCAATACCGTTTGGATGGAAATACCATAGGCTTTCAACTTTTCCGGTATCACATGGATTTTTATGGCTCTGGAGCTAGCGCCGACCACCGACGCCTCCGCCACGCCGTCGAGCTGCTGAAGCTCATCCTTTACACGGTCGTCCACGAGACGACGCACCTCTTGCGGCGGACGCACATCCGAGGCAAAAGTATAGGCTGCGATTGCCTGCGAAGACGTGTCGAAATTCTGCACCGTCGGCTCGTCGATGTCGTCAGGCAGACGGCGACGCACCGTCGCCACCTTTTCGCGCACTTCGCTGGCCATCGCCTTCGGGTCGACGCCAATGTCAAATTCCAACACCGTTTGCGAAAATCCTTCGCGAATCGTCGACGTGATGGTCTTGATACCCGAGACTTGGCTAACGCGGTTCTCGATAGGTTTCGTGATCAGCGTCTCCATTTCCTCCGGCGCGGTACCTTCATAAGTCACCGTGACGCCCACCAATGGCAAATCGACGTCCGGGTACAAATCAACGCCGAGCTCCGGATATGAGCGGATGCCGAAAACGACCAGCACGAGAATGAACATTGTCGTGAAAACGGGCCGTTTGATAAAAGTTTCAATCATAAAAAATCTTCCTTAAAAAATGTCCTTATTTGCTTTCTCCTGACGAGTCCCCGTCGAGCCTGTCCACGACCTTGACGGTACTCCCCTCGCGAAGCTTATTCTGCCCGCCAGCGATTACAAGGTCGTTCTCCGTGATGCCGCCGAGAATCTCTACGAGATCGTCGCCGATGTAGCCGGTCGTAACGACACGGCGCACCGCCGTATCATTTTCTACGACATAAACCGTACGCTGATCGTCGCGCATCACGATAGCCGAGAATGGCACGGTCAGCACGTTATCTTTCGATTTCGTCGTAATCACCGCATCCGCGTAAACGCCGCCTTTAAGCCGTCCGTCAGAATTGTCAATGGAAACCTCCGCCTCAAAAGTTCGCGACGCGCTGTCCGCCACCGGAGCGACCCGCGTAATCGTTCCTCGCGCGCTCTTGTCGTCTCCCGCCATCGACGGGATTGTAAAATCCACAACGCCCCCAGGCGCGACGCTGGCGACATAGCCCTCCGGCACGTGAATCTTTGCCAGAAGCGTCGAAATGTCCGCGATATTGAAAAGCGCCGTACCGACCTTTGCGTAAAAGCCTTCCTGATAATAGCGTTTCTGGATAATGCCCGCTCTCGGCGTCGAAACCGTCGTACCGCCGAGCTTCGACTGCGCTGCATCAAGAGCGCCCCTGGCTGCGTCCAACTTTGCCGCCGCGTTCGCATGGGCAAAGCGCAAATGGTCCACCGCTTCCCGCGAGACTGCGCCGTCTTCTAATAGTTTTTCGTAACGCTCAAGATCCATCGCCGTCTTTTCGAGATTCGTCCGAGCGTCCACATAAGCGCCTTCCGCCGCCAGATAAGCCGCCGACATATCCTTCTGTTCCAAGACAACGAGATCCTCTCCCGCAGCGACGGCTTGTCCTTCCGACACCAAGACCCGCTCGATACGTCCGTCTACCTTTGCAGCGACATCAGCCTGCCAAATCGGTTCCAACGTACCGGAAAAACGGATTTTCGGCACAACGGTCTGCCGTCGAGGATGCTCGGCCACCACAGAAACCACCGTACCTTGACGACTCTTTTTCGCCTGTTCGCTGCGCCCCATGATATTTTTTGCCACGCGAAAACCGACGATTACGACCAACACAATCGCCAAAATTAGAAAAATACGCGTCTTGCCCGATTTCATTTTCTTCCTCTCCATCTATACACAAAATACAGCCATCCGGGAAATGATGGTTTTTTCGACAATACCAAGCAAATATCCTTTATAGATTATAAAGTTTAATCCAATTTTAAGAAAAAGAAAAGAAAGCCCTCTATCGAGGGCCTCCGTTATTCACTCTTGTATTGTCAGTACTTTTCACTCTCAAACATCCGATAATGATTTGCGCCGCGAAGCATCGCATCATCCAGTGTCTGCCCCGCTGCCGCCATCAATTCCTTCGCCGTGGAGCGTCCTCCCCCCGTGACGGCAATACCAATCGTACAGGAAGCCGTAATCGACGAGTCGAGAGCGCGCCGAGAAAACTCATCGAGAAAATGCTGCGCGCGACGTTCCAACACATCAATGGAAAGCGCGCCCCGGAAAAAGACGATAAATCGCGCGTCCCAAAGAAACCCAAAAATATCTTTATCACGAAACTCCGAACGAATCGTTGCCATCATAATCTCAACACATTTTTCCTTTTGGCTTTCATCGGCCAAATTGCCGCGATCCCCCTCGTCAATCCCGATAGCAAACAAAACGCCCTTTTCCCGTGCGTTGAGTAACAACATATCGGCATTTATCCTGGCGGTCAGCTCAACCTCGTTGCAGATAACCCCGCCTCGATACGCCTTGTCTCCTTTTGGCATGGAAAGCACTTCGGCAAATCCGACGACCGCCCCTATACTATCCAGCCGTTTATAAGTCAACCGAAAAATCGCGCCATCCTTTTTTCCTGGCTCGTGGACATCAACGCCTCCCGTCGGTTGTCCTTCCCAAAGAAAACACCACTCATCGACCGTGTCGGAATTTTTTATATCCTTTATTTGCGACGAACCGTCCTTCTGTGGCAGCCAATATGTCAGACAGTCCTTCTGCGCATCGTAAGCCCACGCGATAACGCGCGCACGTCGCGCCAGAACACCGATAAGCTCATTTTGACCGTTCATAAAAACTCTCAATCCATCCTAGTTATTTTACCACCATGACGGCGCATTTCGCATTTTCCACCACATATTGGCTCACGCTGCCGAGCAACACACCTTTGACAAGCCCAAGGCCACGGCTACCCATGACGATAAGATCTGCGCCGCAATCCTCCGCCACGTCGACGATAGTCGGCGCGGGCGAGCCCGTCTCCAAAATCCGCTCCGTCTCTACGCCTTCCGGCGCGTTTTCCTCGGCGTGCGTGAGAACAATATCCCCCGCTTTGTTCACCGCCTCCAAAAGCTCCGCCGATAAACAGGAATTCACTGCCAACTGGTTGACATTCGCTACATAAAGGAACGCTAACTTCGCTTTTAACGCAGCTGCCAATTCAACTGCTTTCTCAAACGCGCGCCCCGAACTTTCCGAGCCGTCTACCGGAACCAATATCTTTTTCATAGAGCTGTTCTCCTTTCCTAATCAGGACTTTTTTCATAGTATACTATGATATACAAATATTCGCGATTGAACAAAAAAATCCTGCCAAAAGCAAAAGATTTCTTGGTTTTCTCATAGGTTTTCTTGCATTGAGCCGCAAATTGTTATAAACTTTACACATTACGCAAGAAAGGAAGAAATCGTCATGACAGAAAATAAGCCGAACATAAAAGAAAACGAGGACGTCGCCTCTATTGTCGAGCGGACAACCATCGCCGACATTTATCGTGCCGCCTTTTATCTGGATAACGTCTCTGTCAAAACGCCTTTGATCGAAAGTCCTTATTTTTCCTCAGTCTGTGGAAACACCGTTTTCCTGAAACCGGAAAATCTTCAGGTCACCGGCTCGTTCAAGCTGCGCGGCGCATACAACCGGATCAGCCAGCTGACAGACGAAGAAGTCGCGAAGGGCGTCATCACCGCCTCGGCTGGCAATCACGCACAGGGCGTCGCTTTTTCCGCGCAGAAGCTTGGCGTCAAGGCCGTCATCTGTATGCCGGCAACTACGCCGATTTTGAAAGTCGAGGCAACGCGCGCTTACGGTGCGGAAATCGTACTGCACGGTGATACCTTTGACGACGCCTATGCGAAATCACTGGAGCTGCAGAAAGAAAAAGGATACGTCTATATCCATCCGTTCAACGACCTGAACGTACTTTTGGGCCAAGGCACGACCGCAAAGGAAATCATTGACGATTGCAAGGACGTCGATGTGATTCTCGTCCCGATTGGAGGCGGCGGCTTTGCCAGCGGCGTCGCGCTGGCGACGAAACTTGTCAATCCGCACGTCAAAGTCATCGGCGTCGAACCGGCGGGCGCAGCCTGCATGAAAGCAGCGTTCAAGGCCGGCGGCATCACGACGCTTCCCGCTGTCGACACCGTGGCCGACGGCTGCGCGGTCAAGACGCCGGGTACACTGACTTACGCCTTCTGCAAAAAATATCTGGACAGCATCATCACCGTCTCGGAAATGGAAATCATGAGCGCGCTGCTCTCGCTGATTGAAAAGCATAAATTGGTCGCCGAAGGCGCGGGCGTCCTTTCTCTCGCCGCGCTGTCGAAACTGAAAATGAAAAACAAGAAGGTCGTCGCGATTGTCAGCGGCGGCAATATCGACATCTCGACCATTGCCGCTTTGATTGACAAGGCGCTAATTGACCGAGGACGCGTCTTCTGCTTTGGCGTCATGCTGCCGGACAAGCCGGGCCAGCTCCTCGCCGTCGCGCAAATTCTCGCCGACACCCATGCCAATGTCACGAAGCTTGAACACAACCAAGCGGGCGTCACGGACAGCTTCAAAAAAGTCCAGCTCGAAGTCACCTGTGAGACCCACGGCGAAGACCATATCCGCACGATTATTTCCGCGCTGGAAAAAGCGGGCTATGACGTTTCGCGCGTCTATTGATATGAGCTATTTCTTTCGGTTGAAATATATTTGCATTTTATCTTTCGTTGCCATATAATGCGATTAGCTGAATATATGAGCAACAAAACACGGAAAGAGAGGAAACCGATGGAAACCGCTTCCGTACAGAATACGCTTCCTCATATACACAACCTGAAAAAACTTGCCGCCCCGGACGATTTCACAAGCCAGCGTCTGGCCAACGTGTTCAAGATTCTCGGTGACAGCACGAGAATCAAACTGCTTGCGCTCTTGACCGAAGAGGAAATGCGTGTCAGCGATATTGCCGAAGCTCTCGGCATGGGCCAATCGGCGATTTCCCATCAACTTCGCGTTCTGCGAGACGCACGACTCGTGAAATACCACAAGGAAGGTAAAGAGGCATGGTACGCACTTGACGACGACCATGTCGTCAAGCTCATGAGCCAGGGCCTCGACCATGTGCGCGAGACCTGACGGCCAATAGCCGCTATCCTCTTGGCAGAAAGGACGGTTCCGATGAAGAAATCCCGGTTGCTCCGCGCCGGCATCCTGACTGGCGTATCGCTTATGTTCCTGACTGGCGCTGCCTTTGCATCGCCCACACTTCATGCCGGCTCACACGGTCATGACGTATTGCTGCTTCAGAAAAAGCTCAAGACCATCGGCTACACCATCAGCTCCGTTGACGGCGTCTATGGCAATGAAACCGAACGCGCTGTTGCCGAATTCCAGCGCGACCAGAAGATCCGCGTGACCGGTATCGTCAACAATGCCACCTGGCGGGCGCTCCAAAAGGCCAAGCAACGCGAATGGGGAGCGAATGTGCCGCCGCCAGCGGCGCCTTCGCTCCCCAACCAAAAGCTTCCTCTTGCTCCGAACAATAAACCGATCCTTGCTCCGGGCAAGGTCAAGGACATCATCAAGACAGCCAAGTCCTATATCGGTGTGCCCTACAAATTCGGCGGCACAACCCCCAAGGCCTTTGACTGCTCCGGCTACCTGCAATACGTCTTTGCCCAGAACGGCATCGCCATACCGCGTACAGCCGATGAGCAGTACAAGCTCGGACGCCGCACCACCAGCAGCCGCCAGCTTGTGCCCGGCGATCTCGTCTTCTTCACGACCTATGAACCCGGAGCCTCGCACTGCGGCATCTACCTGGGTGATGGAGACTTCATCCACGCCAGCTCCAGCAAAGGCGTCCGCATCGACAGCCTGTCCAGTGACTATTGGCAGCCGCGATACTACGGCGGCAAGCATATCGTGAAATAAGGCCGTCAGAGCATCTCTTCGAGGATGTTCCGGCGCGGCACGAATTTGACCTTGGCCTGTCCGATAAGCTCCGTGCCATCGGGGGCCTTGGGAATCGGCTTTGACTCGTCGATCACCGGCCGGAGTTTCGGCATCAGGCGATAGCAGCTCTCCAGATGACCGTTCTCATAAACGGAGATCCGGATGCTGCCATCGGGCAGGATGCGTTTCACAGTCTCGGAAAACTCGCGCTGAACCTTGAGTTGCTTGATCTCTTCGCGCCGTTCTTCCATTGCCTCCAGCGTCTTTTCCAAGCTGCCTTTGCGCTGGGCCAGCAGACTGGAGAACAACTGCTGGAAATCTGCTGCTTTTGCTGTTGTCGTCTGCCTGCTGCCTGTTTCCCCGGCAAGCAGGCCAAAACCATCGATCTTTACCGCCATAAGCTATCCTCCTGTACAGATCTGACATCTCTACAGGTATTATCGGCGAAAATGGGAAAAACTTAAAAATCCCTGCAGACTTCTGATGAACTGCTCCCCGTCAAGAGGACAATAAAAAAATATAAGATTTCTTTGGTCGACAGATTTGTCTGTCGGCCTTTTTTATGCGGCTAAATACAAGGTGTGTTTCTCTATCGGTGTTAAGATACCAAGGTTACGTTGCACACGCTTGTGGTTGTAATAATGAATGTATGCTTCAATCGAACGCATAAGTTCACACTTGCTGGTAAAACGTCTGCCGTAGTACATCTCCCGCTTAAGGATGCCCCAGAATCCTTCCATAGG
>CACYUQ010000097.1 GCA_902777615.1 uncultured Selenomonadaceae bacterium
TTCCTTGTCCGTGTTGCCGACCTGCATCCCGCTGATATTAATATTCGCCGCGCCCATGATCGAGCCGACCTTGCCGATGACGCCCGGGCGGTTGATGTGCGGGCAGAGCATCACGTGCTTGTGCGGGTCGAGATCCACGCGGTAGCCGTCAATCTCGACAATGCGGCCCTCCGTGCCGAACAGCGCGCCTGCCAGCACGACGCCTTTCTTCTCCGCCGTCGCCTTGACGCGGATCGTGTTCGCATAGTCCGCGTTGTCCTTACTCTTGACCTCCTTCACGGAGATATTGCGCTCCTTCGCGAGTCCCGGCGCGTTGACGAAATTCACGTTCGTTTCGAGAATCGGCGTCAGCATACCTTTCAGCACCGCCGTTGTCAGGAGCTTCGTATTGACGTCGGTAATCTCGCCCGTGTATTCGACATCCACCGACGTGACCGCGCCCTCGGCGAGAGCCGTCGCCATGCAGCCAAGACGCTCCGCCAGATCGAAGAACGGCTTGATCACGTTCATCGCCTGCGCAGACACCGGCGCCATATTCACCGCCGTCATAACCGGCTCGCCTTTCAGCGCCGCAACGATACCCTCCGCCACGTCAATCGAAACGCCGATCTGCGCCTCCACCGTGGACGCGCCAAGATGCGGCGTCAGCGTAATGCCCGGCACGCCGCGCAACGGATTATCCTCTGCCAACGGCTCCGAGGTGAACACGTCGATAGCCGCGCCCGCGACCTGCCCGCTCTTTACCGCGTCGGCGAGATCCTGCTCGTTGATGATGCCGCCGCGCGCACAGTTCACGAAGCGCACGCCTTTCTTCATCCGAGCGATGTTATCCTTGTTGAACATATCCCGCGTCTCGTTCGTCAGCGGCATATGGACCGTCACGAAATCCGACCGCGCGATGATACCTTCGAGATCGACGAGTTCCAAGCCCATCGCCTGCGCGCGCTCCTCGTTCACATACGGGTCGTAACCGATGACCGTCATGCCGAACGCCGCCGCACGCTTCGCGATACCGCTACCGATACGCCCGAGACCGACGATACCGAGCGTCTTGCCCATCAGCTCCACGCCCGTGTACTTCTTGCGATTCCACTCGCCCTTCTGCGTCGTCTCGTTCGCGACCGCGATATGACGCGCCATCGCAAGCATCATGCCCATCGTATGCTCGGTGGCCGCCGTCGTATTGCCGCCCGGGGAATTGATGACGATGATGCCGCGGTTCGTCGCCTCCGGCACATCGATATTATCCACGCCGACGCCCGCGCGGCCGATAATCTTCAAATTCTTCGCCGCCGCCAATACGTCCTTCGTCACCTTCGACGCCGAACGCACAATCAGCGCGTCGTAATTTCCGATCGTCGCGACCAGCTCGTCCGCCGAAATCTTATCTTTGACGTCGACCTCAAAGCCCGCCTCCCGTAAAATCTCAATGCCGCGCGCCGATACGCCGTCTGCTGCCAAAACCTTCATTTGACGTTTCTCCCCTTCATTATAGATTCAAAATACATAATAAAAAATCCGTGAACCATTATATCATGTTAAAGAGCGAAAATCTATGGGTGAGGAAAAAAGTAATGAAGATGCTTGACCGCTCCACGTGCGGGCGGTACAATAAATGTATATTTTGTACATTAGGAGGAATTTTCTGTGGAAGCAAATCGCGTTTACAATTTTAATCCCGGTCCCGCTACGCAGCCTTTGGAAGTGCTGAAGGAAGCGCAGTCGGAGTTTCTGAACTTCAAAGGCACCGGCGAGTCGATCATCGAGATCAGCCACCGTGCGAAGGAATTCGAGGCGGTGCTCGACCAGGCGAAGGCGGACATTCTCTCGCTGATGGGTCTCGGCGACGACTACGACGTTCTCTTTTTGCAGGGCGGCGCGTCCACGCAGTTCGCGATGGTCCCGATGAATTTTGCGCGGGACGGCAAGGTCGGCAGCTACGTCGTGTCCGGCAGCTTCGCCGAGAAGGCGTATAAGGAAGCGGAAATCCTCGGCGTCGGTCATATCGCCGCGTCGAGCAAAGACGACGATTTCCGTCATGTGCCGACGCAGGACGAGATCAAGATCGCGGACAACGCCGCGTATCTGCATCTTTGCTACAACAATACAATTTACGGCACGGAATATCATTACATTCCCGAGACGAACGGCGTTCCCCTGATTGCCGATATGTCCAGCGATATGCTGTCCCGTCCGCTGGACTTCTCGAAGTTCACGTTCATCTACGCGGGCGCGCAGAAGAATCTCGGTCCCGCGGGCGTCGTCGTCGTCGTCGCGAAGAAGTCGTTCCTCGACGTCAAGCACAAGGACATCCCGACGATGCTGCGCTACGGCATCCATCTGGAAAAGAACTCGCTCTACAACACGCCCCCGGCCTTCTGCATCTACATGGTCGGCAAGACCGTAGCCTGGATCAAGGCGCAGGGCGGCCTCTCCGCGATGGCAGAGCGCAACGCGAAAAAGGCGAAGATCCTCTACGACGCCATCGACAACTCTAACGGATTCTACAAGGGCCATGCGGCGAAAGACAGCCGTTCCTTCATGAACGTCACGTTCCGCCTGCCCAGCGAAGACCTCGAAAAGAAATTCGTCGACGAGGCGAAAGCGAAGTCTCTTTGCGGCGTCAAGGGCCACCGCTCCGTCGGCGGTATGCGCGCCTCGATTTACAACGCGATGCCGCTGGAAGGTGTCGAGCGTCTCGCGGACTTCATGGAGAGCTTCCGCAAGGCCAACGCATAAGGGGAATTACTTATGGCGAACCGATTTCATGAACTGAAAATCGCGGGCTGCACGCGCCAGCTCCCGATCCTTAACCTGTCGGACACGGAGGCCATCGCGGCCTTCGTCATGCTCGGCGACGTGGAGCTGACGGAAAGCTGCGCGAAGGCGCTGCTCCCGAAGGTGCCGAAGGAAACGGAGATTATTGTGACCGCCGAGACGAAGGGCATCCCGCTGGCGGAGGAACTTTCCCGCTTGCTGGGGCTCCCGCGCTACGTGACGGCGCGCAAGTCCGTCAAAGCGTACATGGAAAATCCCCTGTGCGTCGAGGATTTGTCCATCACGACGAAGGGGAAGCAGCACCTCTATATCATGCGCGAAGACGTGGAGCGCATCCAAGGAAGGAAAGTGCTGCTCCTGGACGACGTCATCAGCAAGGGCGGCTCGATGAAAGCGCTGCGCGGTCTCGCGGAAGCGGCCGGCGGTATCGTCGTCGGCGAGGCCGCAGCCGTCGCGGAGGGTGCCGCAGCCCAGCGCACAGACATCATCTTCCTGGCGTCGATTCCGCTGTTCGACGCGCAATAAAACGAAATAATTTTACAAAACAAGCCTTTCTTATTCGGAAGGCTTGCTTTTTTCTTGGCAGAATTTATAAAATTTGAAAACCGTTTCCGTATTCATTGACAAGAAACAATTCGGCTGTTAAAATAGGAAACGGTTTCCGATTTCGTTTTTTGTCCGAAGGGAGGACGCGATGAAGTACAAGACGAAGCAGCGGACGGCGCTGCTGGATTATTTGGAGACGCGGCGCGGCGAGCATATCACTGTTGCGGACATCCATGCGCATTTCGAGGCGCTGGGGCAGCCCATCAGCACGACGACGCTTTACCGCCAGACGGACGCGCTGGTGCGCGAGGGTCTGCTCCGCAAATATATCGTGGACGAGAACAGCGCCGCCTGCTTCGAGTACACGGGGGAGCAGCCGACAGCGGAAACGTTCGTGCATTGCAAATGCGAAAGCTGCGGAAAGCTCCTGCACATCCGATGCGGGCAGTTCGAGGAAATGCGGCGGCACATCTCCGCCGACCACGACTTTGCCGTGGACGCGCACCGCACGGTGATTTACGGGCTGTGCGCCGATTGCCGCTGACGCGCCGTTTGCGGCGATGATGACGATTGTACAAATTTGGGGAGGTTATACCATTATGAAAAAGATTCTTTCGATTTTCTTATGCGCCCTGATGCTGTCGATGCTCGGCTGCGGCGGCGGAAACGGCGAAAAAGCCGCGCAAACGCCCGAGGCGAAGCCCGAACCGAAAAAGCTCAAAGTCGTCACGACGATTTTCCCGCTCTACGACTGGACCCGGCAAATCCTCGGCGGCGAATCGTCGAATGTCGAGCTGACGATGCTCCTCAAAAGCGGCGTCGATATGCACAGCTTTCAGCCCACGGCGGACGACCTAGTTAAACTGTCGTCCTGTGACGTCCTGATCTATGTGGGCGGCGAGTCGGACCAGTGGATCGAGGACGCGCGCAAGGAAGCGGTGAACAAGAACATGGTCGTGCTGCGGCTGATGGACGCGCTCGGCGATCGGCTCAAGCACGAGGAATCCGTCGAGGGCATGGACACGCACAAGCATCACCACGACCACAAACACCCAGACGAGAAAGACGGCCACAAGCACGAGGAAAATCATAAGGACAACGAGAAGCACGAGCACCATGACGAGTACGACGAACATATTTGGCTCTCGCTGAAAAACGCCGCGCTCTGCGCCGACGCCATCACCGACGCCCTCGCCCGCGCCGACGCCGCCCACGCGGAAACGTACAAGGCGAACGCCGCGGATTATCGTAAAAAGCTCTCCGCCCTCGACCAGGAATACACCGCTGCTGCCCTTGCCTCGCCGACAAAGACGCTGCTGTTCGGCGACCGATTCCCGTTCCGCTACCTCGTGGACGATTACGGTCTCAAATATTTCGCCGCGTTCCCCGGCTGCTCCGCCGAGACCGAGGCCAGCTTTGAAACCATCGCCTTCCTCGCGGCGAAGCTCGACGAGCTGAAGCTGCCCGCCATCCTGACCATCGAGGGCGGCTCCCGCAAAGTCGCCGAGACCATCCTCTACAACACGGCGAAGCACGACCAGAAAATCCTCGTCCTCGACTCCATGCAGTCCACCGTTGGGGACAAATCCGCCGCCGGACGCGACTACCTCACAGTCATGCGAAGCAATCTCGAAGTCTTGAAGGAAGCGTTGAAATAATGCCGCAACCGCAAATTCTGTGCGAAAACCTGTCCCTCGGCTACGAAGGCGAAACCATCGTCAAAGACCTTTCTTTCGCCGTCGAGGCCGGAATGTACCTCTGCATCGTCGGTGAAAACGGCGCGGGCAAATCCACGCTGATGAAGACGCTCCTCGGCCTGCGCGCGCCGCTCTCCGGGCGCGTCGTCTACGGCGACGGGCTGAAAAAGCGGGATGTCGGCTACCTCTCGCAGCAGACCGACGTACAAAGGGACTTCCCCGCCTCGGTGCGGGAAATCGTATTGTCCGGCTGCCAGGGGCGCATGGGGCTGCGCCCATTTTACAACCGGGACGAAAAGGAGACGGCGGAGCGGAACATGGCGCGCATGGGCGTCGCTGAACTCGCTGACCGTTGCTATCGCGACCTGTCCGGTGGCCAGCAGCAGCGCGTCCTGTTGGCGCGCGCGCTTTGCGCTGCAGAAAAGCTGCTGTTCCTCGACGAGCCGGTGTCGGGCCTCGACCCCACCGTCACCGCCGATATGTACCGCATCATCGGCGAACTGAATCAAGCGGGCGTCACGATTATCATGATCACTCACGACGTCGCGGAGGCCCTCGCCTGCGCCACGCATATCCTGCATCTCGGCAGCCGTTTTTTCTTCGGCACACGGGACGATTACCTGCGCGAAATGCGTGACGCCGCGAGTGAAAAGGAGGCGCGCACCGCATGACGACCTCCTTTGAAAAGCTCGCGCTCTATATGGACTACCCGTTCGTGCGGTACGCGCTGATCGTCGGCGTGCTGATCGCGCTCTGCTCGTCGCTGCTCGGCGTCACATTGGTGCTGCGGCGCTTCTCGTTCATCGGCGACGGCCTCTCCCATGTGGCCTTTGGCGCGCTTGCCGTCGCCACCGTCCTGCAGGCGGCGAACAAAATGACCGTCGTGCTGCCGCTGACGCTGCTCGCCGCCGTGCTATTGCTCAAGACCGGCAAGAACACGGTCATCAAAGGCGACGCCGCCGTCGCGATGATCTCCGTCACCTCCCTTGCCTTCGGCTATTTGCTGATGAACGTCTTCTCCACCTCACCGAACGTCTCCGGCGACGTCTGCGGCACGCTCTTCGGCTCCACCTCGATCCTGACCCTGACAAAGCAGGAAGTCACGTTCTCCGTGCTGCTCTCCGTCGTGGTCATGCTGTTGTTCGTCTTTTTCTACCAGAAAATCTTCGCGGTGACCTTCGACGAGGACTTCGCCCGGGCCGTCGGCGTCTGCGCGGGACGGTACAACCTGATGCTCGCGGTCATCATCGCCGTTATCATCGTGCTCGCGATGAACTTGGTGGGCTCGCTGCTGATTTCGGCCTTCGTGATCTTTCCGGCGTTGTCAGCGATGCGGATTTTCCGCACGTTCCTGTCGGTCACGGTCTGCGCGGCGACGCTCTCCATCCTCTGCGCACTCGCGGGCATTCTCGCGTCAATCCTCGCGGGCACCCCGGTAGGCGCCACCGTCGTAGCCATGGACGCTGCGGCGTTCCTCGCCTGCTGCGTCGCAGGGCGGATCAAGCACGGAGTGTAAAGAAATCCAATAACGGCGACAATCCTCGTCCGATAATAACGAGACACAAAAACGTGCACAATCTGCAAAAGATTGTGCACGTTTTTTATTTCTCTCTATTGCTCCTCGTGGTCGCGCATGGTGAAATCCTTGTCCTCGTCGATCAGCTTCAGCATGACGTCGGCGAAGACCGGGTCGAACTGCGTGCCGCGCCCTTTCTCGATCTCGCCGCGGGCGACGTCCTGCGGCAGTCCCTTGCGGTAGCTGCGGCTGGAGGTCATCGCGTCGTAAGCGTCGGCGACGGCGATGATGCGCGCTTGGCGCGGGATGTCCTCACCCGCAACCTTGTCTGGGTAACCCCTGCCGTCGTAGCGCTCATGATGAAAGCGCGCGCCGGTGGACAGGCCGGGAAACGTTTTGATTTCGTGTAAAATATCGAACCCGATCGTAGTATGGGACTGGATGATTCTGAATTCTTCGTCGGTCAGCTTGCCCGGCTTGTTGATGATGCCCTCCGGCACGCCAATCTTGCCGATGTCGTGCAGCAGTCCCATATAGTAGATGCGCTTTTGCGCGTCCTCGTCGTCGCCCGCTCCGGCGGCAATCTTCCGCGCGTAGTCCGCAACGCGCTCGGAATGGCCGTGGGTGTATTTGTCCTTCGCGTCGATGGTCTTGGCGAGCGCGACGGTCATTTCCTCGAAGAGCTGTCTGCTCTCGTCCAGGCGGCGGGCGGCGAGATTGGTCTGTCGATGAACCTCCTGCTCCAAATGGTCCTGCAAGTATTCGTAGCGAAGCACGCGACGCACGCGCTGACGCATCACGTCAGGCACGAAAGGCTTACGCACAAAGTCCGTCGCTCCCGCGACGAAGCCTTTGGACTCCAACTCCGCGCCGATATCTCCGGTCAGGAAAATCACGGGAATATCCACGGTGTGCTGATTGCCCTTCAGCGCGCTCAGCACGTCAAAACCATCCATCCCCGGCATCCGAAGGTCGAGCAAAACGAGATCGGCGTCATTTTCAGCAAGCCATGCCAAAGCATCGACACCCGAGGTCTTCATCTCAACGTCCGCCTCGTCCCTGAAGGCACGCTTGATCATCATCAGGCTC
>CACYUQ010000098.1 GCA_902777615.1 uncultured Selenomonadaceae bacterium
CCGTAGCGCTCTCCCTTTTCGAGCTCATCATCAAGTGTAACCCATGATACAATACGGCGTGCGAGAATACCGGCAACCTGAATTACCGAAATCCGCACCTTGTCATTTGCTATTCCAATCATGTGACGTTCGTTTACGAAACCGACTGAATCCTTGTACGCCGGCTTAAAACGTCCACAGATATACTGCTGTACCATGACCTTGCCCGTCATAGGGCTGCGGTTGACATGGACATCAAAAACAGACATAAAAATAACAATTTTATTGCATGGCCCCGTAACGAAGTCGTCGTGGTCCAGTGGTATGATTTCCATAACAGTTCCGTCTGCCGGCGACACCAGCAGAGAATCATCCTGATCACTTGTACGTTCAGGATTCCGAAAGAAATAAGCAAAATATACAGCAAAAACAAGCGGTACTACCGCTGCATACGGATGAATCGTAAAAGCAAAGAGAACCGCCAGTAAAAGTGCTGTCAGTATATAGGAATATCCATCCCGTACGATCAATCCACGACGCCTCCTTAAAACAAATTAAGGCACACGAAAATAACGCATACCCTGTGCGATGCCTAAGATATTATAACGCATTCGTTCATGTTTTGCAAAGACAAAACTTTCTCTTTATGCGCTTTAACTGGCGGGAGATATACTTCACCGCCTGTTGATATTACCTTTTTCTGCCTTTTTTTGCCCTATGCACACGCAAAACAAACTTCGGGAGCGCTACAAGGCGGCCAGCCCTTTTAGGCTGCAAAAGCCCGCGGAACAGCCATTCCAGCTTTGCCTTCTGCATCCATTTCGGTGCCCGGCGCACGTTTCCTGCCATTACATCCAGTGTGCCACCGACGCCGATGGATACCGGTACACCAAGCTCCTCACGGTATTTTTTGAGCCACTTTTCCTGCTTCGGTACACCAAGCGCCGCAAGCAGGATATCAGGCTTTGCTTCGCGGATTTCATTTATAATTTCCGGTTCATCCTCTGCTGTGAAATATCCGTTGCGGACACCCACAATCTGAACTCCCGGATAAAGCTTTTCAGCCTTATTCTTTGCAGACTCGGCAATTCCCGGAGCCGAGCCGAAAAAGAACACCCTGTCTCCGCGCTTCGGAGCCTCCTTCAAAAGCGCCTGCACCAAATCATAGCCGGCGACACGCTCAGGCATTTCATATCCGAGATGATGCGCGGCCCATACCGTCCCCGCGCCGTCCGGCACCACGAGATCGGCGGCGCGCAAAATCTCGAACAGCTCCTCGTCCCGCGTCGCGTTCATGATCATCTCCGCGTTCGCCGTCGCGATCAGCGCACCGCGCCGCTCGTCCATCCACTGCTCCGCCTGCTCCACCGCTTCCCGCATCGTCAGGGAAGCCACCGGCACGCCGAGAATTTCCACTATCGGAAAAGACACCAGTCAATCTCCTTTCAACACTTTCATCGTCAAACAAATTCATTCCTAATTATATCATATCATGAAAATGTGCTTTATACAAAAAAAGAAAAACGCGTAAACAATAATTCTGCGGTAAGAAAATCAGATTTCTTGATTTTCTTACCGCAGAATTTTATGGTGCAAAAAAACGCCGTCGAAACAACGAATCTTTCGACGACGTTTTTATTGGATTGTCATTTCACGGCCGCGCCGTAATGTTTTTCATAATACGTTTCGTACTCGCCGCTGGTCACGTGTTCCCACCATGGCTTATGGACGAGGTACCAGTCAATCGTGCGTCGGATGCCATCCTCGAACCGCGTCTTCGGCTCCCAGCCAAGCTCCGCTTTCAGCTTCGACGGGTCGATCGCGTAGCGCAGGTCGTGCCCCTTGCGGTCCTCCACATGACGGATCAAGCTCTCCGGCTTGCCGAGCGCCTGCAAGATGATTTTCACCACGTCGATGTTCCGCTTCTCGTTATGGCCGCCGACGTTGTACAGGCTGCCGACCTTTCCCTCGCGGACGATCAAATCGATGGCCGCGCAATGGTCCTCGACATAGAGCCAATCCCGCACGTTCTCCCCCGCGCCGTAAACCGGCAGCGGCTTATCCGCCAACGCGTTCAGGATCATCAGCGGAATCAGTTTCTCCGGGAAATGGTACGGCCCGTAATTGTTCGAGCAGCGCGAGATGCTGACCGGGAGGCCGTAGGTACGATGATAGGCCTGCACGAGAAGATCGGCGGACGCCTTCGACGCCGAGTAAGGGCTCGACGCGTGCAGCGGCGTCGTCTCGGTGAAGAACAGGTCGGGACAATCCAGCGGCAAATCGCCGTAAACCTCGTCGGTGGATACCTGATGAAAGCGGCGGGTGCCGTGCCTGCGGCAAGCGTCCATCAGGACCTGCGTGCCTAAAATATTCGTATGCAGGAACAGTCCCGGCGTCTCAATCGAACGGTCCACATGGCTCTCCGCCGCGAAATTAACGACGATGTCCGGCTTTTCCTCCGCGAACAGTCTCTCCACCGCCGCCTCGTCGGTGATGTCGCCCTTCACGAAGCGGAACTGCGGCGACTTCATCGCATCCTCCAGCGTTTCAAGATTGCCCGCGTAAGTCAGCGCGTCGTAGCAGATGATCTTGTCTTCGGGATGATTTGCCAGCTCGTAGTAGACGAAATTCGAGCCGATAAAGCCCGCGCCGCCCGTCACGACGATATTCATGCTTTCGCCCCCTCATAGACGAAATTCAAGGTCGTCGCCGCGCGCTCGGCAAGGAGCGGCGCGTTCTTATCCTTGTCCGACAGGATCGTCGGCCGGATCGGCCACTCGACGCCAATCTCCGGGTCGTCCCAGCGGACGCCGCCGTCATGCTCCGGCGAATAGTAGTTGTCCGCCTTGTACTGCACCTCAACGTTGTCGGTCAGTGTAATGAAGCCGTGGGCGAATCCCCGCGGAATGAAAAGCTGCTTTTTATTCTCCGCCGAAAGCCTGACGCCCGCCCACTTCGCATACTGCGGCGAGCCCTTGCGGATGTCCACCGCCACGTCGAAAATCTCGCCCCGGGTTACCCGCAGGATTTTCGCCTGCGCCATCGGGTTCAGCTGGTAATGCAGGCCGCGCAGCGTCCCCTTGTCCGCCGAAAAAGAATGGTTGTCCTGCACGAAATGCGCGTCGATGCCCGCCGCCTTCAACTCGCGCTCGGACCAGCTCTCCAAGAACCAGCCCCGCGCGTCGCCGAACACCTTCGGCGAAATCTCGAAAACGCCCTTCAAGTTTGTCTCCCGGATCTCAAGCATGAAAAGTCACCTCATGATTTATTCTCTGATAATCCGCATCAAGTATTGCCCGTACTCGTTTTTCAGCAGCGGCTTCGCCAGCCGTTCGACCTCCGCCGCGCCGATGTAGCCCATGCGGTAGGCGATTTCCTCTACGCAGGCGATTTTCAGCCCCTGCCGCGCCTGTATCGTCTGCACGAAGGACGCCGCCGCGAGCAGCGTCTCGTGGGTTCCCGTGTCGAGCCACGCGAAGCCGCGACGCATCTTCTCCACCCGGAGCTTGCCGCGAGAGAGGTATTCGCGGTTCACGTCGGTGATCTCCAGCTCGCCGCGCGCCGAGGGCTTCACACCCCGCGCGATTTCCACGATGTCCTCGTCGTAAAAATAAAGGCCCGTCACCGCGAAATTCGAACGCGGCGCTTTCGGCTTTTCCTCCAGGATGACCGCCGTGCCCGACGCGTCGAACTCCACGACGCCGTATCGTTCGGGATCGCTGACATAGTAGGCGAACACCGTCGCGCCGTGCTCCCGCTGCACCGCGTGCTGGAGCGAAACGGCAAGGTCGGAGCCGTAAAAGATATTGTCGCCGAGAATCAGCGCGCAGCCTTCGCCCGCGATGAAATCCTCGCCAATCAAAAACGCCTGCGCAAGACCGTCGGGGCTCGGCTGTACCGCGTAGGAAACGGAAATGCCCCACTGCCCGCCGTCGCCCAGCAGCGCGCGGAAATTCTCGCTGTCCTGTGGCGTCGTGATTACGAGAATATCACGGATGCCCGACAGCATCAGCGTCGAAAGCGGATAGTAAACCATCGGCTTGTCATAGACCGGCATCAGCTGTTTCGACACGACGCGCGTCAGCGGATAGAGCCGCGTCCCCGAGCCGCCCGCCAGAATAATTCCCTTTCGTATCACCAAAATTCCCTCCAAAAAGAATATCAATTTATTTTATCACAAAAAAAACGCCGCCGAAACCCGATTCCGGGAATCGGCGGCAATTTTCCGCTCATTTTATGATGGTCACGATATTATCTTCCGACGAGAGCACGCGCGGCGGCGTCGCCGGGGGGCGCTTATGACCGAAAGCGCCGATGCAGAGCGGCGTGTAACCGCTCGGGATGTTGAGCTGTGAAAGCAGCTTGTCGCCTTCCGCGGTCTGGAAGGTCGCCGCCGCCGTGGACAGCCAGCACGCGCCGATGTCCGATTTTTCCGCGACGAGCATCATGCTGCCGAAGACCATGTGCGCCGCGTCTTCAACCAGCTTCTCCTCGGTGCGCCCAGATATGATCACCAATACGGGAATCTCGGAAACAAGATGCATAGAAACCCGCGCCGTATCGCCGCCCTTTTCCTCGACGAGCCGCGCGTACAGCTCGTGAAAACGACGGATGAGGCCCCGGTTCTGCAACACCGTGAAATGCCATTCCTGATTGCTCGACGCGTTGGACAGGAGCTTCCCTTCCTCCAGGATTTCCATCATCATCTCGTCGGGGATGGGCCGGGCATCAAACTGGAGCGTACTCCGGCGCATCAAAACGTTCCGCAGAATATTATTCATGCTTTCCTCTCCCTACCTATTATCCACCCAATCCATACCCGCCATGTCGTGCATACGGAAGCGTTCCTCCGCCAGCCGCTCATACTTCGTGCCGGGTCTGCCATAATTCGCATAAGGGTCTATGGAAATGCCGCCGCGCGGCAGGAATTTTCCCCAGACCTCAATGTAACGCGGGTCCATCAGCTTGATCAAGTCTTTCATGACAATGTTGACCACGTCTTCGTGAAAATCGCCGTGATTCCTGAAGCTGAACAGGTAGAGTTTCAGCGATTTCGACTCGACCATGCGGACGTCTGGCACATAGGAAATGTAGAGCGTCGCGAAGTCCGGCTGACCGGTAATTGGACAGAGCGTCGTAAACTCCGGGCAGTTGAACTTGACCCAATAGTCGTTTTCCCGATGGCGGTTCTCGAAGGTCTCCAAGACTTCCGGGGCATATGCGGACGGATAGCCGACGCCCTTTTCGCCCAGCAGCGAAAGCCCTTCTGCGTCCTTAGCCCGCATTTTGCACGCCCTCCTTCAGCTCTTTCAGGTAGATATCGTAAAAATCTTGCTCCGACACGGGACGGCCGAAAAGATACCCCTGGATATAATCGGCGCCGCAGCGATTCGTCACGATCTCGTAAACCTCGTTTTCCTCAACCCCCTCGATGCAGGTGCGGATGCCGACGCTGCGGCAGAGCGTGACCGTGTACTCGACCAGCTTCGTATCGAAGTCGTTGCCGATGATGTCCTTGACGAAAGCGCGGTCGACCTTCACGATATCACAGGACAGATTTTTCAGATACGCCAGCGACGAATAGCCGGTGCCGAAGTCGTCCATCGCGATCTGCACGCCCTGATCGCGGAACTCATTGAACTGTTGGTTGATAAAGGTCCAGTCGGAGACGATGGTGCTTTCCGTCAATTCCAATGTGACCGCTTCCGGCGGCACACCGATGCGCTGGATTGCTTCCCGGACGAACGGGAAGAAGGTCATATCCTTGATCTGCACCGAAGAAATATTGATGCTCATCTTGAAATCCGGCACGATGGCGCGCCATTTCTTGCAAGTCTTCAGAGCTTCCTCGACAATCCACTTGCCCAACGGCAAAATCATTTTCGTCTCTTCAAGAATCGGAATGAACTCCATCGGCGAGACCATGCGCCCGTCCGGCTTTTTCCAGCGCAGCAGCGCTTCCGCGCCGATCAAGTTTTTCGTGCGCGCCTCGATCTGCGGCTGGAAAAAGAGACTAAATCCCTCGCAGCCGTTTTCAACGCTTGCCTTCAGCAAATCGCGCATCGCCATAGAACGGATATAACGGCTGTACTGCTCATGCGTCAGGATCATGTTCTGATTCTTGCCGCCGCGCTTCGCCAACACCAGCGCCGCCTCCGCGTGCTTGAACAGCTTGTAATATTCTTTGCCGTCCTCTGGATACGCCACCGTGCCCGACGACATCGTGCAGAAATACGGCTTTCCGTCAAGCGACTGCTGCCGCGACATACAAGTCTGGATGGCGCCGAAAACCTGCGAGACCTGCGCCGTCCGCGCGCCCGGCAAAATGATGCCGAACTCATCGCTGTCCAGCTTGAACAGCATCGCCCCGGTGGGCAAGAGATTCGTAAGCTGCCGCGCCGTCGCCCGAAGCACCGCGTCGCCGAAGGAGCGGTTGTTCGACTCGTTGATGGTGCGGAAATTGTCGAGACCGAGAAGCATGATGCGTCCGCCGATGCCGGTGCGCGCGTGATCTTTCAGCGCACGATTCACAGCCATCTCGAACTGCACTTTGTTCAAAAGTCCCGTGACCTTGTCCGCTTGGTTCAGCCGATCCATGCGGCTCACGATACCGCCCAAGAAGTACGGCTTCCCCGCCGCATCCCGGAGCAAGCGTCCCCGGCTCTTCAGCCAGACGTATTCGCCGCTCAAATCTTTCGCGCGATAAGTGATATTGAGCACATCGCTGCTGCCGCGTTTGAACATTTCCTCCAGCTGCTCGTTCATCCGAGCGAGATCCTCCGGCTGGATCAGCGACAGCCAAGTCGTCTGCACGTCCGCGCTCTCGTTGCCTTCCAGCCCGAAATCCTTCGCCCACTTTTTCGAAATCAGCGTCACGCCCGCCGAATAGTCGGTGACAAAATAATAGGACTCGCTGGATTCCTCCAGCACGTCGAAGTAAAAACGGATACGTTCCAAAAGCGGCGAAAGCTTCTTTTTCTTTTCCCTCATGCCGTATCTCCTCCATCCTGTCCATGGAAATCCAAAGCCACAATCCTTTGCAAAGCCCTTTGATGCACTCTATAATTTTCTAGCCTAATCCTGATCTTCGACTAAAAAATATAATATTTTTTAACCGAAGATACGTCTGCTACGCAGGTTACATCCGAGCATACGGCTCGTATGGCGTCTCATACAGAACCTGTAAAAAACAGATGATTTTAACAGGCTCTAGTATAATTATACCACAATCCATAGCTCAACCGTCTGCTTTTTTGTAAAAATACAGAAAAAAAGAGGGGCGTCCGCCCCCTCTCTATGTTCGTTATTTCTTCCCTTCCCTGCGCAGGATGCGGCACTGATCGAATTCCCGGACGAGCGTCCACTCCTCCGCGCGGAAGCTTTTCCGAAATTGGTCGTCCCTTTTTTTGCTGACAATCATCAGCACCGTCCGATCTCGCGGGATCTCTTCTTCCGCCCAATACGGCCAGACATTCTTGCTGTTCCACGACTTCCCGTCGGGCCGGTTCGCTTCAATGGACCTTTTGTTGTCCACTTTGTAAATATCAAGATTGCTGTAGTACGGGTGGGAAACCTTGTAA
>CACYUQ010000099.1 GCA_902777615.1 uncultured Selenomonadaceae bacterium
TGCCCGTGCCGACCGTGGCGGACAGCGCCGTCATCAGCGACTGGAACGGAGAAATGTCTCCTTCATGCTTTTCCTTTTTCTGGAAAATCATGCTGATCGCGTAGAAAAGATTGCGCCACGGCAAAAATTTCAGCCGGATGGTCAGGAATACGCCGGTGCCGACGAGCAAAGCCAGCATTACCGGGCCCCAGACAAAATTGTTCACGTCATTGAGTAGCTTCGAGACATCCATAAGAAAACCCCTCCCAAAAAACTTATGATTCCAAAAGCAAAAACAATGACAACCTAACCGAATCCTCACGGTTCAAAGCGTCATTGCTTTCATGCGTATATAATACGGGCCGAGCCCTCTCCTGTCAATGCGAAAACCGTAAATATAATGTATACAACGCAGAAATAATGTATACAGGGCGCAGCGTCTCCTTGGGATTTCCTTGACAAGCCGCGCGGCGCGTGGGATACTAACGGACAGAGGAAAAACGCAAGGGAGGAATCATCATGTCGAATGTTGAAAAAGTCAATGCATATCTGGACAAGGCCAAAGTATTCTATTTCCTGACCGCCGACGGCGACCAGCCCAAAGGCCGCCCCTTCGGATTCCACATGCTGGTGGACGGCAGGATCTATTTCGGCTGCGGGACTTACAAGAACGTCTATAAGCAGCTGACGAAGAATCCCAAAGTCGAGGTGCTGGCCGTCGTCGACCGCGAATTCATGCGCTACGACGGCGTCGCCAAAGTGGTGAAGGACGAGAAGTTGCTCGCGAAAGTCCGCGAAATCCTGCCGGAAATCATGGCCATATACGATAAGAACAACTGGGAAATGGGGCTCTTCTATCTGGAAAACGGCCACGCCGAGATTCGTGGCATGATGGATTTGATCGAGGAGTTTGACGTATAAAACCGCCGATAAAAAGCAGAGAGGGCATGGCAAAACTGCCATGCCCTCTTTTACTCTGTCAAATGAACGCCCGTCAGCGTTTCGATTCGCTTCTTGTCCCAAAATCTGTTTTCCCAGTAAAAATACTTTTCCTTGCGTTTCTTGAAAATACGATACGGTTCTTTGGTGTTGTCATAAACGTGTAGAATGTCGCATAGGCCGACAAGTTTGGGCAACAACGCCAGCGCTTTTTTATATCGCGAGCGAATTTTTTCCTCCGGAACGCCATGCCCGCCGACAGCTTGCCGTGAACGCACGCGGCTGACATTGATAGCTACGTCGGTAGTTAAAACGTAAATACACCGAATAAAAAAGCCTTTTTCCTTTGCCCGCTGTAAAAGCCGCAAGTTCCGCTCCGTCGAAAGCACTGTCTCAAAGGTAAATCCCTCGCCGTGCGAAAGCTGTTCTTCACGCAAACGCTCGGCTTGCATTGCGGCATCGAGATCGCTGCAATGCGTTGTCATTTTTATGTCATCCGCGTTGATATAAGGTTCTATAATTTTAGCCATGCGCGTAATCGTAGTTTTGCCGCTTCCGTTCGGACCGGCAAAAACGATTATTTCCGGCAGTTTTTCGAGCACATCAGACATATTCCCGTCTCCCGTCCGGGTATTCCAGATATGCCCGCTGCGTTTCAACATCGTATTCGGCAATCGGCGCGCCCTTGACGCGTTTGATTTCGTTATCGATGCGAATAGCCGCCTTGAATCGTTCCGTCAACTCTTCATCACCGATTCCGCAAGTGGAATCCAGTTCATTCGTTTCCGCCATTTCTTTTCTCCCCTTCCGTCTTAATATACTTTTGTTTAGCACATTCGACGAAAAAAGAAATATTCCTGCTTTCGATCAAAAGAGGGCATGGCAAAAGTGCCATGCCCTCTTTTACTGCATCTTATCAGCCGAGGATTTCCGCCATCGGCGCGATTTCTACGCCTGCGTTTTTCAGCGCGGCGCTGATTTTTTCCGCGAAGAGTACCGCCTTCGGCGAGTCGCCGTGCAGGCAGATGCTGTCCGCTTCGATCTTGATTTCCTTGCCCGTGATCGCTTTGACCTTGTGCTCGGTCACCATCGAGACGACGCGGGCGATGGCTTCTTCCTCGTCCGTAATCATCGCGCCGGGTTTGCTCCGGGCCACCAGCGAGCCGTCCTCCTCGTAGGCACGGTCGGCAAAGACTTCCTTCGCCGCGCGCAGTCCGACTTTTTTCGCAGCCGCCACGAGCTTCGAGCCGGACAGACCGAGCAGGATCAGCGACGGGTCGACGGCGTAGACGCCCTCGCAAATCGCGCGCGCCATTTGTTCGTCCTTGCCCGCCATGTTGTACATCGCGCCATGGGGCTTCACGTGTTGGAGCTTTACGCCCGCCGCTTCGCAAAATGCCTTCAGCGCGCCAACTTGATAGATAATCATCGTGCGCAGCTCGTCGACGCTGGCCTGCATCTGCCGCCGCCCGAAGCCCACGAGGTCGGGAAATCCCGGATGCGCGCCGACGCGAACGCCGCTTTTCTTGCAGAGCGCGACGGTTTTTTCCATGACCAGCGGATCGGAAGCGTGGAAACCGCAGGCGACGTTTGCCGAGGAAATGTGCGGCACCACGTCCGCGTCCATGCCGCAGGTATAATTGCCGAAGCTTTCGCCCATGTCGCAGTTCAAATCGACTTTAATCATTTGCCTGCCCCCTCAATACTTCAAGTTTACATTCTTCACGTCCGTAATCAGCATGTGGCCCGGCGCGTGGGTGATCACGAACTCGGGCTTCGACTGCATCACGACGTTTTGCGGCGTGACGCCGCAGGGCCAGAAGACCGGCACTTCGCCCTCGCGAATGGTCACCGCATCGCCGTAGTTTGGATGCGCGAGGTCCTTGACGCCGATGGCCTCGGGCGCGCCGATATGGATAGGGGCGCCATGCACGCGCGGCATCTGCCCGGTAATCAATACCGCCTTCGGCACGAGCGCGTGGGGCAGGGGACGCATCGAGACGACCATGTTGCCGTGGAAAATTCCGGCGGATTCGCACGCAATATTCGTGTCGTACATCGGCACGTTTTTCCCTTCCTCAATCTGGCGCACGGGCACATCCGCCGCCAAAAGATCGCCCTCGAACGAGAAACTGCACCCGATCAGGAAGCTGACGAAATCGTCACGCCAAAATTCGACGACGTCCGTGTACTCGCCGACCAGTTCGCCTTTTTTGTAGACCCGGTATTTCGGCAAATCCGTCGCGATGTCCGCGCCCTCCGCGATCGTGTGCAGGAGCCGCGAACCCGTGTCGCTGACTTCGAGCAGCGGGCAGGGCTTCGGGTTCCGCTGGCAGAACAGCAGGAAATCATAGGCGACGTCTTTCGGCAAAATTACGAGATTCGCCTGCGCGTACCCGTCACACATCCCCGAGGTCTGCCCCGAGAGCTTTCCCTCGCGGATAAGCTTCCGCACGTCGGCGGGCTTTGCTTTGCTATAGTCCATTTGTAAGACCCTCTCTTAATCACAAAATTAGCCCTCCCCTCTGGGGGCGCTTTGCGCGGGAGTCCAGTGGACTCCCCGTCAGGGGACCGCTTTAGCGGTGGGTGAGGTCTTTCCGAAATATCATTCACTTGCCTTTACGTCGTAAGACCTCATCCGTCGCCCTTCGGGCGCCACCTTCCCCAAGGGGGAAGGCCTATTCAATAAAGCGCTTGCGCGTCCTCCGCGCTTATCCGCACGAAACGCACCGTATCGCCCGGCCTTGCCTGTGCGAGTTTCGGCAGGTCGAAGGAAAGTACCGTGCCGATTTTCGCGTAACCGCCCGCAGTCTGATGGTCTGCCATCAGGAGAATCGGCTTGCCGCCGGAGGGCACCTGGATTGAGCCGAAGACGATGCCGTCGGAAACGATGTCCGTACCGTTCACGCTCTCGATTTCCGGCCCGTCGAGGCGAAGGCCCATGCGGTCACTGTTCGGGCTGATTTCATAACTGGCCGAGAAAAATGTTTCGAGCCCCGCCGCCGTGAAATATTCCTCCTGCGGGCCGGGCACGACGCGTACCGTCGCCGCGTTTTCATAGACGGGCGGTTCATGTTGCAAATTCGACGGCGTCCAGTCGCCTGCGGAAAGCGTCGGCAAAACGTCGCCCGCTTTCAGCGCCCGCCCCTCGAATCCGCCGAGCTTCGCGCTCATATCCGTGGAGCGGCTGCCCATGACGACGGGCACGTCGATGCCGCCGCGTACCGCGAAATATCCGCGGCAGCCGTTCACCGCCATGCCGAAGGCCAGCGTCTGTCCCGCTTCGGCATGTATCGCCTGATAGCGCGCCACCGGCACGCCGTCCAGCTTCGCCTGCATATCGGCGCCCGTCGCCGCGAACCACGCTTCCGTCTGGAATTCCAGCGTCGCGCCGAGGAACGTCATTTCCAGTACCGCTTCGCCCTGCGTGTTGCCCACCAGCGCGTTGGCCGCCTCGTATGCGTCCGTGTCCATCACGCCGGACGGACGGATGCCGCTGGACTGATAATAGAAACGCCCCGCGTCCTGCACCGTCGTCAAAGGGCCGGGCGTTTTGACAAGAATGCTCATATCGCGCCGCCCTCCTTTTTCATCCGCTCGTATTCCTCGGGCGAAATCGGCACAAAGCGGATATAATCGCCCGCTTCGCAAAGGACCGGATTTTCCCGCGTCGGGTCATAAAACGCTACCGGCGTCATGCCGATCAGTCGCCAGCCGCCCGGCGACGCCATCGGATAAACGCCCGTCTGGCTGCCGCCGATGCCCACCGACCCGGCGGGTATCGAAACCCGCGGCGACTTCAGCCGAGGCGCGGCGATGCGCTCGTCCATGCCGCCCAAATAGACAAAGCCCGGCAAAAAGCCGAGCATATAAACGCGGTATTCCGTGCCCGCGTGAATTTCGATGATCTCTTTTTCGGAAAGTCCCGTCAGTTCCGCCATGCTGGCCAAATCTTCGCCGTATGCGCCGCCGTAGCAGCACGGAATTTCCAGCACGCGCTTTTTTCCCGTCTCCGCTCCCGCATCGCTCAGGCCCGCCGCCTCGATGCGCCGCGAAAGCTCCTGCATGGAAATGACCGCGGGATTGTATTCCACCAAAAGAGAGCGGTACGTGGGGATGATCTCCCGCACGCCCGCTACCTTTTCTTCCAGAAGAGCTTTTTTCAGCGCGTTGACCTTGCGGTTCACGTCCTCGGAAATCACGTTGCCGAAGTCCGCCACCAGCGCCCTGTCCCCCGCCGGAACGATTTTCATATTTGCCATGTCGTCAGTTCGTCGCTTCGATGAACTCGTCCACAATCGCCTTGCGGATCTTCTCGAACAGCTCCGGATTCTTGCCGCCCACCGGCTGGCCGTCCAGCTTGTCGACGCGCATGCAGAGCTTCGAGGAGCTCGTAACAATAATTTCTTCGGCGTTCTTCAGATCGTCCAGATGGAACGCCGTCTCGCTGACCGCGACACCCAGCTCTTTGCACTTCTTGATCAGGTGCGCCCGCGCGATGCCCGGCAGGATCAGTTCGTCTGTCGGCGCCGTGAACAGCTTGCCGTCCTTCAGGATATGGCAGTTGCTGTGCGCGCACTCGGTCACGCGTCCGCCCGGACGATAGAGGATCGCTTCCGCGCATCCGGCCTTCTTCGCCTTCTCCGCAGCCATGACCGACGGGATCAGGTTCAGCGTCTTGATATTGCAATGATAGAAACGCGTATCCGGCTCGGTGATGACCTGGATCGGCGTCTTGCCGTCCGAAGCCTCCGCAGGAGTCAGCATGACCCAGAGATTGCCCTTGCCTTCCGTGAAGACGTGATTGCGGATGCCCGTGCCGCGGGTTACTTGGTAATAGACGAACAGATTGCCCGTGTCCACCTTCTTGACGAGATCGTTCAACAGGTCCTTCAGTTCCTGCTTCGTCACCGGCATATTGATGTCGAGCAGCGCCGCGCTGTTGAAGAAGCGGTCCACATGCTCGTCAATGGCGAAAATGTGGTAATTGCGCGCCGGGCCCGCGTCGTAAACGCCATCGCCGAACCAGCACACGCGGTCGTTCATCGGAATCATCATATTTTCGAGTTCGTCATATTTCCCATTGTAGTAACCAAGATTTTTCATTGCTGTTTTTTTCCTCCTTAAATATACACATTGCAATTTTATTTTTGCCGCGCAATCTTACACCGCGGCGCGCTGTGCCAGCTCCGCGTCGATCTCCGCCGCCAGTGCGTCGATAATCTCCTGCTCGACGCTCTCGTCGAAACCGTCCACATGGGTCACCCGTTCATGGGTGATGCCGTCCACGCTGCCGATCTCCACCGTTTCCTTCATATAGTCCGCCGCCCAAGCGTAAGACGGCATCAGGTGCTTGCCGTCGAGAATCGAAAGATATGCGGCGAGCCCGTAAGCGCCCCAGTTCGAGACGCTGGCGATGACGAGATGGTCGACCTTCACGACGCAGGGCACGAGGGACAGGTCCTTCTCGATAATATCGGCGACGTTGCCCATGCCGATCTCGTTGCCGCCGTCGCCGACGCCCACCGTGTGAATGTTGTACTCGGGCGCGATCTGGAACAGCACATCCGTAGGCGCGTTGTGCTCGCGGATCGAGATGCCGCGCATATTCGCGTAATCATCCTCGGCGTTCAGCCCGCAGCGCTCCACCGAAATCATGCCCACCGGATGACGCTCGGAAATCATCTGCCGGAAGAAGTCGGTATCCACGCCAACTTCCGCCGGGATGACCTCGAAGCCCCGGATGGTGAACAGCTCCGCATTCTCCGGCTCGGTGACGATGACCGGGGTAAAGCCCATGTCCCGAAGCACGCTGGCCAGCACCGCCGTACCCGTCGGCCCGTCCGTCTCGGGATAGCCCGCCACATAAAAGCCCGTCGTCAGGAAAATGACGCCGCGCTTCCATGAATAAATTTCCTCCGCGGCCAAGCGGCAATAATCCGCTTCCAGGCAAGGCCGCAGCTTCGTCATGCCCCGCTGGGAATGGCGAAGGATAATGTCCTCGATGCGCTCCATACATTCCACCTCCAAAAAATTAAAGCCCGCGACGCGAAAACGAAATTACATCAGCATCGCAAAGCCTGTTGCCTTGGAACCCTTGTCTGTATACATGCGCAGTATAGCATGACGAATTTTCCCTGTCTATGGCAATGGCTCATGTATACAAATATACATGAGCCATTGCATAAAAATACGAAGGTGGAAAATATGGGGGAGGGCTGACGGAAGGAGTAATCAGAACATCCATGCTACGCTTATGCCGCCTGTCAGTCCCTGCTTCGTTCCCGCGAAGCCTGTCAGGTTCAAGTCCAGCGTCATGGGTACCTTGTCGTTCGGCGTCATGGTCACGCCCAGCTCGCCTCGGAAGCTGCCGCCGCCGATGTCCGCGCCTCTGATCGCCGCGCAGGTCGCCCTCAGCGTGGGTGGTGTAGTTGCCGCTGCCGTACTCGAATGTTCCGCGTTCTTTGAACGACGGAGAAAGGGGGTGAACGACAAGCCATCCAGATAATTTTCAGGTTATGTTCTATTGTTTCACGTGAAACATTTTTTCGAAAATGTTTTTTATTGCAAATACATATAATAGTAATCGCAGTTAAGATTTTTAAATCTTTACTGCGATTTATGAGACGGCAGCCGTGCC
>CACYUQ010000100.1 GCA_902777615.1 uncultured Selenomonadaceae bacterium
CGGCAATATCGCCGGGATTCGCGCGAAGCTGCCGTATCTCTTGGAGCTGGGCATTTCCGTCATCTACTTCAATCCCGTGTTTGAGGCGGAGAGCAACCATCGCTACGACACCGGCGACTACAAGAACATCGACCCGCTGCTGGGCACCAACGAGGAATTTGCGGACTTCTGCCGCGAGGCGAAATCGCAGGGCATTCGCGTAATCCTTGACGGCGTCTTCAGCCATACGGGTTCGAACAGCCGCTATTTCAACAAGAAGGGCGCTTACGACTCGGTGGGCGCGTGGCAGTCGCCGGATTCGCCCTATGCGAAATGGTACGACTTCATCGAATATCCGAACAAATATCATAGCTGGTGGGGCTTCGACACGCTGCCGAACGTGGTGGAAACCGAGCCTTCGTATATGGACTTCATCATCACGGCGAAGGACAGCGTGCTGCACCATTGGGCCGAAGCGGGCATTTCCGGCTGGCGCCTCGACGTCATCGACGAGCTGCCGCCGAAATTCTCCCAAGCGTTTTACCGCGAACTGAAAAAGACGGACAAGGACTTGGCGCTGATCGGCGAGGTCTGGGAGGACGCGTCGAACAAATCGAGTTACGGCGAGCAGCGTATGTACCTCGCAGGGCATGAGATCGACAGCGCGATGAATTATCCGTTCCGCACCATCGTGCTCGACTTCCTGCTGGGGCACACGAACGGGAAAGCGGTCTGCCGCCGCGTCGAAAGCCTCAGGGAAAATTATCCGGCGCACAATTTCTACGCGATGATGAACCTCGTCGGCAGCCACGACGTGGAGCGCATCACGACGCTCCTCGGCGAAGCGCCGGAGCCGGGAGCCAACGAAGCGGAACGGGCGAATTTCCGGCTCGACGCCGAACATCTGGCGCTGGCGAGGGCGCGGCTCGAAATCGCCTTCGTCTGGCAGATGACATTCCCGGGAATGCCGTCGATATATTACGGCGACGAGATCGCGATGCAGGGCTACCGCGACCCGTACAATCGCGCGCCTTACGATTGGACCGGCGGCGACGACGCGCTCCGCATGAAGGTGAAAGAAGCGGTGCGGCTGCGAAACGAGAACGCAGCGCTTTCCACGGGCGACTTCATCCCGCTCTTTGCCGAAGGCGACGTCTACGCGTACGCCCGCGTCGTGCGCGGCAGGAAAGACAGGTTCGGCGAGGAGGCGGCGGACGGCGTCTTCGTCGTCGCGATGAATCGGGGACAGGAGACCGTCAAGGTCGAGCTGCCCGTCGGCGATTTCGCGATAGGAAAATTCGTCTCCGTTTATCGGACCGACCCATGGAAAAGCGATACGAAAGACGCTTCGGACAAAAAGGAAGAAACCGCGCCGGACGGGAAAAAATTGCTCGCCGTCGCGGGCGGCAAGCTCCGCGTGACACTCCCCCCGCTTTCGGCGGAAGTTTGGCAGGAAAAACGGCCGCCGCGCCGTTTCTCGCGCTGGGCTGGCGTGCTGCTGCATCCGACCTCGCTGCCTTCGCCTTGGGGCGTCGGCGACCTCGGCGAAAAAGCGGAACGCTTCCTCGACTTTTTGCAGCAGGCGGGCCAGCACGTCTGGCAGATCTTGCCCCTCGGCCCCGTCGGCCCCGGCAATTCCCCGTATCAGCCTCCTTCGGCATTTGCCGGGAACCCGCTGCTCTTGTCGCCGGAAAAAATCGCGGCGGACGGCTGGCTGACCGACGACGATCTCGAATGGGGCAAGACGGCCCTCGGCTGCTCGCGCTCCTATCTGGGGACGTCGCCGCAGTCCCACCCCTGCACGAACAGCGCGGTCAATTACGTCCGCGCGTGGGCGGTCAAGGCGGGCGTCCTGCGCCGCGCCTGGCAGCGGTTCCAGAAAAATCCGCCGCAGGATTTCGAGACGTTCTGCAAAAAAGAAGCCTCCTGGCTGGACGATTACGCGCTGTTCACGGCGGCGTCGGAGGAAAACGGCGGCAAAGCGTGGACGGAATGGGACCCGGCGCTCCGCGACCGCGAGCCGTCGGCGCTTGACGCGCTCCGCCAGCGGGCGGCGGAAGCCATCATTTTCGTAAAATTCCAGCAATATCTTTTCGACCGTCAATGGCAGGCGCTCCATCGTCTCGCCACGGCGAAAGGCATCCGCATCTTCGGCGATATGCCGCTCTACCTCGCGCAAAACAGCGCCGACGTCTGGGCGCACCCGAAACTCTTCGCTTTGGGAAAAGACGGTCGTCCCGAAAAGGTCGCGGGCGTGCCGCCCGACTATTTCAGCGAGGACGGCCAGCTTTGGGGCAATCCGCTCTACGACTGGGAAGCGATGAAAAAGGACGGCTTCGCCTGGTGGGTGGAACGCGTCGCGCGGCTGCTGTCCCTCGTCGACATCGTGCGCATCGACCATTTCCGCGGCCTCGCCTCCTATTGGGAAGTCGACGCGAAAGAAACCACCGCGAAGAACGGCCAGTGGAAAAAAGGTCCGGGCGTCGCGCTCCTGCACGCACTCCGGCAGCGGCTGGGCGAAAACCTGCCGATCGTCGCCGAAGACCTCGGCGTGCAGTCCGACGACGTCGCGCAGCTTCTCGCGGCGGGCGGCTTGCCAGGCATGAAGGTCATCGAGTTCGAATGTCTCGGCAACGGCACGCCGAGGGCGGGCGTCGCGGCGGCGGAAAACTGCGTGCTGTACACCGGCACCCACGACAACAACACCGCGGCGGGCTGGTACGCCGACGACCTGAACTACGAGGACCGCGCGAAAGTGGCCGCATGGCTCGGCGTAATGCCGGAAACGGAAGGCGACGAAAAGGAGACGGCGAAAAAAGTCGCCGAAAGACTCGTCGAAACCGCCTACGCTTCCGAAGCAAGGCTGGTCATCGTCCCCGCGCAGGACCTTCTGGGGCTGAACGGCCGCCACCGGATGAACCTCCCCGGCACGCCGGAAGGCAACTGGAGCTGGCGCATCAAGTGCGGGAAGCTCGACGGGAAGCTGGCGGAAAAGATCGCCGCGCTGGCGAAAAGATACGGACGGTAAAAGAAGAGCCGCAGCATGTCGCGGCTCTTCTTTCGTGACGCTGGGCAAAAAACATTTCCGAAAAAATGTTTCACGTGAAACAAAGAAACAGATGTTCTAAAAAATCCGAAAGCCCTTGAATCTTCAACGGGTTTCGGATTTTTTATATGCATTGAACAAAAAACATTTTCGAAAAAATGTTTCACGTGAAACAAACGAACAAAACCTGAAAACAAAATGAAAAAAGATTCGGCTTCGGACGGAGAGGGTGCTTTGTCGCATTCGGTCGTGGAACATAATTCCTAGATGAATAATTGGGATTTATTTTCATATTGCATAGTTAACTTTATATACGGTATAATATCTATAATTAGATATTGTGCGCTGGTATAGGCATAATGTCATATCATTTCAAAGGGGGATATGGTATTATGGGTATCAAGCAAAAGTTTTTCGCGCTTTCCGGCGTGGTGGGGCTGCTCCTGGCGGTCGTTTCCATCATCGGCTACTACACGGCTAGCACGAACCTGAACGAGAGCATCGAGGGGGAGATCAATTACACGGTGCGCGCGGAGGCTGAGGAACTGGAGGGCTGGCTGCGCGAGAAGAAAGCGTCGGCGGCTTACGCGGCGAGTTTGATGACGGGCTTCAAGGGCAACATGGCGCGCATCAAGTCTATCGAGTCGCTGTCGTCGGTGGCGGACGACAAGGAAATCCTCGACTTGAATATCGGCGCGGAGGACGGTTATTTTGCTTCTCTGCGGACCGGCGACGGCACGGGCCGTCTCGACCCGCGCACGCGTCCGTGGTACAACGACGCGAAGAAGGCCGGCAAGGCTGTTTTCACCGAGCCGTATGTGGACAAGAACACGAACAAGCTGGTCGTTTCGGCTGTCGCTCCCTTTCAAGTGAACGGCGCCTTCGGCGGAACGCTCTGCACGGACATCGGCCTCGACGTGGTGACGGAGCAGGCGAAGAAAATCAAGTACCAGAAGCAGGGCATCGGCATCATCGTGACCAGCGACGGCAAGGTGCTGGCTTCGGGCGGCGACCACCAGCAGATGTCGGATTTCAAGGCAATCCCGGACATCGGCGCGCGGTTTGACCAGATGGTGCAGAACAAGAAGGGCTTTTTCACTTACGAGGCGAAGGGCGGTACCAACGTCTTCGCGTACCGCACGATTCCGTCCACGGGCTGGATTATCGGTCTCGCGGTTCCCTTTGATTTCGTCTATGATTCTCTGATCAAGATGCGGTATACGTATTCTGCCGCCGTGATTGCGGGCCTGGTTCTCGTGACGTTCCTCTGCCTGCAGTTCGCCAGCCGCATCACCACCCCGATCATCGAACTGGAAAAGGACGCGAAGGAAATGGCGGCGGGCAACCTGAGCATGCCGCCGATCCCTGTGGAGTCTTCCGATGAGATCGGCTCCCTGACCGGCGCGTTCAATGAGATGCAGAAGAATTTGAAATCGCTTATTGGTCAGATGAGCAGTACGTCGGAGCAGGTGGCTTCCTCCTCCGAGGAACTGACGGCGGGCGCCCATCAGGCGGCACAGGCGGCAACGAATGTCGCGGAGACCGTGGTCGAGGTCGCGGGCGGCATGGACAAGCAGCTCACGAATATCGATCAGGCGAAGCAGAACGTGGATGCCGCGTTTATCGACATCCAGAACATGACCGAGCAGGCGAAGGAAGCCGCGGAAGATTCGGAGCGCACGAAGGAAGCCGCTGAGCACGGCTCGACGCTGATGCAGGACGCGATGCACCGCATGGAGCAGATCGAGTCCAGCGTCATGAGTTCCGCCGATGTGGTCAAAAAGCTCGGCGAGAATTCCAAGCAGATCGGGCAGATTGTCGAAAGCATTTCGGCGATTGCCGACCAGACGAACCTTCTCGCGCTGAACGCGGCCATCGAGGCGGCGCGCGCTGGCGAGGCGGGCCGCGGGTTCTCCGTTGTCGCCGAGGAGGTTCGCAAGCTGGCCGAGCAGTCCCAGCAGTCGGCGGAGGAAATCAAGCAGCGTATTTCCGTGATTCAGGGCGACACGGCGGACGCCGTCGTTTCCATGGAAAGCGGCACGAACGAGGTCCAGCAGGGCGAGCAGGCCATCCGTGAGGTGGGCGAGCAGTTCTCCGAGATCATGAGCATGGTCACGAACATTGAGGCGAAGATGCAGGGCATCAGCGGTTCTGTGGACAAGGTTTCCAAGAACACTCAGAATATCGTCATGGCGGTGGACGACATCGACAGCGTCAGCCGCAAGACAGCTGAGCATACGCAGACGATCTCGGCGGCGGCGGAAGAACAGTCGGCGTCCAGCCAGGAAATCGCGTCGGCGTCCCAGTCGCTGGCAACGCTGGCCACCGATCTGCAGACGGCCGTCGGGAAATTTAAGATTTAATTCATAGGATGAGAATCAGCCGCCGGAGGAACGTTTTCTTTCGGCGGCTGATTTTTTCATGTGGTTTTTCGGATTGTTTCACGTGAAACAAACGAACATAACCTGAAAAATATCTGGATGGTATGTCGTTCACTCCCCTTCTCCGTCGTTCACTCCCATTTTATTGACTTTCGTTTTTTCGATGTTACAATGGGGAAGGTGGCGCGCAAAGCGCGTCGGATGAGGTGTGTTACAAGTCCACAGTTAACGCAAACGCAACCTCATAGCCACCTCACCCACCGCTAACGGCCAAAATGTGCCACCGGCACATTTCGCTCCTCCCCTCAAGGGGAGGGCAAGAAAGATGTGGTAGCGAAATTTACTGGCAAAAGTAATATACACCGAAAGGAGTCAATCCCCAATGAAAACACGAAATGTCCACGGGGGGACAACGCACTGCGTTGACCGCCTCACAAGCAGGAAAGCACAGGCAGCCCTCGCCCTCGCCGTATCGCTGTGGATAGCGACCGGCGGCGTGGCGTCGGCATCCCCGAAATTGTATCTTGACCCGGCCACGAATGAACCTGCATATAGTGACGGAACCAAGCCTGACGGCGCGACGGTGGAACATAGCGGCAAGACGTTGACTGTCAAGAATTATAATTGGCAGGGCAATAACCCGAATGATGACAGATATTGGTTTATGTACGGAAGTCAGTCAAATTCGCAATCCATCAGCGGGTACACCTTGACGCTCGACGGCGCACAGGTTTATGCCGCGAATGGCGGTTGGACCGGAGGAGGCGACGCGTCGGGCAATCATGTTACGCTAAAGAACAACAGCTACACGGAGATGGGTGTCACCGGAGGTTACAGTGACGAGAACGGCAACGCCGATGGCAACACCGTCGATCTGATAGACAGCAAGGTAGGCGGAGATATTATAGGTGGTTATGCCGCAGCCAGCAGCGGTACATACACCGCTATAAACAATACCGTTTCACTGACGAACAGCACGGTGGGGGCGAATGTCTACGGCGGTTTCCGATTCAACAACGGCTTGGGCGATGTCGTCACGGGCAACACGCTGAACCTTTCCGGAGCAAACTCGGCCAAGAGCATTGCCAATTTCGCCACGGTCAACATCAAAAGCGCGGTATGGGGCACGCCCGCGCTGACGCTGACAGGCAATATCGGAACGGTCAACAACATAAATACAAGCGGCATTATTTTTTCCAATCTTGACGCGCTCAAAGAAGCGGGAGAAAATACGATATTGATTCAAGGCGGCATGACAGACTACGGCGGAACGATTACAGGCACGACCTACAAAGTCGGCTCCACCTTGCAGGGAAAGGGACACGCGGAACTGGACGGGGCGAACCTGAAATTTATCGCCGATACGACGGCCGAAAATATGACCGCGCAGGAGCAGACGCACAATACGGTCATGGGCGCCGAAGTCGGCATGGCGGCGCTCTCCGCCGGAAACGACTTCATCGGCGCGGCGACGGAGGGGCTTTCCCTCGCGTCCAACATCGGCGCGGACGGGATTTCGTCCTTCGCGAAGATGGGCGGCGGCAGCATGCGGCAGGAAACGGGCAGCCATATCGACGTCCGCACTTGGAATGCGATCCTCGCCCTCGGCCACGCCAACAAAAAAGAACGCGGCACTTTTGAATACGGCGCGTTCTTCGAGTACGGCACGGGCAACTACACGACCCACGCGGAAAACGATATGCGCGGCGACGGCTCGGCACGTTACACGGGCGGCGGACTTCTCGCCAAGTACACGATGAAGAACGACGTCTACGTCGAGGGGAGCCTCCGCGCGGGCAGCATCCACGACGACGCGCGGGACGTCATGACCGACGGAGCGGGCAACCCGTACAGCTACGAGACGAACGCGCCGTACATGGGATTCCACCTCGGCGTGGGCAAGGAAATCGCCCTCGCGGACGGCAACAGCGTCGACGTCTACGGCAAGTATTTCTTCAACCGGAAGAACGGCGTATCCTTCGAGGCGGGCGGCCATTACGACCTGGACGCGGTGACGAGCAGCGTGCTCCGCGTCGGCGCGCGGTACACGGTCAAGCGCGAGAAATGGAACTTCTACGGCGGCCTCGCATACGAGCATGAGCTG
>CACYUQ010000101.1 GCA_902777615.1 uncultured Selenomonadaceae bacterium
GACAAGGCACAAGCGACGCGCAGCCTGTCAGGGAAATATATCAACCGACTCAAAGATAAACTGCCGCAGCTCTTTGGCGGCAGCGCCGACCTCGCGCCGTCGAACAAGACGGCGATGGACGGCGCGGGAGACTTCTCGAAAGAAAATTACGCGGGCCGTAATATCCATTTCGGCGTCCGCGAATTGGCCATGGCCGCGATGGCAAACGGCATCGCTCTGCATGGCGGTCTGCGTCCCTATGTGGCGACCTTCTTTGTGTTCAGTGACTACACGAAGCCGATGCTTCGCCTCGCGTCGCTGATGAAGCTGCCCGTGGCCTACGTCTTTACCCATGACAGCATCGGCGTAGGGGAGGACGGCCCGACCCACGAACCGATCGAGCAGCTCGCGATGCTCCGCGCCCAGCCGAACGTGAACGTCTTCCGTCCGGCGGACGCGACCGAGACGGCGGCGGGCTGGCTCTTGGCTGTGACGAGCACCGAGACGCCGACGGCGCTGGTCCTGAGCCGCCAAAATCTTCCGCAGCTTCCCGGCAGCGGCAAAGACGCGCTGAAGGGCGCCTATGTCGTTTCCCCGTCGGAAAAGGCGACGCCGGACGCGATTTTGATTGCCAGCGGTTCCGAGGTTTCGCTGGCTGTCGATGCGCAAGCGCTTTTGAAAGCGGAGGGCGTCGACGCGCGGGTCGTCAGTATGCCTTGCATGGAACTGTTCGAGGCGCAGGACGCGGCCTATCGCGAAAGCGTATTGCCGAAAAAAGTTCGCGCCCGTGTGGCGGTAGAGGCGCTCGCGGCTTTCGGCTGGGAGCGTTACGTCGGTCTCGACGGCGCGACTGTGGCGATGGAGAGCTTCGGAGCTTCCGCGCCGGGCGGCACGCTGTTCAAAAATTTCGGCTTCACGAAAGAGCATGTGGCGGAAGTTGTCAAGAAAGTTTTGAAAGAAATATAATGGAGGACTATGTATGTGCGGTATTGTTGGCTACGTCGGCGACGGCGCGGCGGCGCAATTTCTTTTGGAAGGGCTGACGAAGCTCGAATATCGGGGCTATGACTCCGCGGGCATCGCGGTCTTTGACGGGCAAAAAATCCGGGTGGAAAAGAGCGTCGGGCGGCTGTCCGAGCTCAAGGAAAAGCTCGGAAACGATATTCCCGTCGGGACGATGGGCATCGGTCATACGCGTTGGGCGACCCATGGCCGTCCCTCCGACCTGAATTCCCATCCGCATACGGACTGCAACGGGGAATTCGTCGTCGTTCACAACGGCATCATTGAAAACTATTTGGCGCTGAAAGAAGAACTGATTCAAAAAGGTCATCGGTTCCGCTCGGAGACGGATACGGAAGTGCTTCCGCATCTCTTGGAGGAAGTCTACGACGGCGACTTTGAGGCTGCCGTGCGCGAAGTCCTGCATCGTATCGAAGGCTCTTATTCCATCGTCTTCATGTCGCGCCGCCATCCCGGCAAGCTGATCTGCTCGAAGCAGGACAATCCGCTCGTCATCGGCTTGGCGCGCGGGGAGAACCTCATCGCGTCGGACATTCCCGCCATCATCTCGCACACGCGTCGTACCTACATCCTGAGCGACGGTGAGATGGCGGTCGTCACGAAAAACAACGTGACCATCACGAATCACGCGGGCGAGCCCATCAACAAAAAAGTCTTCGAGGTCAATTGGAACGCGGAAGCGGCGGAAAAAGGCGGCTTCGAGCATTTCATGCTGAAAGAGATCCACGAGCAGCCAAAAGCCGTCCGTGCCACGCTTTCCTCGCGCATCGCGAAGGACGGAAAAGCGGTGGTCTTGGAAGAACTCGGATGGCATAAGGATTTCTTGGCCTCCGTCCACAAAATCTTCATCGTAGCCTGCGGCACCGCCTATCATGCTGGGCTCGTCGGCAAATACTACATCGAGAACATGGCGCGGATTCCCGTTGAGTGCGACATCGCTTCGGAGTTCCGCTATCGCTCGCCGATTATCGACGAGCACACCTTGACCATCGTCGTCAGCCAGTCCGGCGAGACCATCGACACTCTGGCGGCGCTGAAAGAAGCGAAACGCCTCGGTTCGAAGACGCTGGCCGTCACGAATGTCGTCGGCTCGTCCATCGCCCGCGAGGCGGATCAGGTCGTCTACACCTGGGCGGGGCCGGAAATCGCCGTCGCCTCGACAAAAGCCTACACGACGCAGCTCATCGTCATGCTGCTGCTCGGCCTCTACATGGCAGGCATCAGGGAGACACTGCCGAAAGAGCGCGTCGCGGAGCTCGTGCGCGGCTTGAAGGAAATCCCGACGCAAATCGGCAGGACGCTGGAAGACGTCGACCCGATCAAGACCTTTGCGCGGCAGTACGGCTTCAATGAAGACGTCTTCTTCATCGGCCGTTCCCTCGACTACGACGTGGCGCTGGAAGGCTCGCTGAAGCTGAAAGAAATCAGCTATATTCATGCGGAGGCATACGCCGCGGGTGAGCTGAAACACGGCACGCTGGCCCTGATCGTGGACAGCGTCCCGGTCATCGCCATCGCGACGCAAAAGAGCGTCTATGAAAAAACACTGTCGAACATCAAGGAAGTCAAAGCCCGCGATGCCGTCGTCATCGGCATTGCCGCCGACACGGACACCGAGCTTGAAAAATACGTCGACCACGTAATCAAAGTGCCGGAAACGGACGAAATGCTGATTCCGCTCCTCGCGGTCGTGCCGCTGCAGCTCCTCGCGTACTACGCGGCCATCACCCGAGGCTGCGACGTGGACAAGCCGAGAAACTTGGCAAAATCGGTCACGGTGGAATAAACATGGTATAAAATAGCCGCCCTTCATGGGCGGCTATTTTGTATCTTCAAGCTTCTTTTGCGTGGCTTCGTGGAGTTTGACAGATATGTTCCTGTAGTATATACTTTGTGTATATACTACAGGAAAGGAGCGGAGAAAAATGTTAAAAGCAAAAGTTTTTCAAAGTGGGCATAGTCAAGCGATACGTATTCCGAAAGAGATACAGACAAATCAGAAAGAATTTATCATCAAAAAATATGGAAATTGTTACTATCTGATTCCAGAGGATGATCCGTGGGCGCTTTTAAAACAAAGTCTTGGGCAAATGGATCAAGATACGCCGTTTGAACGAGAACAACCAAAGCTGACAGAGCTTCCCGAAAGAGAGGCTATGTAATGTTTTTGCTTGATACAAACATTTGCATTTACGCAATGAAGGGCACCTACCCTTCATTGAACCAGCGTCTGATTACTGTTCCACCGGAAGAGATATTGGTTTCATCCGTTACGGTCGGGGAGCTTGAGTATGGAGCGGCAAAAAGTCGATGGGGAGAACGTACCAGACAGGTGTTGCAGACGTTTCTTGCGAATTATGAAATCATCCCATTCGACGAGATGGACGCGATATATTTTGGCAAATTTCGAGCAGAGCTTGCATTTAGCGGTACGCCTATAGGAGCCTATGACGTGATGATAGGCGCTCAAGGCGTCGCAAGAAATCTGATTGTCGTAACCCATAATACAAGAGAATTTTGCCGAATTCCCGGCCTGATATTGGAAGATTGGGTCTAAAACCATGACCTTTTTCTCATTTCTTGTTTTTTTCGTAGTTTTTTTATAAAATACCCTTAAGAAAAATCCATTTTTGTCGATAATATATGTGAAAGATTGAGGTTGGATTGTAATCATTTGGGCGGAACGCCTGAAAAATTGCGGAGGATGAGCATCATGGCGGGTATGGTTGTAAAGAACAATATGTCGGCGACGAATACGTTGAACGTGCTGAACAAGAATCACAACGCATTGCAGAAGAGCTTGGAGAAAGTTTCGTCCGGTATGCGTATCAACAGCGCGGGCGACGATGCTTCCGGCTATGCGATCAGCGAGCGGATGCGCGTACAGGTGCGCGGTCTCGATCAGGACAACCGAAACGCTCAGAACGGCAACAGCATGTTGAAGGTCGCAGAAGGCGCCGTGCAGCAGACCGTTGAAATCATCACGACCTTGAAAGAAAAAGTGCTGAACGCGGCGAACGATACGAATACGGACTCCGACCGTATGCAGATCCAGAAAGAGCTGGACCAGATGGTCGATCAGATCGACGATAACGCCAATGTCACCTATAATGGAATGTACATGATCGACGGCTCGCACAATCGGCAGGTTTTGACCGACCCGCACCCTTTACTTACGGGCGGGGAAGGTACTGCCACCCATTTGACGAATCGAAGCTTTGCGGACTCGGTGACGGCTGGGACCCCGTTGGTAGATTTGGTGGACTGCACGGGGCGCAGTCTTGGGATCAATGACGGCGACACGGTTACGGTTTCTTGGGTCAAGCAAGGGAAGACATATCGCGTCTCTTATAAGATTGATGGCGACCCGGAGAGTTACACTCCGACAGATCTTGCCACACTGTTTACCGGGGGGCCTACTTCGCCGGTTGTGGAAGAAATGCCGGCAGGGGCTGGAGTACAAATCACCAAGGATTTTGTTCCTACTGTATTTGTGAGCGATGAGATTGGAACGGACGCTTCGGGCAATAAGGTCTACACGCCGGATTATAAACAGGCAATTACCTTTATGGCTGCCGATCGCGGCCTCGACGGGCAGATCTCGGGGCTCACGATTTCCATCACCGACAAAAACGGGAATTACAACAAATCCGCAAACGCGATTCTCGACAATTTCGAGGAGAGCATCCGGGCGGAGAATGCTTCGCCGGACAACGCGATCGTGCTCCATACGGGCACGAAGGCGAACCAGGCCATCAAGGTCGGATTCTCCGATATGCGCGCCTATTCTCTCGGTCTCAAGGCGAAGGACGGCTCGACGCTGAACATCTCGACGCAGAAATTCGCGAACGCGGCTATCAACGTGCTCGACTATGCGCTCCAGAAGTGCCTGAACCAAGTCACGACCATCGGCTCCGTGGAGAGCCGCCTCGACTACACCTCGGCAAACCTCGTGACAGCCAGCGAGAACACCCAGTCCTCCGAGAGCACGATCCGCGACGCCGACATGGCGGCAGAGATGACGGCCTACACGAAGAACAACGTCTTGTTGCAGGCTGCACAGTCGATGCTGGCCCAGGCTAACCAAAACAGCAGCTCGGTACTGAGCTTGTTGCAGTAAAAACGAATAAACGAAGGCATAAAAAAGCCGCTCCAAACGGGGCGGCTTTTAATTTTGCTTGAAGCGATATTGAAGTTTGTTTGAAGTCGTATTGAAAGAATATTATAAGAAGTTGCACTGGAAATCTAGATGGGGTACAATACTGATAAATAATTCTGCGATACCTCGCAAAAATTTTCACTAGAGGAGCTTTCCTATGGAAATCAAGAGAGACATTTATTTGAAAAAGCTCATCGGCAAGAAGCGCAATGGGCTTATCAAGGTCGTGACCGGCATCCGCCGCTGCGGAAAGTCCTATTTGTTGTTCAATTTGTTCAAGAATCATTTACTGGCGGAGGGAACGGACGCGCAGCATATCATTGAGATTGCCTTCGATTCCTTTGAAAATAAACATTTCAGAGACCCAGAGATTCTGTATCCTTATCTTAAGGAGCAGATGCAAGATGACGAGTTGTACATTGTCTTGCTGGATGAGGTACAGCTCTTGGAAGACTTTGAATCTGTCCTGAACGGCTTGATTCGTATGGAAAATGTGGACGTTTACGTGACGGGAAGCAATGCACGGTTTTTGTCCAAGGATGTGATCACCGAGTTTCGCGGTCGGGGAGACGAGGTACATCTGTATCCGCTCAGCTTTGCCGAGTTTATGTCCGCTTATCCGGGAACGAAACAGGACGGCTGGAATGATTATATGCTTTATGGCGGGTTGCCGCCTGTTATGAATATTTCCGGTCCGGAAGAAAAGATCGGGTTTCTGAAGCTGCTTTTTGAGGAGACCTATATTTCAGATATCGTAGGCAGGCATAATGTGCGAAACCGGGCAGAATTGGAGGAGATACTGAACATCCTCTCATCCGCGATCGGTTCCCTTACGAATCCGACAAAACTGTCGGCCACATTCAAGACTGTCAAGCAAAAGACGATCAGCAATACGACCATCAAAAGGTATATTGATTATCTTTGCGATGCTTTCTTGATCGACAGCGCCGTCCGGTATGACATCAAGGGGAAGAGGTATATTGACACGCCGGTCAAGTATTACTTTACCGATATGGGATTGCGCAATGCCCGCCTCAATTTCCGGCAGCTGGAGGAAACCCATGCGATGGAGAATGTCATCTTCAATGAGTTGAAGATGCGGGGATTCAATGTGGATGTAGGCGTGATTGTCCTAAACCAGACCAATGAAAAAGGTCATGGGATTCGCAGGCAGTTCGAGATTGATTTTGTCTGCAATAAAGGCTCCAAACGCTATTATATCCAGTCGGCCTATGCGATTCCAGATCAAGCGAAGATGGAACAAGAACAGCGTTCCCTGATACTGACCGGGGATTTTTTCAAGAAGATCATCATTACGAAGGACGCGCCTGCGCCGCATTACAATGACAATGGAATTCTGGTCATGGGCGTCTATGATTTCCTGCTGGATGAGAAGAGCCTGGATTATTGATTGACGGGAAAAAGATAGAAACGGACATATTAAAGCCGCCCCGGACGGGGCGGCTTTAATTTAATATGCTTTTGTTAAAGGAGTTTGGCATTTTCTCACGAATAATCAATATAGGAATTTGTAAATTTCATAATTAACTTGAAATTATTGCGATAGGGGGATGGCAAAGTTGGAGCGTTCAAATGATGCAGTTGTTGAAAATGGACAGGGGAAAGAAAACAATGGTAAAGGGAAAGAAAATATACGGGAAATCCGGGTTATCCGCGGGGAAGAGTTCAAAATACAAGTGAGGGATGTGATTGACGAAAAAGAGCCTTTCATTGAGGAATATCGAAAGGCGGCGCATTTGTTAGAGGATATTTTGGAAGCTTCCCAAAAGGCACAGACGCCAAATGACGAGCGTGAAGAAAATAACGACGCAAAAGATAAATGTGCAGGATATGGCGTCAGCGGCCAATATGTTGAGTACAACAATAATGTCATCGCGTTTTGCGGCAATCGCGGCGACGGGAAAAGCAGCGCCATGATGACATTTATTTATGCTGCCCAAAATCCTGAAAAAGTTGATAAGGGGAATCTTTGGACAAACGAAAGCATAGTTCGCAATACGGAGTTCGTTGATACGATATATGTGGACCCGTCGGCGCTGGATGATGTGCATAATGTTTTGGATATTGTATTGGCACAAATGTTTCGGAATTTCAGGGATGCGTATGACAAGGGGCTGAGACAGGAAATCCTAGGGAGAAATGGGAATGAAAAGCATGATCTGAAAGAACGCGATAAGCTGCTGGAATATTTTCAAAAGGCATATCGTTCGCTGT
>CACYUQ010000102.1 GCA_902777615.1 uncultured Selenomonadaceae bacterium
CATTCCGTTCATGTTCATGACTGCGGATCATGACGAGGATACTGAAAATATGGGATTCGAGAATGGCGCGATGGATTTTATTCGCAAGCCGTTCCGCCCTGATGTGCTTTTACGTTATGTCGGCAATATTTTACAGACGGTGGATCAAATCGAGGGACTCAAGCGACATATCGGTTGCGTATTCGTGCCGAAAGGCGGTACAGATTATTCTTCTCTTGTAAAAAAGCGGATAAAGCGCTTTATGAAGTCAAGAAAAATGGCGGACAGTTTCTTGTATTGTTGGTCAATACGATCTTTTCGAATCTTTCAAATGTAGCTGACCGCCTGCGAAAAAAAAAAAGGAAAGAGCAGCATTCGGACGTGGATTTTGAATATGAATGGTCCGTCATGGAGCCTTGAAGTACGTTAGCGTATTATAGCCGATTGGCGTTTTCTTTCGCTGGTCGGTTTTTTGCTTACAATTATGGGATGAAAAAGTCTGTGAAAAATGGTATGATATTCAGTATGGGAATTGTAAATTTCCCGGATGATGTTGGAGGTGTCGGCGTGGAACAAGGAAATTACCGCTTTGTGATTGTGACGGGAATGTCCGGTGGTGGGAAAACACAGGCATGCCGTTATTTGGAAGACCTCGGCTTTTTCTGCGTGGATAATTTGCCCCCGGTGTTCATTCCAAAATTTGCGGAACTCTGCGCGCAGTCGGGCGGTCATATCGCGAAAGTGGTGCTCGTGGTTGATACGCGAAGCCGCGAGTTTTTTGATACCTTTCTCCATGTGCTGGAGGAAATGGAACGCGACGGAATCCGTTATGAATTGCTCTTTATGGATGCATCAGACGATGCGATTATTCGGCGTTATAAAGAAACACGCCGTCGCCATCCGATGGCGCCAAGCTCCCGGCTTTCAGAAGGAATTGCTAAGGAGCGCGCGCAGCTTTCACGTATCCGTGAGAAAGCGACGTATATCATTGATACGTCGGAGCTAAAAAAGACGGTGCTCAAAACGAAGATTATTCGTCTTTTTGGCGCGGCGGAAGGAGAGAAGCTCAATATCAATGTGCTTTCCTTTGGCTTTAAATTTGGCCTGCCGATGGACGCCGATTTGGTCTTTGATGTGCGCTTTTTGCCTAATCCGTTTTATGAAGAGGAACTTAAGCATAAAAGCGGCATGGTGCCGGAAGTTGGCGCTTATATTGAGAAATCGCGGATTACCAAGTCGTTTGAAAAGAAGCTTGACGATATGCTTACGTTCCTTGTTCCGGAATACATTAAAGAGGGGAAAAGTCAATTAGTGATTGCAGTCGGTTGCACTGGTGGGATGCATCGCTCAGTCTTTATCGCGAAGCACATTTTCGAGCTTTTGACAAGTTTGGGGCATCAGGCGACATTGGAACACCGAGATTTGATGAAGAACGACGTGCGGGAGCACATGCCGCAGGAGGTTTGAGGCGGAATGCAATGGCATTTGCTGAAATGGCTGTATCCCGGCATGAAGTTCAAACGTTGGCTGTTACTTTTTGCAGTTGGCGTTTTCCTTGTAAGTCTGGGATTGGCCCTTGTTTTCAACTATAAATATCTTGATCAATTAGAAGAAGCGATATTCCGCTTCGTTTATATGTGGCGCGGCTCTTACGATTATACGGCGACGGCGCTTGTCGGTACATTCATTGTACTTGTTGGCCTTGCAATCATGCTCGTAGCAACGCGGTTTGTTATTCGTTCGGTCATTCTTGTTCTGCTTCCGGAAAATTCTGGTAATCTCGTTGATTTGATTTATGAAAAACGAAAGTTGGGGCGGGGACCGTCTATTGTAGTTATTGGCGGCGGCCATGGATTGTCAGTGTTGCTTCGGGGAATTAAAGCGGCGACAAGTAATGTTACGGCTATTGTGACGGTGGCGGATGACGGGGGCTCGTCTGGACGGCTTCGCGAGGAGCTGGGCATTATTCCGCCGGGGGACCTTCGGAATTGTCTCGTGGCATTGGCGGATACAGAACCGTTGATGGAAAAATTGTTCCAATACCGTTTTGGCGGTGAAAGCGCATTGGCCGGACATAGTTTTGGCAATCTTTTCATTGCAGCAATGAATGAAGTTACAGGCGATATGGAAACTGCACTCGTCGAAGCTTCAAAGGTATTGGCGGTCAAAGGACGCGTATTACCGGCCAGTAAGGAACATGTGCGTCTTGATGCAATTATGGAAGACGGGACTGTCGTGGAAGGTGAGTCTCATATTCCAGAAGCTAGAAAACGCATCCGGCGCGTTCGCCTGTTTCCGGAGCGGGCACAGGCGGTCGGTGCGGCGTTGGAAGCAATTCGTACCGCGGATGCGGTTATATTAGGGCCAGGAAGCCTATATACGAGCATCTTGCCGAATTTGCTTGTGGACGGCATGGCGGAGACGCTTCGTCGAAGTCGCGCCGTGAAAATTTATATTTGCAACGTGATGACGCAGCCGGGTGAGACTGATGGCTATACGGCGTCCATGCATGTCAAAGCGATATTGGAACATGCGGGCAAGGGCGTTGTGGATTATGTTCTTGTGAATTCGGGACCGATTTCGGAAAAAATGCGTGAAAATTATGCGAAGCAGGGCTCGTATCCGGTAGAGGTGGATCGTGAGGCCCTGAATCATCTTGGAGTCGGTTTCGTACAGGCAGACATTATGAGCGGAACGGACGCGGGACATCATGATCCGGTAAAGCTTCGGGAAGCAGTCATGAAAATGGTATATGGACTGGGGGCGTAGAATGTGCCTTCTTTTTCCAGTGACGTAAAGAATGAAATGGCGCGGTTGCCGTTACAAAAAGATTGCTGTGAACGCGCGGAATTGGCGGGCCTTTTACGCATGGGCGCGTCGTTGACCTTGGGCGCGGGACGTGCGCTTGGATTGGCTTTTACGACGGAAAATGCTGCGGTGGCGCGGCGGGCGTTGGTGCTTTTAAAACAAATGGGCTCGGTGCGAACGGAAGTTATGGTTCGCCGTTCGCGCCGTCTCAGTAAAACCAATACGTATTTTATCCGAGTTTTACCGGGAAAAGTGGTCAGCGCTATGATTGCAGAAATGGGGCTTTCCTTGGAGAACGCTTCGCCGGAAGGGAAAAAAGCGCTTTTTCGCAAAAAATGCTGCCGTGTTTCTTATCTTCGCGGAGCATTTTTGGCGGGAGGAAGTATCAATCGACCGGAAGCGTCTTGTCATTTAGAATATGTGACGACAAGCTATCCGTTTGCGGAACTATTGCATTCTCTTTTGCGTCGGCTTGGATTTCCGGCGGGCATTACGGGGAGAAAAGAAGATTGTGTCGTATATTTAAAAGAAGGGGACGCAATTCTGGATTTTCTTTCGATGCTGGGAGCAGAAGAAGCAGCGACATCCTTCGAGGCCGTGCGCAATGTCAAGGAAGTCAGGAATCAAGTCAATCGCCTTGTGAATTGTGAAACGGCGAATCTGGGAAAGACGGCGAATGCGGCGGCTCGACAGGTGGCAGCATTACGGCGGCTGGCAACAGGGGGAGGGCTTGCGCATCTGGCACCGGGACTTCGAGCGGCTGCCGAGGCACGGCTTGCACATCCTGAAGCGTCGCTTTCTGAACTCGGCGTGCATCTCGGAGTCGGGCGTTCCGGAGTCAATCATCGTTTGCGGCGTTTGATGGAACTGGCGGCGAAACAAGAAGTGCGGTGCGCGGGCGAACGATAAATACGGAATTAAATGAAGGGAGGCCTTCGGGCTTTGGGAAAAATTTACGTAGCGGGGTACGGTAGGTCCGGATATGGAGAGCACAGGGGATATGGATGGATCCTCTATGTTGTTTTTGTGCTGCTGTTTCTTTTGGCGCTGCTTGGCGGTGCTGTGGCGGCGGTGGTGGAAATGTACCCTCCGCAAGGCGTATTGATTTTGGAATATCACAAAGTCAATGATCGAACGAAAGACGAATATTCGTTGACACCGGCGGAATTCGCAGCGCAGATGGATGTATTGAAAGCGGACGGGTATACGGCGATTTCGGTGCTGGACTTTTTGCGGGCGAAAAAGGGAAAGCAGGAACTGCCGAAAAAACCGGTGGTCGTAACATTTGACGACGGTTATAGTGACAACTATACGGAAGCGTTGCCGATTTTGGAGCAGCGCGGTATGAAGGCGACGGTATTCATGGTGACAAACAACGTCGGTTTGCCCGGTTATCTAACATGGGATCAGCTTCACGATATGGAAAAACGTGGTATTGAATTGGGCAGCCATACGGCGAATCATTTGCCGTTGACGAATATGACCGTGGCGGAGGCGCGCGATGAAGCCCGGAAGTCAAAGTTGATGATGGAGTGGAAAGGCCTGAAGACGGTTTTCGTGCTGTCCTATCCCAACGGCAAATACGACAAGTTTTTACCGGATATTTTGAAGGAAGAGGAATATCTAGCGGCAGTCACGGGAGACGCGGGGCTGAATACGTTTCAGACGGACCCGTATCGTTTGCTTCGGACGAATATTCCGCCGTCTCATTTCGGGATTAGGGAATTTCGTTTGCGGATCTGGAAAGCAAAAGCAATGGCGGTACTAGGGCTCTGGCAGAATACGGGCACAATGGAAAAATGATGGCGGCGGGAGGAACCCGGATGAAAAGGAAAATGATTGCTGCGGCGTTGGCAACGCTGATGGTTTTCGGCACGGCTTCCTCGGCTTCAGCGCGCCATCTCGCGGAAGAATACGCCGAAAGGGTGCAGCGTGAGCGCAGGGAGCGTTTAGAAGAAGAATCTGCCGCTGCTCGCCGTCAGGCACAGGCGGAAGCGCGAAGACAGGCGTGGGAAGAAAGGGAACGTCGCGCTGAAGAGGAAAATCGGCGTTTTATCGCGGAGGATGAAGATGACCAAGAGGCGATTGACGCGGAAATTGTCGAGATTGGAAGACCAGCGCAGGAGGCAGCGGAAGCGCGTGCGGAAGAGGAACGAGCCGTAGCCGAGGCGGAACGGGCAAAAGCGGAAGCTCGCGAGCGGGAGCGCTTGTCTAAGGAAGCACGGGAAAGGGAAGCAGCGGAACGAAAACGTTCACAGGAGGACGCCGAGCGGCGTAAATTGGAAGAAAAAGCGGCGCGGGAGCAGGTACGGCAGAACAGGGAAAAAGAAAGTGACGTAGCGGAGGAGGCGAATGCTACGGGCGAAAAATTTTTGCAGCAGTTTTTGCTGCGGGCAAAGGAACGGACACAAAGTGTTTCGGCGGCCGCAGAGCAACCGCCGCTTCATGCCGCGAAGCCGCAACCGATGAAAATCCTGAAAGCGGATCATGTCGATACTGGCGGCACGCTGATTTTCTCCGACAGTCCTGAGTATGTGAAAAAGCCGGGCATACTTTACACAGATACGGTTAAGGGCGAAGCAAGGGTCTTTTATTACCATCTGAACGAGACAGGGAAAAAATGCAAAATTGCCGTAGTATTGGAAAGCGTGGGTGGTCAGTACGCGGTGGTGCATGTGACAAGACGCGCCGTCGCTCCGCCAAGCGAAAATTATTTCCAGGTCGGCAAGGGCTTGCAGCAAACGTATTTTTCCGATGAGCAGGGAGTGGATAAGATATATATTGCTTCGGGAGAGCGGCGGTTGCTTTTGGAGGACATGGATAAGACCATTGTGCCGCCGGGCAGCTTAGTTTCCGGGATGGTTGATTTCACAGCGTCCGCTCCGGTTCGTGTTAGCGTGTTGTGCTATCCTGTGGACAAAAAACCGCTGACGTACATCGATGAAACGACGGTGTTGCCTTCTGATGAACATAAATTGCGCGGCACGTTCGTCGGTATGGATCGCATTGTGCGCCTGAATCGGTATGACCCGGAGGAGGACGGCGTGGTTTGCGTCGTGTTCGCGGACAATGAATATGACAAATACTGTGAGGGCGTGGATGCGACAGACGGCAGCCTTGCTACGAATTCTGGGAATTACGGCGTATTGTACCGTATCGAGACGTCTACGCGGGGTAAAACGAAGTATCTCATGAGCACGATGGGGGGCGCTTTTGCCGGAGCTGTTCGCGTAGAAGCGGGGGCGTCGGGCAACAAACTGGTCAATGTCCCTGACGGAAGTATGTTTTTCGGGCAGGACAGCGTGCATCCGCCTATTGACAAGAACGGGATGACGACGCTTTTGACCTCGGTGGATTTGTCTGAAATTGGATCTTATCGCGCAAAACCGCCCATCTTTTTTGAATTTTCGCCGCCGGGTGCTTCGAATCTTCCCGTTATGCTCATCCTGGCACCGGAGGATTTGAAGCTGGAACGAACGGGGACGGGCCAGAACAAGTGACGGGCGCGAATTTTTCGGAGTCTCTTGCGCGTACAGGAAAAAAAGGGTACAATAGACGCATAATAAAGACGTGAGGAGGAGATACGATGAAGCACATCCAGACGGTGAACAAGCCGACGCTCCAGAGCACAGTGAACAAAGGCGGCTGCGGTGAATGCCAGGCATCCTGCCAATCCGCTTGCAAGACGAGCTGCACGGTCGGCAATCAGACTTGCGAGAAATAAGAACAGAAAAGGCGGCCTTCCAAAGAATGGGAGGCCGTTTTTTGCTGTGTATTTCGATGTTGGAGCGGTTGCGCGACAATTTTCGTTTTGCTATAATAATAAAGCTTTGACGGGGAAGGTCTTTTCTCGTTGGCGAATTTGCTTCAGGAAAGCAGGGAATAATAATGGCGGAAACAATATGGTCTGTTTTTCCACCGATCTTGACGATCGTGTTGGCATTGGCGACAAAGGAAGTGTATATGTCGCTGTTGATTGGCATCTTCTCGGGGGCGATGCTGTATTCGAATTTTAATGTGATTCAAGCGATTTTGACGATGTTTGCGGTTATGGAGGAAAAAGTCGGTGGTAACGTCAATATCCTTGTCTTCCTCGTGGTGCTCGGAATCCTGGTTGCGGCGATTTCGCGTTCCGGCGCAACGGAGGCTTACGGCAAATGGGCGGGAGAGCGAATTCATGGAAAGCGCAGTGCGCTTTTTTTGACTGCGTTGCTCGGCATCATTATTTTTATTGACGATTATTTCAATTGTCTGACGGTCGGGACGGTTATGCGCCCCATCACGGATCGCTTCAAAGTATCCCGGGCGAAGCTTGCCTATATTATCGATGCGACTGCGGCGCCTGTCTGCATTCTTGCTCCCGTTTCCAGCTGGGCAGCAGCGGTGGGGTCGTCGCTGCCCGAGGGCACGTCCATTGACGGCTTCGCGCTCTTTCTGCGGACGATTCCGGTTAATCTCTATGCGATTCTGACGATGATTTTCATGTTCTTTATTGCCTGGACCGGACGTGATTTTGCGGGAATGGGGACGGTCGTTCGCAAGAACCATGAACATTTCATCGTGGAGAGGGAATATGAAGGCAGCCGGGAGAAGAGTACGAAGAT
>CACYUQ010000103.1 GCA_902777615.1 uncultured Selenomonadaceae bacterium
TCCAATGCGAAACAAAAACGAAACTTTTTATCAAAACAGCCCCGCCTGAAAAGGCGGGGTTGTTTTGGTTCTATGGAAGCTTCACGGCTTTTCCCGGGCGCAGGAAGTACAGGAGCTTCTCTTTCACCGGCAGACCGAAGATCCTTCTCAGCGCGTCGGCATAGGTCTCGAGCTGGCGGCGGTAGTGTTCGGCCCGGCTTTGGATCTCGTCGTCCGTCTCCACCCGGTCGGTCTTATAGTCCACCAGGACCAGCTCTCCCTCCTCCAGGAAGAAGCAGTCGATCACGCCCTGAAGCAGGACCTTTTCCTCCGCCTCTTCCCCGGGAAGGAGCTCCCGGATGTCGCTCAGCAGGGAGAATCGAAACTCCCGCCAGACTTTTTCCGCCCGCCGGATCCGCTCCCCGATGCCGGAGGCAAAGAACTGGCGGATCTTTTCCGGGTCCACGGCTTCGGCTTCCTCCGGGGTCAGGAACTCCCGCTCCTCGAGGCGGGAGATCTCCTTCCGGATCTCCTCCGCCGTTCCGGTCAAGCCCAGGTCAATCTGCTGCCAGTAGGGCGTCCCTTGGTCTTTCGTGATGAGATAGACCGTGTACTTGGCGTTCGTGTCCGCCGCTTTTGGGGCGTCTTTCGCCGTGCCGCTGTTTCGGACGGAGACGTCTGCTTGCTCCTTCGACCCGCCGCATCCGCCGCAGAGGAGCAGAAGAGCGGCAATCAAAACAGGGAACAGGGCCCAAAAGCCTTTCTTTGGCATAAGGGAAGAGTTCATGGAAAGCAACTCCTTTCATCGTTGTTTTCTATTCCATCTTCCATTATATTTTGTTAACCGCCGCTTGTCTATACATTCCTATTTATGGTTTTTCGCCCAGCAGCAAACCGGCGGCGGTGCAGGCCAAAATTTTCGCGGCGTTGGGCAGGGCGTTTTCGTCGAAGTTGAAATGGGAGTCGTGATGCCCGGCGGCGAGATCCGCGCCGACCATCAGGTAGGCTGCTTGTCCGCCGTGGGACTGCACGCGCTCCATGAAGTAGGCAAAGTCCTCGCTGGCGCCGAAGTCGCAGTCGGTCACGATTTTCGAGAAGACGCCCAGCTCTTCGGCGCGCTTCGCGACGTAGGCGGCGAGTTCCGGCGTGTTGCTGCCGCCCGCAGCGCCGCCGACCTTTTCGATGGAGACTTCGACGCCGTACATGGCGGCGGCGGATTCGATAACGCGCTTCGCCCCTGTCTCCATGAATTCGTTGATGGCGCTGGTGGCACCACGGGTTTCGAGCTTCAGCAGTGCTTTGTCGGCGGTGACGTTGCGTCCGGTGCCCGCTTCGAGGACGCCGACGTTGATGCGTGAGGCGCCGCCGGAGTGGCGGGGAATGGCGTGGAGGTTCAGCGCGGCGCAGGCGGCGGCCAAGAGAGCGTTGCGTCCCGCTTCGGGGGCGGCTCCAGCGTGGGAGGCGCGTCCCGTGAAGCGCGCGTCGTATTTTCCGGTGGCGAGGAAGCCGGTGACATTGCAGGCGATGCTGCCGGTTTCCTTCATTTTGAAGCCAAAATGTGCGCCCAGCATGTAGTCCACATCGTCTACGACGCCGCGGTCGGTCATGGCCTTCGCGCCGCGCACGCCTTCTTCGGCGGGCTGGAAGACCAGCTTCAGGGTTCCGGCGAGGTTGTCCTTTCGCTCGGCGAGGAGCTTGGCGACGGCGAGGCCGACGGTGGTGTGTCCGTCGTGGCCGCAGGCGTGCATGGCTCCGGCGTGGAGGCTGGAGAAACCCTCGCGGTTCGGCAGATGGTCGGAGGCGTCGGTTTCGTCCACGTCGTTGGAGTCCATGTCGAAGCGGAGTGCGATGACGGGGCCGGGCTTTGCAAAGCGCAGCGTGCCGACGACGCCGGTCAGCCCGCCTTTCATGCGCGCGAGCCAGCGCGCGTCCGCGCCTTCGGAGGCGGCGCGTTCCTCCGCCGCGCGCAGTACCTCGGGGGAGGGAAGCCCCATCATCGAGTCACGGGCCACGGCGTCTTCGCCGGTCGCGACTTCATAGCCGAGGGATTCCAGCGTTGACGCCACAAGGGACGCCGTGCGAAATTCCGTCCAGCCCGGCTCCGGGTGGCGGTGCAGGTCGCGACGCCGCGCAATCAGCGCATCTTTCATTGCGTCCGCGCTTTGCATGATTTCTTTATCGAGTTTCATAGTTATCGCTCCTTGTAGAAGAATATAGAGGGGAGGGCAAGTTTAGATAAAAAACAAGAAAGGGATGCCGTCCATGCGGCATCCCTTTTCATATGCAATGATATTAAACGACGCCGGATATGTCATCAGATGCTAGGCGGAGGAAGGAGGCATAGTGGGTTCTATGCCGACTGACGACAACAACGCAGATGATGACATAGGCGGTGGCGTCAGCCTTGTGCCAAGAAGAATGTTCCGACGATCAGCGCCAGCACGATAGGAATACCGTTGCGCTTGGTGATTTCCACCGGATTGACGCCCGCGAAGCCCGCGCAGATAATCGTCGCGCCGGCGATCGGGGAAATGGTGCGGCCCAGCGTGCCGCCCAGCGTCGCCATGCTGCCCATCTGCACGATGGACATTCCGAATTCTTCCGCGTGAGGCGTCACGGCTTCGTTGAACGCGAAGGTGGCGGCGTCGCCGGAGCCGGTCAGGAAGCCCAAGAGGAACGGACCGACTGCGGCGCAGATTTTCACGATGGCCGGATTGTTCAACATCGCGGCGATGAACGCTTTGACGAGGCCGGTAGCCGTCAGGCCGGACACGAAAACGCCGGCGGCGATGATGATGCCGATGATGGAGCCGTAAGCCGAGCCCATGCCGTCAAAGAACGCTTTGCCGATGTCGGCGGGCTTCGTGCGGGTCACGACGAGAGAAATCAGCGTGCCGATAATCATCGCGTGGGGAACTTCCATTTTGAACATCGGCACCAGCTTCGTCGCGCCCAAGAGCAGAATGACGATAGGCAGCGCAGGCATCAGCGCGTACAGGTAGTTGATCTTGAAATCCTTTTCGATTTCCAGGCCTTCCGCCACATAGCCTTTTTCCTCATGCATGAAATAACCGATGACGGTGATCGCGATCATCGCCGTGAACAGCGAGGCGAAGTTCGCGACGTAGTGGAAGCCGATAACTTCCATGACGTCCACGCCCGCGATTTTCGCCACGAAAGGATTGTGGGCGAGGCCGGGGTTCAACATGCTGCCGTAAGTGCCGCACTTGACCGCCGCCGCCGCGATGGCCGGGTGGACGCCCGCACCCATCAGGAGCGGGATGAAGATGGCGCCGGCGGCCGCCGCCGTACCTGCCGCACTCGGCAGCGCGATATTCACTAGAAACGTCCCGAGTACTACGCCGGGGATCAACAGCGGACGAACTTTGGAAATGACATTGGCCATGGCGTTGATCAGGTGCTTGTCGCAGCCCGTGAAACGCATGACCATCGCAAAGCCCATGCACGAGCAGACGGCCTTGATGAGGCCCGCGTTCGTCATGCTTTTCGCGAACGCGTCCAGCGACTGCATGGGAGCACCGCCGATGCAGGCCATCAGGATGCCGGCGCCGATCAGTACGACGCGGGCTTCATGGCCCTTGACCAACAGATAGATGACGACGGCTACGATCACCGCGCCGGTACACATCATGAGTTCCAACATAAAACATTCCTCCTAATTGCTTTCGGCGCGCGGGAGGCATCCACACCTTTCGGCACGCTGTGTATTACTATATTTCTTGTGCGGCGGCCTGTCAACGGAACGGGAAATGTATACATGTATTCTTTTCGCGACCGCTTGCCCGGTGTCAGGGAACGACTTATACTAATCCCCGTTAAAATGTCAATTTCTTACGGGGATTTATGAGACGGCATTTGTGCCGTAGGCGCAAATGTAGCCTGCGGAGCAGGCGTATCTTCGGTTAAAAAATTTTATATTTTTTAGTCGGAGATCAGTATTGCAATGAAACGCAGACTGTTGATTTTTGGAGGTAACTATATGATTGTTAAAGAGCGATTGATGGATATGTTCGCGCGGATGCGGAAATTTTCGGCACAGGGGGAAGGGCCGGGCGTTTATCGGCTCGCGTTTACCGACGCCGATTGGCAGGCGCGCGGCTATTTGACGGGGCTGATGCGGGAAATTGGGCTTTCGGTGCGGGAGGACGCTTTCGGAAATGTCGTCGGACGATGGGAAGGCACGGAGCCGTCTCTTCCCGCGGTAATGTTCGGCTCCCATGCCGACAGCGTGCCAAACGGCGGGAATTACGACGGTGTGCTGGGCATCCTCGCCGCCATCGAGACGGTGCGCAGCTTGAAAGAGGACGGCTTTTGTCCCGAGCATCCGCTGGAGGTGGCGCTGTTCATGTGCGAAGAATCGAGCCGCTTCGGCGCGGCAACGTTGGGCAGCCGCGCGATGCTGGGAGAGCTCTCGCCGGATGACGCGAAGCGGCTGACGGACAGAGGGGGCGTGGCACTCTATGACGCGCTGAAGGACCGGGGACTCTCGCCGGACGCGTTGGGAAAGCCGCTTTATGAAGGAGACGTCAAGGCGTTTTTTGAGGTGCATATCGAGCAAGGCAAGGTGCTGGAGCATGAAAAAAAGAGCGTCGGCATCGTGACGGGCATTGCCGCGCCCACGCGGTTCCGTGTGAAATTGACGGGGAGCGCCGACCACAGCGGCGCGACGCCGATGCCGCTTCGTCATGACGCGGCCTGTGCCGCCGCCGAAATCGTATTGGACGCCGAGCGGTTGGCCACGGCGGAGCAGGAGCCGCCCGCGGTGGCGACGGTGGGCGTGCTGCAAATCGCTCCCGGTGTCATGAACGTGATTCCGGGCGGCGCGGAGCTGGGCGTCGACATTCGGAGTATTGACGGGGCGACGAAAAAGCGCGTGGCGGATAAGCTGAAAGACGCCGTTTCGGAAATCTGCGCGCGTCGCGGCATCACTTTCGAGATTGTGCCGATTTCCGACGAGCGGCCCGTGGCGATTCGTCCGGCGGTGCTGGATTTTCTTGAGAAAATTTGCCGCGAGGACGGCGGCTCCTATATGCGCCTGCCCAGCGGCGCGGGCCACGACGCCATGCACTGGGCCGAGCGCGTGCCCACCGGGATGCTCTTCATTCCCTGTCGGGACGGCGTCAGTCACAACCCGGAGGAGTACGCGGCGCCCGAGGACATTGTGAACGCGGTCAGACTTTTGGAAAAAGCCGTCCGCGCGGCGTCGAGAAAAAATGTAACCTTTGCATAGAAAAATCCCTTCCGCTTTGGAATTTCCAAGACGGAAGGGATTTTTCTATGCGCCGGTTCCTATTCGTGCCATTTCCGGCGGCGCGTCTTTTGTGAACTCGGTCATGTAGCGCCAGTAGCGCTTCGGGAGTAATGTCATCCGGCACTTTTCGTTGTGGCGCGGGCGGATTTCCACGGCGTCGTAGAAGGCGCGCCACAGTGCGCGGAATTTTCGTTCCTCTTCGTCGGGTGGCGCGGCGCGAAAATCGTCCATCGGGATTACGGCGGATTCGTAAGGGCGATAGACAAGGGCGGCATGGTGCTTCTCGTCGTAGATTAAAATACGTTCCTCGGGAAAACGTGAGGTGAAGTGAGGCGCGAGAAAAGGCAGCACGAAATTTTTCGGTCCGATGGTCGTGGTGAGGACGCCGCCTTGGTCGGAAAAGCGGATGAAGCCTTTCAAAAGGTGCGCTTCGTGCAGCAGCTGCTTGACCGCTTCGGTGAGCCGCCAGACCTCTTCATTGCCCGCAAAGGACAGGAAGCGCGCGCCGTAGCGATAGCCCTGCCGCAAAAAGCGCAGCATGACCATTTCTTTTTTGGGCAGGCAGGTCAAAAACGCGTGGCGCAGGAGGTCGTCGGCGGTGCGGGAAATGCGTGCGGGAATGGAGCGCGCGACACGGTCGGCGTGTTCCTCGTCGGTGGTGATATCCTTGACGCCGAACAGAGGGAGTTCCGCTGCTTCCGGCCCGACAATGGCGGCGGGGAGTTCATGGGCGGTGTAGCTCTCAAAGACACAGCAGAGAAATCCTTCGAAGGTGCCATCGTAGCGGTAAGTCAGGGCGGCGTCGGCGGCGGTTTTCAAATCGGGGCGGCGAGGCATGATAGCTCCTTCCTTTCTGCGGGGGAGAGCGTCGGCGTTTCTTCGTCAAACAGGGAAAGTTGGCGCACGGGGGCGGTTTCTTCGCGATACATGGCGCGCTCCCGCGGCGACATCAGGTCGAGCAGCATTTCCTCCTTGGCAATGGGCGCGTTAAAATATCGTTTTCCCTTCGCCAACAGAAAATGACGGGCGCGCTTCGTGACAACGCCGATTTTCACCAGCGCGTCCCAAGTCAGCGCGGCGGCGCGGCGGGCGCGGCAGATGCGCCATGCACTTTTGACGCCGACGCCGGGCACGCGGAGCAAAAGCTCGTAAGGCGCGCGGTTCACTTCCAGCGGGAAAAGTTCCTTGTGACGGAGCGCCCAGTGGCATTTCGGGTCGAGGTACGGGTGCAGCCGCCCTTCCGTCCCGTCGAAAAGCTCTTCCGAGGAAAATCCGTAAAAACGCAGCAGCCAGTCGCCTTGATAGAGCCGATGCTCGCGCCAGAGAGGCGGCGGCGTTCCAATCCGGGGCAGTGCCGCGACCTCGTTCACCGGGACGTAGGCCGAGTAGAAGACGCGTTTCAGCCGGTAGCGCGTGTAGAGAGCCGAGGAAAGCGTCAGGATATGACGGTCACTTTCGCCGGACGCGCCGACGATCATTTGCGTACTTTGTCCGGCGGGGGCGAAGCGCGGTGCGTGACGATAGAGGGTGAGGTCCCGGCGGTTCTCGTCGATGCCGCCCTGGATCAAGGACATCGGTCCGAGAATCGCGGCTTTCGTCTTGTCCGGGGCGAGGCGTCGGAGACTTTCGCCGGACGGCAGTTCGATGTTTACGCTCAGGCGGTCGGCGAGGAGACCGAGATGTCGGACGAGGGCGGCGTCTGCGCCGGGAATCGCCTTCGCGTGGATGTAGCCGGAAAAGCGATACTCCTCCCGTAGGATGCGCAGCGTCTCAATCATCGTTTCCGTTGCGGCGTCGGGCGTGCCGGAGACGCCGGAACTCAAAAATAAACCTTCAATATAATTACGCCGGTAAAAGGCGATGGTAAGCTCCGCTAATTCACGCGGGGCAAAGGACGCACGGCGCGAATCGTTCGAGCGGCGGTTCACGCAATAGGCGCAGTCGTAGACGCAGACATTCGTCTGCAAGACTTTCAGCAGAGAAATGCACCGCCCGTCTCCGGCAAACGAGTGGCAAATGCCGCAGGCTTCCGCGCTGCCGATGCCGCCGCGCCGCGCAGTCTTTTGCGCGCCGCTGGAGGTGCAGGCGGCGTCATACTTCGCCGCGTCGCTCAAGATTCGCAGTTTT
>CACYUQ010000104.1 GCA_902777615.1 uncultured Selenomonadaceae bacterium
GAGGTAGCCGGCCGTGAAAAAGGCGGGGAGCCGGTACTGGGTGCAGATACGGTCGTCGCTGTTGATGGTAAGATTCTGGGAAAGCCAAAGGATGAGGCGGATGCGGCACGGATGCTGCGGTTGCTCTCCGGGCGACAGCATTTCGTCTATACGGGGATTGCGCTTGCACATGGAAATAAAATATTTGCTTGCGTCGTTCGTACGGCGGTATGGATGGACTCACTGTCTGAAGAAGAGATTGCCGCGTATATTGCGACGGGAGAGCCGATGGACAAAGCGGGGGCGTATGCCGTTCAGGGCAAGGCGGCTCGCTTCATCCCGAAAATCGACGGGTCGTTTTCCAATGTGGTCGGCTTGCCACTCCATGCGGTCGGAGCGCTTGCACGAAAGGCGGGGATTGTCCTTTGACAGTGATGGTTCGTGACCTTCCCGAAGAAGAACGGCCACGTGAAAAGTTGATTCGGCGCGGTGCTTCGGCGCTCAGCGATACCGAGCTTTTGGCAATACTCCTTAGAACCGGTACGTCGTCCGTATCGGTTCTTCATTTGGCGGAAGAAGTGCTGGTGAAATATCGGGATAAGGGACTTGTCTCGATGATGAATTTGTCGCCGCAAGAAATTGCGTCGATTCATGGCGTCGGTTTGGCGAAAGCGGCGACAATCGTTGCCGCCGTGGAATTGGGACGGCGTCTTTCCACTAGGGCAGCCCAGAAGACGGAAAAAATTGATGGGCCGGAGGACGCGGCGCATTATGCGATGCCAGCTCTTCGATACGCGCAAAAAGAGCATTTTCTTGTCATGTTGCTGGATGTACGAAATCGGGTGCTGGCGATGCCTACCGTGTCTATCGGAGGATTGACTTCTTCGGTGGCGCATCCAAGGGAGATTTTTCGCGAAGCAATCCAGTATTCCGCGGCGAGCATGATATTGCTCCACAACCATCCTAGCGGCGATCCTACACCGAGCCGGGAAGACATACAGATTACGAAACAAATGATAAAAGCTGGCGAGATTATGGGAATTCCCGTGCTGGATCATATTATCCTCGCCAATGACGAATTCCTTTCATTAAAAGAGGCAAACTGTCTATGAATGCAGATTCATAGCGGTTTGCCTCTTTTAATGTGTTTATTGTTTAATTGTGAATCGCCATGCGCAGAACCATTCGGCTGGATGCGCATCCGGTGGACAGCCTAAGCATTCGGTGCGGATGCGGTCGTCAATTGCCTCGGCGAAGCGCGTATATTCGACAAGTCCGGCACTTTTGCACGGATAGTCAGCGAGACCTTTGCGGACGCGAGCGGATTGTACACGGCAGTCGTTCATTTGAAAAATCAGCGAACCGCTTTCCCAGTGGCAGGATTGTCGGTTTAGGCGGCCGTACATACGGAAGTTGAGGGCCCGTTCTAGGCCTTCAAGCCCCGGATGTCTATTGAGGCCGAGCAGCTTTTTGATTGAATGAGCTTCAAAGGGCGAAAAGCGGCTCCACGTGGAATCGTTGCACCGCTTGGCATCATTCATACCATGAGCTTTTTCCACTACTTGGAACCATACACCGTCCTGCGCGAGCCAGTTTTTTGCAATGGCGTCGATCAGTTTAATCTGGCGTTCCTTAGGCATCGTTTTCAGAGCATCAGGAATGCCGTTTGTTTCATGGAAGCCAAATTCTTCAGCCAGCCGTTTTATGGCAATGCGGCGGGTATTTTCCCAAGCTTCGTCCATCGCTTCCAATGCCCGCGCAAATCCAAGCTGATGCTCAACCTCGCGAAACCAAAGGGTATGATGAACCATCATGCGATGCAGAAGGTCGACAACATATTCGGCAAGCTGTTGTGTATCCATGTCTTCCGCTTGGCGGATTTCCTGTATGACCATAAAATATCCCTCCATTGTCAGAACGGATGATTTTTCTTATAATTATAGCAGAATTTGGTTGGAAACAGAACTTGGCTATGCAGAGAATAGAATGATAGGGAGGAGAAAATGGGACGGGAACATTTGGAAATTCCCTATGAAGCCTGCAATAAACAGGGGAAGGTTTTCGCTTTGGCGAACCGATTGGGGAATGATTTGAAAGAATATGCGGTACGTTATATGAAATCAGAATTTGTCGTGCAGGGCAAGGATGCGGATTATGCTTATTACCAGATTGCCGCTCCTTCCTATTCGCTCGACCTTGTGGACGACGACGAACTGCATGGAAATCATCTGGGAGTCGGCGGTGTTTCCAACGACGAAGCCTATTGGATCGGTTTTTTCTACAAATATCTTGTATATGCGCTGTCCATGGGAAGCGACAAAGTGGTGGAGAAAATCTCGTTTGAACAAATGCGTTCTTATTATGCTGAATTTGGTATGATGTCTAAAGAAGAGGCGCGGGATGAATTATTGAAACGCTTCTTGACTCCAGCGCAATAATTATTTTTTGGAAGGATGGTCTTTATTTGATGGGGATAAAAAAGAAGGGAGTGGCAACGGCGGTGTTGGCGGTGAGCTCGGCCGGTGCCGTCGGCTTTAGTTGGCTGGCGTCGTCTTCGGGTGGTTTTTTGTCTGGGCTCTTAGCGCACGGTTGCTTGGCGGCAACCATCGGCGGACTGGCAGATTGGTTTGCTGTTACGGCCATTTTCCGCAAACCGTTGGGGATTTCCTATCGGACGGAAATTCTTCGGCGAAATCGTCCGCGGATTATGCGTTCGCTGGCCGAATTCGCGGGGCGTGATCTTTTAAGCCGGGAGAATGTGATGGAGAGTCTTTCCAGACAGGATTTTTCGGAAATGCTGGCGCGTTATCTTGTGGAGCGCGGAGGACGTGAACGGCTTTACGCGTTGGCAGACGCAGCTTTCACACGCGGCATGGAAACGTTGGATATGCGACGCGTCGCAACGATGATAGAACCATCGGTGCGACGCGTATTTTCGGAAATGAAGTTGGACGAAATGACAGGTGACGCTTTGGCGTCTGCACTGTCGCCGGAAACACGGGAACGTCTGTTGCATTCGTTGCTTCCAATGGCTCGAAAGGTTTGGTACGACGGGGAATTGCAAGCGATGCTGTTTCGTTCCATCGGGAATATTCGCGAGGCGTATGTGGGCGACCAAAGAATGCGCGCATCGCTCTTTGATATGGAGGAACTTTCAGATGAGCGGCTTCTTGCGCGATTGAACGAATTTGTCGAGAAATGGACAGGGGAATTGGAAGCCGGCGAAGGAGAGCTTTATGAGCGGCTTTCGAATTGGTTGGATAATTTTTTGCAGGAAAGTGAACAACGGGAACAACTTTTATCGGCGGTACGACGTTGGCAGCAAGAGCAAGTGGAGAACGCGAATATAGAAGAAAGGTTGAGTCGAGGTTTAGAGCTGTTACGGGAAAACTGCCTGTTGGCGTGGCGGCAAAAGTTACGTGGATATTTAGAAGTTCGTATTGAAGGATTTTTGTCGGATGAAGAGACACGGAAACGTTTCAACAATTTGGTGCTTCGGTGGTTTGACGGACTTTTGGCTGCGCATCATGCGGAGTTGCCGGACATGATGGAGCGACAGCTTGCGAAAATGACAGATGACGAATTGGTAGAACTGGTGGAAACGCGCGTAGAGGATGATTTGCAGATGATTCGCATCAATGGAGCGGTAGTTGGTTCGCTGGCGGGTATATTGCTATATCTCCTAACGACAGCGGCAGAAAGGATGTGGGCCTGATGCCGTGGTCGAATTGGAACAAGGCGGACAAGATGTTGCTTTTCGTTGCGGTTTTGTTTTTCTTTGCACTGTGTTTGTACCTTTCTTTTCCGGGAAGTATTTTCGCGAGAGGAGTGCTTTTCTGTGCGGAGGCAGCGTTGGTTGGAGGTGTCGCGGATTGGTTTGCGGTGACGGCGCTTTTTGAAAAACCATTGGGCTTTCCATGGCATACAGCTCTATTGCCAAGGCGGCGGGAAGAGTTTATGGAAGCTGCGGCGAAACTGGTACAACGTGAATTTTTCTCGCGTCGGGAATTGTTTGGATTGGCAGAGCATTATGATTGGAAGGGAATGTTCCTCGCCTGGTTGGAAAGCGAGGAGGTGCGAAGCGGATTTCGAGCGATGGTGCGCGGCATGATTGGCGACGCGGCGAGAAATATAAATGTGCCTGAACAGGCGCAGAATTTGGCGGCGAGGATACGTCACGTAATTTTGTCCGTTCCTCTGTCAAGCGTACTGAATGGTTTGGCGACTTGGCTTCACGGCGGTAATGACAGGAGATTATTTGGCGCGGCGGCTTCCCATTTGCGAAGATTGGTAGAACGTCCTGAGACGAAATTATATTTGGCGGAGCTTTTTGCACGCATACGGGAGGAAAAACTCGCGGGAGCTGGCTTTTTGATGAACCTCTTGGCGGGCTTCGCGGCGGCAATGGACGTCATCAATTTTGATGATTTGGCGGAATGCGCGCAGCAGGAAGCGCTACGTATTCTCGATGAGGCGGAAAATGAGGAATCGGAGTTCGGGCAACGCTTGCGCGACGTATTTTACGACCGTTTGGAGTCTCTGGGGCAGGATGTGGAGGCTCAGGAGGCTTTTGCTGCGATTCGCGGAGAACTGTTGCGAGACATTCCGTTGGAGAATGTCATCGAAAAGGGGATGGCTGGCGTCGTTGGAACGTTACGAAACGATCTTCCGTCGGGATCGGAGTCGCTGCTTCGCTTGAGGATTGACGAAATTTTGGAAAGTGAAATTTCTCGTTGGTTGGCGCTCTTCCGAAGCGATGAGACAATTGGCGTCATGTTAGATGCAATAATTGAAGATGCGGTGCGACGAAGCGCGTTGCAGGCACAGATGATGAGCGCCACAATTGTGCGCGAAGTCCTGCGCAATATGACCGATGAAAAGTTAAACGCCATTGTGTACGAAAAAGTCGAACCGGATTTGTTGTGGATACGAATGAACGGTTCCGTTGTCGGTGCGGCGGTAGGATTTGGATTGTTCTTACTGATGACGGTTGCAAAAGGATTCGTGTAAAACGTAAAAGACGCGTATGCTTCATGGGGGAGCAACGCGTCTTTTTTTTTATGGATTTAATGGTCGAGCAATATTTGAAATTTGCTTCCGGGATGGATATATGGGATTAAAAAGCGTTCATTATCTCGGATGTGCGCGATGACGTTGGTGCGCGAATCAGCAGGCTGAGAGCGTTTTATAATTTGTAATTCGCCTGCATAGCGAAGATAGTCGGTGTTGTCTAAAGTAACTGTGCCAAGAGGATGGTCTACCGTATTATCCGGCACTAGAGAAAGATTTAGTTCTTTGACTCTTGCACGACTTTCGACGGCACGCACGGCGTCGCGTGCTTCGTCGGGACGGGCGGTGAAGGGCGTAGAGAGAAGACGTCGAACGTCTTTATTTTCCGTGGCGGGAACAGCGCGAAGGGTTACGCAATTGGGAATAGTGTTTGTAAGATTGGCCAGTTCGTCGTCCGTCGGCAGCGAGTCGGAGAGAAAAATGTCGTCAAGACTGAGGGCGATCAAATGACGGGCGGCGAGGTCGACGGAAAAATCTCGATGGAGCTCCAATGTGGGGAGTCCGTTGAAGAGCGGCGCGCGTTTTTTTCCGTTTTGCGTCGCGACGAAAGCACCGGTGCGAACACCGAAGCGATGCAAGAGTGCTGTTTTTTGTGTGATGGCGTGGACGGAAAGGCCGGTACCCACGCGCGGATAAAAATTGTGCAGGGCCTCTAGATGAGAAAAATCCGCGCCGTTTTTGGAAAGCTCCATCAAGAAATCTTCGGAAATAGTTGAGGCGTTGAGTTGGATGCGTTCTCCTGCTTCATTACGGGTAAACGCAGCAATCTCCGAGACGTCAAAACCGTCGTCGAGGCGAAGCGTATGAATACCGAAATCATGGAAAGCTTCAGGAGTGCATGAAGTGATTCCCAAGATGTCTGCGCTTTCTGGTGTCACGTCGGCAATCAAGTCAAGATGGGCGCCGCGGGCGGTGTCAAGAATAGTATGCAAATCGGACGAAAAAGCGCCTGTGTCATGTTCAGGAATATGCAGAGAGGTGAAGAGACGAGTAATGCCATATTGTGCGGCACGGCGAATGAGGGCGATGTTTTCCTCCGCCGTGTTGTCAAGGCCGGGATATACGGATATGCCGAAAGACATTTATTTTTCCTCCTTTATCATAGAAAGAGCGACGGCAAGTTGTTCATTCGCTTCCCGCAGGAGACGGTCTGCTTTTTCTTTTGTGCAGCTTCCTATTGCAATGAGGATTGCGGGTTTTGCTTGCCCGTCCGCTGCGCGGAGAGCCGACAGCGCTTTTTCACGGGAACAACGGGCAACTTCGGCAACTATATTTAGCGCGCGTTCCCGTAATTTTTCATTGGTTGCAGCGACGTCTACCATTAGATTGCCATAGACTTTGCCTAAGCGGATCATTGCACCGGTGGAGAGCATATTCAAAATCATTTTTTGTGCAGTTCCTGCTTTCATGCGCGTGGACCCTGTGACGACCTCTGCGCCGGTGACTGCAGTTAAGTCAATATCGGCAACGGCAGCAATGGGGGAATTGGAAGCGCAAGCAACAGAGACGGTGAAGGCTCCCTTTTCTTTTGCATACCGAAGTGCACCGATAACATACGGCGTCCGCCCTGAAGCGGAAAGCCCAACGACTGTGTCATGTTCCGTGACGGAAAGTGCAGCGATATCCGCTTCTCCTAGCGACTCATCATCCTCAGCGCCTTCCTTCGCGCGAAACATAGCGCTCGTACCGCCGGCGATTATGCCCATAACGAGTTCGGGAGGTGTTCCATAAGTCGGCGTGCATTCTACAGCGTCGAGGACTCCAAGGCGCCCTGAGGTGCCGGCACCGCAATACAGCAGTCGACCGCCATTTCGCATTCGGCGGGCAATATCATCCGCTGTCTGTGCTATTTTCGGAAGAAGCGGCGTGACGGCGTCCACTGCTTTTTGATCCTCAGCATGGATTACTTGCATTATTTCAAGTGGCGAGAGTTCGTCGATATGTGCGCTGGCGGGATTTTTCCTTTCGGTTTCCAATCGGCTCAAATCAATCATCATGAAGCCTCCTTATAATATAATATAAATTAGCTGCGCTTTGAAAAAATCCTGCCAAGCAACAAAAAAGATGTTGACAAAGTAAAATGGTTGAGGTAATATAAACAAGCTGACTGACAGAGATGCCAGCCGGGCGCACCCTGAAAACTGAACAATGCAAATGAATCATCTAGAACGATTCAAGCCAGATG
>CACYUQ010000105.1 GCA_902777615.1 uncultured Selenomonadaceae bacterium
ATTTGTAGGCTGTGTCCGTTGTGAAATGGATTGTACTCCGCGATGATGCCGATGATCTTCATGATACGCGCTCCTCTTTCGGCACAATCAAAGATACGCTTTCTACGTGGGAGGTCTGGGGAAACATATCAACCGGTTGGATTTTTTCCGTGCGGTAGCCGAGCTCGTCGAGGATGGCAAGATCCCGGGCGAGAGTGGCCGGATTGCAGGAGACGTAGACGATGCGCGACGGCTGCATCTTCACGAAAGTTTCCAGCACTACCGGTGTGCAGCCGGCGCGCGGCGGGTCGGTGACAATGACGTCCGGGTGGATGCCGTTCCGGTAGAGGCGCGGCATGATCTGTGTGGCATCGCCGACGATAAACTCCGCGTTTTTGATATGGTTCGTGTGGGCGTTCTTTTTCGCGTCGGCAATCGCGGTCGACACTACTTCGATGCCGTAGGCCTTCGCCGCTTTCCGCGCGAGGAAAAGCGTGATGGTACCCGTTCCGCAATAGGCGTCGACGACCGTTTCGCCGCCGCGAAGTCCGGCGAATTCCAAGGCTTTCCCGTACAGTACCTCCGCCTGCGCCGTATTGACCTGAAAGAAGGAACGTGGCGAGATTTGGAAGGAGAGGGGGCCGATGGAATCGAAAATTGCCGACTTTCCCCAGAGCAGCTTTGTTTCCCGTCCCAGAATGACGTTGTTATGATAGGTTTGGATGTTCTGATGCACGCTGACGAGTTTCGGGATCCGCGCCCGCAGGAATTTGACGAGTTCTTTCGCGCGTGGCAGGTCCTTTTTCGCCGTGACGATGACCGCCATGACGTCGCCGTTTGCACCGACCCGTCCCATGACATGACGTATCAGACCGGTATGCTTGTCCTCGTCGTATACGGGCAGGTGGAAATGGCGCACGGCCTCCCGCATAGCGTTCATGATTTCGTTGTTGGCCTGCTTTTGGATATGGCAGGTTTCCGTGTCGATGATGGAATGGCTGCCCTGCGCGAAGCATCCGACCGCGATTTCGCCCTTCGCTTTGCCAACGGGGAATTGCATTTTGTTCCGGTAACCCCACGGCTCCGTGCCGAGTGTCGGGAAAATTTTTACATCGCGGAGTTTTCCAATATGCCGCACAGCGTCTTCCACTTGCCGCTGTTTTTCGCGGAGTTGGGCGGCGTAAGAAAGGTGCTGGAGTTGGCAGCCGCCGCAGCTTTCGTATACGGGGCAGCGTGGTTCCGTCCGTTCGGGGCTGGCTTCGAGAATTTCCGTCAAGGCCGCCGTGGCGTATGATTTTTTTACCGTTTCCACTCGTGCACGTATTTTTTCTCCGGGCAGGGCGCCGGGCACAAAAACGGTGAAGCCGTCCGCCCGGGCGACGCCTTCGGCGTGGGTGCCGAGGCGCTCAACGAAAAATTCGCGCGTCATACCCGCTTTGACGGGGATATTTTTTTCCATTTTGTTCCTCCGCTTGATAGTTCAGCTTATGCAATGCGGGGCTGCCGCACAGGACAGCCCCGCAATTTTATCTATTTCCGTATGAAAAATTATGCAGTAAGAAAATCAGATTTTCATACTTTAAAATAATTTGAAGGCATCCATTTCAGAGAGGATTGTCGGCAAAGATCACTGTTTTCAAAAGCTCCGACGGATGCGACAAGATAATCTTCGCACCGTTTTCGATGAGTTCGTCCTTCTGTCGGAATCCCCAAAGCACTCCGACAGGCAATGTGCCCGAGTTTACCGCCGTTTGCATATCCACGCCGGAGTCGCCTAAATACACCGTTTCTTCTGGTGCGGCATCCAGCTTGTCGAGCAGGAAACGCACATGCGCGGGATCCGGTTTTTGCGGTACGCCTGACCGGTCACCGTCAAAAGCGTCGAAGATTCCGGCGGGGAAATATTTTTGGAGCAAGCCTTCCGCCGCGGAAATGTGTTTGTTGGTGCAAACTGCCAAAAGGACGCCGTGCTTTTTGAGGGCGGAAAGCATTTCCAGGATTCCGTCATAAGGCTCGGTTTTTGTCGTCAGATGTTTTGCGTAAATGGTCTTGTAGCGGGTGAGCGCCTCATCGATCTGTTCGGGCGAAAAATCTGGCAGGATACGTTCCATCAGCTTGCGGGAGCCGTTCCCAACAAAATACTTATAGGCGTCTGTCGGATGCGGAGGCATCCCGTAGGACGCTAAAAGCTCATTGCCGCTGTCCGCCAAATCCGCAATCGTATTCAAAAGCGTCCCGTCAAGGTCGAAAATTGCTGCTTGAGCCATTATGCTATTTCCTTTCACATTATGCCATGTGTCATGCGGCGCGTCATGGTCTCGGCTTCTTGCTCCAGCGTTCGAGCTTCTTTGAGGATTTCGTTCGCTTCCTGGATGTCGGCTGCTTTTTTCGTCTCCAGCCATTCTGCATAGCGAATTGCGTAGTTAATGCGCATATCGCAGATACGCAGGCGCAGACGGTGCAGGGTGTGCGCTGCCGTCGGCGCTTCTATCGCTTCCAGTTCCGTGCGGCGGAGTTTCCAGTCCGGCAGGATTTCTTCCACCATGACTGCGCGCATCTGGCGGCGTACGTTCATATCTCCCATGCTGCCGCTGTGCAGGATGTCCACCAGCTTTTTGTCCGCCGCGTTGATTTTGTCCTCATGACCGCGCAAAATGTCTTCCGTCGTCTTCAGATATGCCCGGAACTGCTCCTTGCGCGCTTTCATGACGAATGCGATGAATTCGCGGAAATTGCTGATCCCTTCCGCGCGCCAAGTGCCGTCTTCCGATTTTGCAAGCCGGATTTTCAGTACGAACTCGTCCGCTGCCTCTTTCTGGTAGAGTCGAAGCCCCAGTGTGGCCGTGCCGTCTTCCGCGTTTTTCTCCAGCCCCGCAGTACCGCGAGGTTCCGCTTGATAGAGTCCAGCCTTGTCGAGAATCAGTTGTGCGTCCGGGCTGGTATTTCCCCATTCGCCCGTTTTTACATAGCCACGGATGGCGTCCTCGAAGCTTTTGGAGACGGACGCTTTGAAAATCTGCGCGAAATTCGAGACCGCGTTGCGGGCTTCGTCCGACATCGTGCGGTCAGCGTCCATGACGCCCTCCAAGAATTCGTCGCTGGCAGTTTCGGTGATTTTCCGCACGTCGACGTAACGTTCGAATTTCGTCAAATCATGGGATGTTGCAGATTCCTCAATCATGCGTACCGCATATTCCGGCGTTTTTGTATGGTAACCGTAATACCATAAGGCTCCTCCGCCGAATACGACAACCGCCGCCAAAAGGACGGCGAGTAAAGCCTTTACTTTTCCTCCCAAGCTCATCGGATTCATCCTTTCCTATTCCAAAGCGTTTATTACAATGTTCGGAGCGCTTCTTGGTTGGCCGTCAATTCCTGCAAAACGCCATGGTATTCCTTCCATTTTTCCAGCGCTGCCTGCCGCCGTTTGTCGATGCGGGCAATATCCGCCGCTTTTTCCTCCGTGGAAAGCGTCGTTGCCTTGTCTAAGAGTTTCTGCTTGTCGTCCATCGCCCGGACGATAAAACCGTATTGCTGCTTTTTCAGCTTCGCCTGCCAGAAAAGCATATCGTAATTGTCCATTTCCTGCGCGTCGAAACGACGTCGGACTTCCTGGACCTGAGAATCCAGCGCCAGCAGACGATTATTCAATTCTTGTTCAATCGCCGTGATTTCTTTTCCGAGTTTTGCGCGCTCCTGCTGCGTGTTCATGTTGCCGTGTTTTCCCCGCGGCGGTTCTTCCACCGACAAGCGATCCGTTTTCAGCGGATCAAAATCTTCCGTGATCGTCGATTCGTCCACGACTAGCACTACATTGCCCTGTTGCTCCGGCGCAGGCGGCGCTTCGGGAGGCGGAGGAGCAGGCTGTTCGATGGCGGCCTCTTCCGGTTCCTCTTCTTCTTCGTTGCCCATCATGGTCATGAATGCGCCGCCGACCATGACGCCGGCCAAAAGCAGAGCGGCCACGATCAGCCCTACGCGGATCATCGTTTCCTTTACGATGATGCTCAATACGATACACGCCACAAACAATACGAGAAAAACGAAAATTCCTGTAAAGACAAGCATCAATGGTATTCCTTCAGGAACTGCCATACGCCGCACCTCCAAATGGGGAAATGGTTTACGATTTTTTCAATCTTATTCATTATATCATGCTTTTTTTCTGTTTGGTAGTCGTGAAAATCATCAATCAGGGCATGTTTTCATTTTTATGCCCGCAACAATGATAGCGAATGAAACAAAAGTATGATATAATAAAAACGTTTAGCGAACGCAAATACTTATTTTGTATGTAACAATCAGGAAGAGAGTGGAGAAAAACATTGCTGGTACTTGGAATTGATCCGGGCACGGCGATTTGCGGATATGGTTTCGTGGAGGCGGCACAGGGAAACCGCCTGATTCCGCATGAATACGGCTCGATTACGACAAGCTCGAAGGCGCGGATGCAGGATCGTTTAATGAAGCTTTACGATGAGCTGGACGCGTTGATCAAAAAATATCGTCCGGACGCGATGGGCGTCGAGCAGCTTTTTTTCAATCGCAACGTGACGACGGCGATTCCCGTCGGACAAGCGCGAGGTGTCGTACTGCTGGCGGCAGCGAAAAACAATTTGGAGCTTGTGGAGCGGACGCCGCTCCAGGTCAAGCAGTCGGTGACAGGCTACGGGAAAGCGACGAAAGAGCAGGTCATCTATATGGTCACAAGACTCTTGAACCTGCCTGCGCCGCCAAAGCCGGATGACACGGCGGACGCGCTGGCGATCGCGATATGTACGCTGCACTGTATGGATAGTCCGGCTTGGAGAAACCGATGGGAGGATGAAAAAGCGGTATGATCGGATTTTTGCGAGGCGTGGTCGTTCAGCTTTTGCCGGACTATTGCCTTTTGGACGTCGGCGGGGTCGGCTATCGCGTGTATATTCCCACGTCGACCCGAAGCCGCCTGAAAAACGGCGAGGAAGCGATGCTCTACACACATCTTTCCGTCAGGGAGGACGCGATGACGCTTTACGGTTTCGAGAGCCAAGAAGAGTATCAAGGATTTCAGATGCTGATTTCCGTTTCCGGCATCGGGCCGAAGGTGGCGCTGGGCATTTTGTCTTCGATTACGGTGAGCAAACTATTCCAAGCCATTCACGGTAAGCAGCTTGCCGTATTGACAAAGCTGCCGGGCGTTGGGAAAAAATCGGCGGAACGGATGATTTTGGAGTTGAAGGACAAGGCGGCAGAACTGGACGGCGCGGAAGGGGAGTTTGAAAGTCTGGCGGAGGAATCGGCGGGCAACGAGCTTTCCGACGCGGCGGCGGCGCTTTCGTCGCTTGGATATTCGCAGGCGGAGATAGCTTCTGTCCTGCGTCGCGTGAAGGAGCCGGTCTCCACTGAGGAAGCGGTCAAATTTGCGTTGAAAGAATTCGCGGGGAGGAAATAGCCGGTGGAAGAACAGGAAGGCCGCATTGTGGCAAAGGAGGAACAGCCCTCCGACGACTGGCAGTTCAGTTTGCGCCCGCGAAAATTCCGCGAGTATATCGGGCAGGAAAAAGCCAAAGAAAATCTTTCCGTATTTATTCAGGCCGCGCTGAACCGCGGAGAAGCTCTGGACCATGTCTTGCTCTCGGGGCCGCCGGGGCTTGGCAAAACGACGTTGGCCGCGATTATCGCCAATGAGATGGGAGTGAATTTTCGCGTGACCAGCGGCCCGGCCATCGAGCGGTCGGGCGATCTCGCTGCACTCTTAACGAACCTCGGGGAACGGGACGTGCTGTTTATCGACGAAATCCATCGCCTTTCCCGCAGCGTCGAGGAAGTGCTGTACTCCGCCATGGAAGATTTTGCGCTGGACATTATTATCGGAAAAGGGCCGAGTGCGCGTTCCATCCGCCTCGACATCGCGCCGTTTACGCTGGTGGGTGCGACGACGCGGGAGGGCGCACTGGCGGCGCCGCTTCGTGATCGTTTCGGCGTCTCGCTGCGGCTCGAATATTACAAGCCGGAATCGTTGGTGGAGATTATCAAGCGGGCGGCAGAGATTTTGAAAATCACGATTGAGGATGACGGCGCTATGGAAATCGCGCGACGTTCGAGGGGAACACCGCGCGTGGCGAATCGCCTCTTGAAGCGCGTCCGGGACTTCGCGCAGGTTCAAGGGGACGGTGTCATCACCTCGAAGTTGGCGGACGAAGCGCTCGTGCGTCTGGAGGTTGACAAGGTGGGCCTCGACCGCATGGATCGGCGGATGCTTTTGACTATGATTCAGAAATTCGGTGGCGGCCCGGTGGGGTTGGAGACGATGGCGGCGGCCATCAGCGAGGAAGCGGATACGATCACCGACGTTTACGAGCCGTTTTTGATCCAGCTCGGCTTTTTGATGCGGACGCCCCGCGGGCGCGTGGTGACGCGGGCGGGCTATGAGCACATGAAAATTCCGTATTCGGGAACGGAGGACGAGAGCAATACGGTTTCCCTGTTCGAGGAGGAGCGGGCATGAAGCTTTTGCTGCACATGTGCTGCGGTCCATGCTCCTGCTATCCCGTGAAAAAGCTCCGAGAAGACGGCATTGAGCCGGTCGGGTACTTTTTCAATCCGAATATTCATCCGTTTCAGGAATGGGATAAACGGCTGAAAACGGCAAAAGAATTTGCGGAAAAGTCGAAAATGGAGATTTTGACGGATGATCGGTACCTGCTGCGCGATTTTCTGCGCAGGGCGCTGGCGGCGGAGAAGGAAAACGTGGAGCCGTCGGCGGGCACGCAGGAAGAGGCGCTTCACTTCATCGAGTCCTATAGGGAAATCAAAACAAATCGCTGTCGGATGTGCTATACATGGCGCTTGGAGCAAACGGCACGGTTCGCGGCGGAAAACGGTTTTACGGCGTTTACCTCGACGCTCTTTTACAGCATTTATCAGCAGCATAATCTGATGCGGGAGCTCGCGCAGCATTTTGCGGAAGTTTACGGCGTCGAGTTTTATTATGAAGATTTTCGTGTCGGCTGGCAGGAAGGCATCGACATCAGCCTCGCTTTGGGCCTGTATCGGCAAGGGTATTGCGGCTGCGTGTTCAGTGAGGAAGAACGTTACAGCCGTGTCGTGCAAAAGGCAGTGAAAAAGGCGAATAAGGCGCGCAGGAATGCTCGTCGTGCAATCTCTGCCAAGACAGAAGACTAGGAGGGAAGTTTTTTGCATCGTCA
>CACYUQ010000106.1 GCA_902777615.1 uncultured Selenomonadaceae bacterium
TCAACCGCGGTGCCATGACCCTTCTGGTACGTCTCCAGCAGGATAAGGCTGCCTATGCTCAGTTCGAGAAGGAGCGGGAAGAGCTTTACCAGACGATCCGCAAGCGCGGCGCCATCTTCATGGAAGAAGCCGCCGCATGCAAGCTGAACGCGTTGCCGTACAAGGCCGGATTCTTCATCTCGATCCCGTCGGCGGATCCCGGCGCAGTCTGCGATAAGCTACACGACGACTTATTGTTTGCTGTGCCGCTGAAGATGGGCGTCCGTATTGCCGTATGCGCGGTGCCGATCGCTAAGATGCACGGCATGGCGGAGAAGATCAAAAAGGCGCAGGACGCCGTAAAATAAGACCGTAGAATAAACAAAAGAACCATAAAGAAGCTGCCGCGGCCAAAAGCCCGGCAGCTTCTTTATGGTTTACTCCATATAATTAGTTCCGATAATTTATACTTATCGGAACTAATATCCCTATCGTTTTATGCAGGTAAAATTTATCCCTTTTCTCGTCGGTCGGCAATCGCCTGTGCCGCGCCCATGATGCCTATCATCGCGTGCTCGAAGGTCAGCCCGCCTTGCACATAGACGTTGTACGGTGGGCGCATCGGACCGTCGGCACTGAGCTCTATCGACGCCCCCTGCACGAAGGCGCCTGCGGCCATGATGACCTGATCGGCGTAGCCTGGCATATCCCAAGGCTCCGGCGCGGCGAAGGAATCTACCGGCGAGTAGCTTTGCAAGCCGCCGCAAAACGCAATCAACTTTTCCGGCGAGCCCAGTTCGATTGCCTGAATGATGTCGCTACGCTTCGCCTCGGGTGCCGGCCAGACCTGATAGCCTAGTTCCTGGAACAGCCCCGCCGCGAATATCGCCCCTTTTAGCGCCTGCGCGACGACGTGCGGCGCCAGGAAGAAGCCCTGAAACAACGCGCGGTGGTTCGCCAGCGACGCGCCGAGCTCGTCGCCCATGCCGGGCGCCGTCAAGCGATACGACGCCGCCTCGACCAGTTCTTTTTTCCCCGCGATATAGCCGCCGGTCGGCGCCAGCCCGCCGCCGGGATTTTTGATCAGGGAGCCCGCCATGATGTCGGCGCCGACCTGCGTCGGTTCCATGGTTTCCACGAATTCCCCGTAGCAATTATCGACGAAACAGATGCAGTCCGGCTTGCACTTTTTGACCGTCTCGCAAATGACGCGGATGTCGTTCACCGTCAGCGACTCGCGGACGCTGTAACCGCGCGACCGTTGAATCATTGCCATTTTCGTGTCCGGCTTGATTACCTTTGCGATGGCGTCGATATCGACGCGGTTGTTATCGACCAGCGGCAGCTCATCGTACAGAACGCCGAACTCCTTCAGCGACCCCGAGGACGGCTTTGCATAGCCGATGACGGTCTGCATCGTATCATAGGGCGCCCCGGTCAGGGAAAGCAACCTGTCCCCCGGCCGCAAAATGCCGAACAGCACGGTCGCCAGCGCATGGGTGCCGGACACGAATTGCGTGCGTACCAGCGCGCGCTCGGCGCCGAACACTTCCGCAAACAGCTCGTCAAGCTTTTGCCGCCCGAGATCGTCATAGGCGTAGCCTGACGTCGTATGAAAATACGCTTCAGACACGCGGATCTTCCGCATGGCGTCCAGCACCTTCAGCGTGTTCTGTTCCGCATTCTTATCCGCCGCGCGAAACAACTCCTGATAAGTTTCCAGTGTTTTTTCCCTGATGCTCTCCAGTTCCTTCGAAAAGGCCAAAATGAACCGCTCCTTTAACATAATACCAACGAGCGCGAGGCATGTTCGCCGCCGCGCTCGTTTTTTTGCCAATTATCCACGATTTACGATGCTGCCGATATGCTTCAACGTGATATACAGCGAGCCGTCTTCCGCATGGTTGAACTCGATAAACTCCGTATTGTCGAAATACTCTGCGGGAATCGTCAGCTCAATGCCCGTGTCCGTCTTCAGCTTGTGGTTCATGATTTTTTTCATGACGGATTCCCGATTGACGGAGACCTTTTCGTTCTGCGTAAAGCCGGCGTTCTGGATTTTTTCCCGGAAAGCATCCTGCATCGCGGGCTGATTGGAAAAGATGGCCCTCCCGGTCCGTATCGGGTCCAGCTCGTCTTCCTCGCTCACTTCATCGGCGATCGCTTTCTTGGCCAGTGCGGCCACCTGTACGGGATTGGTCCCAAAGTCCTTCGCCACCTTCTCCGCCGTCTTTTGGATGGCCTTGATCGTCTCCTGCTGGGAAGGCTTTACAAAGCACTCCAGAACTGCCTCAGACAGCGCAAAAATCATGTTGCCGTCAATCTCGTATTTCTTTTGCGAAACGAAAAGCGCCTGATCTTCCACGCGCAGTAATACTGATTCTTCAGAACCGCTCGCCGACGGCACGGGCAGTACGGAAGTCTGGGTCAAAATTTCGTTGCGGATTTTCGATTCGTCCTGTGAGATACGATGAACGAAAGCCCGTTGATTTTTGATGCGAAGCAGCGCCAAGTATCGCACCTCATCCTTTCGCACTTCGCAAACGAGAAGATCCGACGACGGCATCTCATTGGCCTGCCGCAGCACATCGAACCAGAGACTCGCCGCCTCCTTGGAAAACGCGACGAAGTCATGGTCGGACAGGAAACTTTGCACATGCGTTTTGAAGACGCTCGTCTCTTGGAAACTCCCCGCCTTTCCAGAGGATTTTTGCAGGCATTTTTCAATATGCTTTTCCAGAAATGATTGCAGTTCTTCGCTGAGTTCCAGCGGCTCGTCGGACAATACCGCCTGTGAAGCGTTCATATCGAACAGATGCAATATCGCTTGTTCCACAAAAATCATGGGTCCGTACTCCTTTTCGCAGCTTCAAGAATCGCCTGAAGCCGCGGTACCAAATGAACAGAGAGCTTTTCCTGAAGCTCCTCCAGCGTGTGCGAATCAAATTCGTAATTGACGTCCGGGACCCCATCGACGCGTAAATCACCAAAAAACTCATCCCGATAAATATTGTAATATACGGCGAAATTGCTTCGGGTAGCAAAATGCTCATAATCGAAAATGACATAGGAACCGTTCGTAATGCGGAACGGCTGGGACGGACGGATAAACAACTCAAACCCGTTCAACGTATCCGGAAGCATCGAGGAATAATCCCATTCCAAAACATGGGTTGCCTTTAACATGGCATCCATTTGACCGGGCTGAAATTCCGTCAGCTGCTGCAACAACTCCTCAAAGTGTTCCTGTAGCAGCTGTTCAAACTCTTCCAGCGAAGAACTGATAAACTCCTCGTCGCAAAACTCAAACGAACCGATCTGGAAACGCACTTTATATTCCCTGGTCTCCGCATGATAGTACACGGTCGCCGAACGATGCAACGGCTCGTTGATATAGGTATATAAATTGTAAACATCCTCGTTTCGCGTTCGCAAATACCGCAACCGAAACCCGCGGATGCTTTCCGGAAGCTCTTTCATATACTTCCAATCGACGATCGTTGCTTTGATGCGTTCGATATCTTCATCCTTCACGAAGGTTCCCCCAAGGGCTAGATTTTATTATTTCCCAGTGCGTCCGCGCTTCGTCATTGGAATTTTGTTCACGCAAAGTGGACAAGCGTCCGGCGGATATGTAATGACATCAAGGTGCAGCAACGCCTGATACGGCACGTCGCCGAAATCCACCTTGCCCCCGCTTCGGTCAACGAGCATTCCGACCGCCACCGGAACGCCCCCGGCCGCACGGACGACGTCGATGACCTCCTTGACCGAGCCTCCGGTTGTCACAATGTCCTCGACATCATGTGCCCGTTTTCCCGCTCAGTGAAAATAGCCCGAGTGCCCAGTGCCTTGCCCGTCTCATGAGCGAGCAGGATACCGCCGGTCATCGGCCCTACCACGGTCTCAATCTTCGCGTCGCGAAACTTATCCGCCAACGCCCGGCAAAGTTTTTCCGTGTACTCCGGATGCTGAAGGACGTTGAACTTTTCTACATACATCGGGCTGTGCAGCCCCGAGGTCAGCAGGAAATGACCTTCTATAATCGCCCCTGCGGCGACGAACATTTCTTTGACTTCCGCTTCCGTCATCATATTACACCCTTTCCATTTCCCGAAGGATTGCTTCTACCGCCGCTTTCGGATCTTCCGCGCTGCGAATCGGCCTTCCCACAACGAGATGCGTAGCGCCGTTTTGCAGCGCGGAAGATGGCGTCGCAATCCGGCTCTGGTCGTCGACGTCGGCCCCCGCCGGACGAATGCCAGGTGTGACAATCAAAAACTCCGGCCCGCAGGCTTCCCGGATGGCCGAGGCCTCTTGCGGCGACGCCACCACGCCGTCCATCCCGGCCTTTTGCGCCAGCTGCGCGAACCGAATGACTTGCTCTCGGATTTCCTGTGAAAATCCCATTTCCTTCCAATCGTCGCCCCCGATGCTCGTTAGGATCGTCACGGCAATCAGTTTCGGCGCAACGATGCCATCCCGCTTCGCCTGCTCACGCACTTTTTCCGCCGCGGTCCACATCATTTCGTAACCGCCGGACGCATGGACGTTCATCATGTCCGCGTGCAAATGCATCAACGAGCAAAGCCCCTCGGCGACGGTATTCGGTATATCGTGCAGCTTCAAATCCAGAAAGATGGATTTGCCCTGCCCGTGTAGATACGACAAGACCTCCGGCCCCACACGGTAGTATAGTTCCATGCCGACTTTATAATAGGAAACGGATGCGCCGAGCGTTTCCACGAGCGCCCGCACATCCTCCATCGAATGGACGTCCAACGCGACGATCAGCCGAGGATCGGCCATCCCCATCACTCCTTATCCACTTTGAGCTGTCCGATCAGCTCGCTGATATGCGACAAGTTTCGCTGCTTCAAATAAGCATCCAAACCGCGGATGATATTTCTCGTAACCGACGGGTCGCAGAAATTCGCCGTTCCGACCTCCACCGCCGACGCGCCCGCCAGGAAGAACTCCACGGCGTCTTCAGCCGTCATGATGCCGCCCATACCGATAATCGGAATTTTGACGGCCTGCGCGACCTGCCAAACCATGCGGAGTGCCACCGGCTTCACACAGGGACCGGACAACCCGCCGGTGATGTTTCCCAATACGGGCCGCCAAGTGCGGATGTCGATGGCCATGCCCATCAGGGTATTGATCAGGGACAGTGCGTCCGCTCCGGCGGCCTCCCCTGCCCGCGCCATCTCCGCGATGTCCGTAACATTGGGCGACAGTTTCAGGATGACCGGCTTTTTCGTGTGCTTCTTCGCCTGCGCTACGACCTCCGCCGCCGCCTTCGGATCGGTGCCGAAGATGATGCCGCCGTCCTTGACGTTCGGACAGGACACGTTCAGCTCAATCGCCGCGACTCCGGGAACATCCAGACGCTCCGCCAGCTTTCCGTATTCCTCCGCGCTGCTGCCCGAGATATTGACAATCACGTTCATATGGTACTTCGAAATCCGGGGCAAAATCGACTGCAAAAAATACTCGACGCCGGGATTTTCCAGACCGATGCTGTTCAGCATCCCGCTCGGCGTTTCCGCGATGCGGACACCTTCATTGCCGCGGCGGGGATAAAGCGTCGTGCCCTTGACCACCACCGCGCCCAACTCTGCAAGATCCGCAAAATCTTCAAACTCCTCACCGAAGCCGAAAGTCCCCGACGCGGTCATCACGGGAGTGTCCATGGATATGCCCAGGAAATCAACGGCCAGCCGTGGATTGCGATGCATACTGTTCTCCCCTTCTTTCTCCGTTCGTCACTGTGCAAAGAATACATCCTGCGCCCAAAAGACCGGACCGTCCTTGCAAATCTTCTTGCGTTCCTCGTTCGCGGTGTCGCAAACGCAGGACAAGCATGCCCCGAGCCCGCAGGCCATCCGCTTTTCCAAGGAAACCTGACAAGCTACGCCTTTCTGCGCGGCAATGTTCGCAATTCCCCGCATCATGATCTCAGGTCCGCAAGTGTAAACGCAATCATAAGCTTCGTTGCCTAAAACTTTCGGCAAGAGCTCCGTCGTGAAGCCCTTCGTGCCGAGAGAGCCGTCGTCCGTAGCGACAAACGTCTTACGTACATAGGGTGCAAAGATTTTTTCCCAGAACAGTTCGTCCCGGTTGCGCCCCCCCATCAACACGTCCGCTTTCCCGCGGAAGCGTTTCGCCAAATAGAGCAACGGCGCGAGCCCCATGCCGCCGCCGACGAGCAAGGGGCGTTTCGCGTTCAGGGAAAAGCCATGGCCCAAAGGCCCAAGACAATTCACGACATCCCCGCGCTTCAAAGCGGTCAGGACGCGGGTTCCCTTGCCCATCACCCGGTAATACATCGTCAGCTGACCTTCGTTTTCGTCCGTGTCTGCGATGCCGAAAGGACGGCGCAGGAACACGTCCCCCGAAGGGATTTGCAGATGGATGAACTGCCCCGGTTGCGCCTGAGTGACAATTCCGCCGCCCTGCACCGTCAATTCATAGACGTCGGAACCGACTGGCGTATTCCAAAGGATTTCCGTATCAATCGCGACTTTAGGCAAGGCCATCACCGCCGCCCACATAATCTTGCAACGCCAACGCGTACACCAGCCGACGCTCGCGCATAAAGGACAGCACGCGGAGTACCTCCCATGCCGTATCGAGGGACGTCAGGCAAGCGATGCCGTGCTCGACCGTCGCGCGACGGATTTTGAAACCATCCTTCGCGGAAGGTTTGCCCTGCGTCAATGTGTTGATGACCATGTGGATTTGTCCGGTCTTGATCCGCTGGATAATATCCGAGCTGCGCTCGTGCACCTTGCCCACCACGTCGGCGTCGATACCGAGGGAATGAATGGCCTTCGCCGTGCCTTCCGTCGCGACGAGCTGGAATCCGAGCTCGGAAAACGCCTTCGCGAGCTGCTTCATCTCTTCCTTGTCCTTGTCCGCCACCGTGAACAGGATGCAGCCTTCCGTCGGGATGTTCATCCCGGCGCCGACGATAGCCTTGTAAAGCGCCCGCGCATAGTGATAATCGATGCCCATGACCTCACCCGTGGACTTCATCTCGGGGCCAAGGGAAATATCGACGTCCTGCATCTTCGCGAACGAGAACACAGGCGCCTTGATCGCCACATACGGACGCGGCGTCACAAGCCCGGACCGCAGCCCTTGCTTCGCCAGCGTCTCGCCCAGCGCGACCCGCGTAGCCACATTGACCATCTTGACGTCTGTAATCTTGCTCAGAAACGGCACCGTGCGGCTCGAACGCGGATTGACCTCGATAACGTAAACCTCGTCGTTCACGACGACGTATTGGATGTTCAACAGGCCCTTGACGTTCAAGTTCAGCGCGAGGCGCTTCGTGTAGTCGATAATCGTGTAAATGACCTTCGATGAAAGGGTACGCGGCGGATAGACGGCGATACTGTCGCCGGAATGGACGCCGGCCCGCTCGATATGCTCCATGATGCCGGGAATGACAACATCTGTCCCGTCGGCAATCGCGTCCACCTCTACCTCGGTGCCTTCCATATAGCGGTCGACCAGCACCGGATGATCCGGCGTCACCTTGACCGCGCGGCTCATATAGTCGCGAAGCTCATCCTCATTGTAAACAATCTCCATCGCCCGGCCGCCGAGAACATAGGACGGGCGCACCATGACCGGATAGCCGATTTCCGCAGCTCCTTCGAAAGCCGCCTCGACAGTCGTGACACTCGTTCCCTTCGGACGCGGGATTTGTGTCTGATTCAGTAACTCGTCGAAGCGCTCACGGTCCTCGGCACGGTCGATACCGTCCACCGACGTGCCGAAAATCTTGACGCCCGCCTTTTGAAGCGATGCCGCCAAGTTGATCGCCGTCTGCCCACCGAACTGGACGATAACCCCCTCCGGCTGCTCCATGTCAATGATGTTCAGCACATCTTCCGGCGTCAGCGGCTCGAAATAGAGTCGGTCGGAAATGTCGAAGTCCGTGCTGACCGTCTCCGGGTTGTTGTTGATGATGATGGCCTCGATGCCCATCTCCCGAAGCGCCCAAACGGAATGGACCGAGCAGTAGTCAAATTCGACGCCCTGTCCAATGCGGATCGGCCCGGAGCCCAACACAATGACCTTGCGGCGATTCGACGGCTGCACCTCGTTCTCCTGCGCATGGAACGTCGAATAGTAGTACGGCGTCGCGGCCTCAAACTCCGCCGCGCAAGTGTCGACCATCTTATAATAGGGAAGAATATTCATGGACTTCCGCAGGATGCGGATTTCGTCCATCGTCTTGTTCGTAATCTCGGCAATCGACTGATCGGCCAGCCCCACGTCCTTCGCCGCACGCATCAACTTCGGCGTAATCTCCTCTTGCGTCAGTAGCGTTTCCACGTCGGCGATATTTTTGATTTTATATAGGAACCACTCGTCGATTTTCGTAATGTCGTGGATTTCGTCCACCGTCGCGATGCCGCGTCGGAACGCCTCGGCAATCACAAACAGCCGCTGGTCGTTGATGCGCGCGAGGTTCTTTTTCAGCCGCTCGTCATCCCAAGCGGCGATGGTGTCCATATAGAGGCGGTTCACGCCGATTTCCAACGAGCGCACCGCTTTCAAAAGCGCTGCCTCGAAGCTCCGGTCAATGGACATGACCTCTCCCGTCGCCTTCATCTGCGTGCCCAGCGTATGGTCAGCGTAGACGAATTTGTCAAAGGGCCACCGTGGAAACTTCACGACGCAGTAATCGAGAGCCGGTTCGAAGCAGGCCTTCGTCTTCTGGGTGACCGCGTTCGTAATCTCATCCAACGTATAGCCGACGGCCACCTTCGCCGACACCTTGGCAATCGGATAGCCCGTCGCCTTCGACGCCAGCGCCGAGGAACGGCTGACGCGGGGGTTGACCTCGATGACGTAATAGTGATCGCTGTTCGGGTCCAGCGCATACTGCGCGTTACATCCGCCCTCGATGCCGAGCTCGCGGATAATCCGAAGGCTCGCGCTGCGAAGCATCTGATATTCATGGTCAGTCAGGGTCTGGGACGGCGCGACTACGATACTGTCGCCCGTGTGGACGCCAACCGGGTCGAGATTTTCCATGTTGCAGACGGTGATGCAGTTGTCGTTGCCGTCCCGCATGACCTCGTACTCGATTTCCTTCCAGCCCGCCACGCTGCGCTCAATCAGCACTTGTCCAATCATGCTGTACTTGAGTCCCTTGATGACGATCTCGACAAGTTCCTCTTCATTTTCCGCGATGCCGCCGCCGGTACCGCCCATCGTATAGGCCGGGCGCACGATAATCGGATAACCGATGCTGTCGGCGAAAGCCACCGCCGAAGCCACATCCTCGACAATCGTACTCTCGGGAATCGGCTCCCCGAGCTTCTGCATCGTCTCCTTGAAAAGCTCCCGATCCTCCGCCTTCTTAATCGCCTCTAAAGACGTTCCCAGAAGTTCTACTTCATATTTTTTCAACGTGCCGCGCTCTGCAAGCTGCACGGCGAGATTGAGACCGGCCTGTCCGCCCAGCGTCGCAAGCAATCCGTCCGGCCGCTCTTTTTCAATAATCTCTTCAAGAAAATCCGCCGTCAGCGGCTCGATATAGACGCGGTCGGCGATATGCGTATCGGTCATAATCGTCGCCGGATTACTGTTGACTAGGACGACCTCGAGCCCTTCCTCCTTCAGTGCGCGACACGCCTGCGAACCAGCATAGTCAAACTCCGCCGCCTGTCCGATGATAATCGGCCCCGAGCCGATGACAAGCACCTTTTTCAAATTCGGTTTCTTCGGCACGGCTCAAGCCTCCTTTTTCAGCATCGAAACAAATTGGTCGAACAAATACGTATTGTCGTCAGGCCCCGGCGACGCCTCAGGATGATACTGCACGGAGAAAATCGGCAGTTCCTTGTGGCGAATGCCTTCCACCGTACCGTCATTGACCGCGCGGTGCGACACCTCCACCGGCAGCCCCGCCAGCGAAGTCTCGTCCACCGCGTAGCCATGATTTTGCGATGTGATATGGACGCGCCCCGTCAAGAGGTTTTTGACCGGCTGGTTCGAGCCGCGATGGCCGAATTTCAGCTTGTAGGTGTCCGCCCCCAGCGCCAACGCCAAAAGCTGATGACCAAGGCAGATGCCGAACATCGGCTTTTGGCCGAGAAGCGCTTTGGCCGTTTCCACCGCCTCGGGAACATCCTTCGGGTCCCCCGGACCGTTCGACAGGAAAATGCCGTCAGGATTTGTTCCCATGACGTCCTGCGCCGTCACCGACGCAGGCAACACCGTCAGATGGCATCCCCAGTCGTGCAATGACTTCAAAATATTCCGCTTGATGCCGAAGTCCAGCACCGTGACCCGCGGACCATCGTTTTCCATCGTGTATGCCTCCGGCGTAGTCGCTTCCCGAACCACGTCCCGCTTCAGAGGTTGCGCCAGCAATTTGTCAATTTCCGTCTTCGGCGTGTGCTCGGACACAATGACGCCCTTCATCGTGCCCGCGGCACGAATATGGCGCGTCAGGGCGCGGGTATCGACGTCGTACAGACACGGAATGTCCTGCGCCGTCAAAAAATCGTGCAGGGACGTCTCCAGCCTCCAATGGCTGCCGTACTCGCAAAGCTCCCCGACGATAAAGCCGCTGACGAACGATTTCCGGGACTGCAAAAAGAGATCCGCGGTGCCGTAATTCCCAATCAAGGGATACGTCAACGTGACAATCTGTCGGCAATAGGACGGATCAGTCAAAATCTCCTGATACCCCGTCATGCCGGTATTGAACACCACTTCCCCGGCGGAGCGGACGTCGTCCAGCAGTTCGCCGTGAAATACGCTTTCATCTTCTAAAATCAGCTTACCTTTCACTGCCGTCTTCCTCCATCAGTCCACAATCCTGCCATCGCGCATGACAATCCGGCCGTCGACCATCGTCAGGATGGCCCGGCCTTTCAGTT
>CACYUQ010000107.1 GCA_902777615.1 uncultured Selenomonadaceae bacterium
GCAGTCGAATTTTTTCATCGGAGAATACTATGATGATGAAAAGGGAAAGACGGTCAACTTGGAACCCACGAAGTCCGGCGACGTCAAGCAAATGCTGACGATGTATGGCGACAACGGCAATGTGTATTACCTGAACACGAAGAACGGCAAAGTCTATACGCAGGAATTCATGGATGAAAGGTACAAGGAAAAGATCGCCAAAGGGCAGCAATATGTGCAGGACGGCGACGAGGCCGGGGATATTTCGGATTGGGGCGATTCCTTGCACGTGTCCGAGTATTTCGATGCGTATGGTGTATTCGACGAAGATAAGGCTGGAAGCGCGGTTTGGGAAATTACAGAGGGAGGAAAAACGGTCAAGCTGAGATTCGCCACTGTCGAGCAGTACATCGTCGAGTACAAAGGCGACCGCAAGCAGTTCTCGATGGTCAAGGAAAACGGCACGGCGCGGCCCACCAACGACACGGTCAACGCGTCGGGCGTCGAGATCGCCGGGCGCGGCATCTTCGATAACGAGGATTCCGGGCACGATGCTGTTTCCGGCGCGAACGCGTTCAACGATATGTTCACCGTCGTCGCGATGTGCGACCACGGCGCCGGCGTTTGGGATGAAGAGGAAAAAGAGTGGGTACAGACGGCGAAGCCGAACAGCAACTGGATGGATTCGGACGGCAAGACGCTGGCGAACAACGCTTACAATACGGTCAACAGCGCCCAGACCCGGATTGCGTCGCGCCAGTCGGTTTACGCGGATTGCCAGGCGATGCTGTCCACCGAGAGCCAGACCGTGCTCGGCGACATTACGGAAATCCATTCCACCGACGTCTCGAAGCTCGCGGTGGACATGATGACGCTGCAGACGGTTTACAATTTGTCGCTGAACGTCGGCTCGAAAGTTTTGCCGATGTCGCTGGTCGACTACTTGCATTAAGACTTGTAAGCCTTCTCCTTGCGGGGAAGGCAAAATTGCTAATTTCCTGCCATATAACCACTTGTATTTTGGGGCAAGAAAAGATATAATAGAAACGGAGTAATAGGATTTCATTCTGCCAAGGAAGGAGCTGGCTGCAATGCTCTATCTGAACACGCGCCATACGCTCCCGCGCATCGGCATCGACATGGCGGCCTCGACGCTTTCGAGCCGCATCCAGAAGCCGACCGTGGACAGCGCGTATCATGCGCCTCGTTCGAATACCGGCATGGGACGGATCACGCTGGACATCAATTCGTATCCGAGCCGGAAGTCTTACGGTGCGCGCACGATGGCGGACTTCACGAGCGAAAAAGGCCAGCAGGGCATTTCCGACGTCCAATCCGCGACCTCGCGCCATACCCAAAACGCGTGGGCGATGATTGAGAGCGGCGCGAAACGGGGACACAACGAGATCGTGAGCCAGGCGAAAAGCCGGCTTTCCTCGGAAATCAGCAAGACGCGCTATCTGGAGGCGCAGGCGATTCCCAACCCCGAAGTACATATCACGCCCGCCGACGAGCCGATGGACGTGGATCCCGGAAGCTGGGACTACAAGATCCACACGGCGGAAAAGGCGGACGTCAAGTACAACGAGGGACATTTCGAGGTATTCCTTGAAGACCGCGGTTCGATCCACAGCTGGGTGTCGGAAGGCCACTATGACATTTATGCATGACCTAGTAAGACCTAGAAAAGCAAAATGAAGTAGGAGGCAGAGAGCATGAAAAAGATCAATACGGTACGTTTTGGCGAGCTGGAAATCGAGGAGGACAAGATCGTCCAGTTTGACGAGGGCATTCCCGCATTCGAGGACGAGCATGAGTTTGTGCTGCTCCCCTATGAGAGCGACAGCCCGTACACGTTTCTGCAGTCGGTGAAGTCGCCGGAGCTGGCGTTCATGATGGGCGTTCCGTTCGTGTTCTTCCCGGATTATGAGTTCCAGCTTGAGGACGAGATTGCGAAGAAGCTCGGCATCAAGACGGCGGAAGATGTTTTGATCTACGTGCTCATCACGATTCCCGGCGGGGAAATCAAGAACATGACGGCGAATCTGGTGGCGCCGATCGTGATCAGCAAACGCACATTCTTGGCGAAGCAGGTGGTACTCGAAAAGAGCAAATACACAACGAAGCACCGCCTCTTCAAGGAGAAGGAGGAAAAATAAATGCTAGTTCTCACGCGCAAGCCGCGCCAGCAGATCATGATCGGGGACGACATCATCGTCAACGTCGTGGATGTGCAGGGCGACAACGTACGCATCGCCATTGATGCGCCGCGCGAGGTCAAGATCTATCGCGGGGAAATCTACTACGCGATACAGGAAGAGAATCGACAGGCGGCTATGCCGGAAGGCATGGACATCAAAGACCTGCCGAAAGAGCTGCAGTAAGTTATTCGTGAACGGTAATTAGCCTTCCCCTATGGGGAAGGTGGCAGCCGAAGGCTGACGGATGAGGTTTTGAGACGTAACGTTTGAATTAGTCGTAACGGCAAGGAGACCTCACCCACCGCTATCGCGGCCCCCCCTCCCCATAGGGGAGGGCTGAATGCCGGTTATCCGTGACGCGTCACGGGTTTAGGGATATTTAATTCTATGGAGGGATGAACCATGATTGGGAAAATGCAAGATCTCGTCTCCGCCGCAGTTGTGTTCAACGCGGTAGACACGGCGAGCCGTGGCGCGACGGAAACTCAGCAGCAGACGGCTCCGGAGGTTTCGAGCCAGCCGGCGACGCCTCCGCCGACGACAGACGCGCCGGTGCAGGCCGGAGGGGACAGCCGGAAGCTGGGCGCGGAAGACCAGAATGCGGACGTCCGCCGGGCACAGAAGCAGGCGGAAGACCAGCAGCAGAAGATGGACGAGAAGACAGTCGACCTGATGACCAAAGAGCTCAACGAGCTGATGGACAAGATCGACTGCAACTTGGCGTTCAAGTACAACAAGGACGTCGACGTCATGACGGTCAAGATGATCGACAAGGAGACGAAGGAAGTCCTGAAAGAGTTTCCGCCCGAGGAAATGGTCAAGAGCATGGTCAAGACCAAGGAGTGGATCGGCGCGTTCCTCGACGAGCACGCGTAATATCCACAGGGAAATAAGGATGTTTTGCACTAAGGAGGGTTTGTCATGGGCGTAAACGGTCTGTACGGGCTTTCGGGCTCGGGGCTTGACATCGAGTCGATGGTCAAGGCTGGAATGCTTTCCAAGCAGAACCAATACGACAAGATGTACAAGAAGGAAGTCAAGAACGAGTGGCTGAAGCAGGGCTTCAACGAAATCTACACGTCCTTGAACACCTTCAAGTACACCACGTTGTCCGACTACAAGATGCAGTCGAACATGAGCGCAATGAATGCCGAGTCCAGCAATACGTCGGCGGTAAAGGTCACGGCCAACGGCGCGGCTGTCGCGATGACGCACAACGTCGAGGTCGGGGATCTTTCGTCGAACGCGTATTTATTGACAAAGGACGGCGGTATCAAGCACAACGGCGAGCCGACGACATTGTCTTATGGCGGCGTGAACTATTCATATTCCAATTCGACTCCCATAAAGGACGAGAGCGGCACGATAACGGGATGGAAACTCAGAAAATCGTCGGACGATCCTCATTCAGCTGGCGTATCGGCTGAAGCCGCTGCTGTGAAGGAGAACTACGGCATCACGCTGGACAAGGTTGTCTTTTTCAGCATCGAAGAGGCTAAAGAAAGCGACAAAGAGGACATCCGGACACGGCTTAGCGGACTTGGTGATGAATTTGACGAAAACGCCAAGTATTATAAGATTGTGGATCAGGAGGGCGGCGATTATAAATATGCCAGGTCGGATTGGGGTGCGATTGTATTCACGGTCAACGACAGCGGTGACAAGCTGACCTCGGACGAGCTGAAAAAGCAGACCATCAAGTACACGTATGAGGACATCGCCAACGGCAAGACGCTGAACGACCTCGCCGCCGACATCAAGAATTTGAATACGAATGTTCAGGCGAGCTACGATGCGACGAACGGCGCTTTCAGCATCTATAACAGCGAAAGCGGTACAGAGGCGAAGATTGCTGTTACGGCGAAGTCTATGGAGGCTGTGACCCTGTTCACCAATCTGAATCTCGGCGTTTCGGCGAATGGCGAAATCAAAGATTTGGCCGCGCCGTTTGAATTGAGTAAGACCAATACGACTTCCGGTACCGAAGGCTCCATCAAGATTGACGGGCGTACTTATACCGACGTCAAGGACAACCGCATTACGGTTTCAGGCGTCACTTATACGTTGCTGAACAAGACCGAATCGGGCAAGCCGGTCACGGTTTCCGTTTCGCAGGACACCGACAAGATCATTGAGAACGTCAAGAAGTTTGTCGAGGACTACAATAAGATTCTCGACGACCTGACGAAGAAGTACAATACGAAGCCGTCGGGCGATTACGAGCCGCTGTCGAAGACGCAGGAAGCTTCGATGACGCAGGAGCAGATCGACAAGTGGACGGAGAAGGCGAAAGAAGGCCTGTTCTACCACAACGATATCTTGCGCGGCTTGATTTTCGATATGCGCGACGCCATCATGACGCCGGTGCAGAGCGTCCACAGCGAGTACAATTCCGCGTCGGCCATCGGCATCACGTCGACGAACAATCAAGGCCATTTGCAGCTTGACGAGGACAAGCTGAAGAAGGCGCTGGCCGCCGACCCGGATTGCGTCTACGAGCTGTTCGCTTCCGATCAGGATACCTATACGGACGCGAAGAAGAAGGATCGCTATGAGTACATGGCGAAGGACGATTACAACAACCGCGGTATCGCGAACCGTCTGTACTTCAACGCGATCACCGACGGCATCAAGAAGGTCGAGGATTACGCGGGTGTCTTGCCCGACTCCAATGACCAGAGCTCGCTGGGTCTCCTCATTACGCAGCTCAAGGACAAGATGACGAACTTCAAGAAGCTGATGGACGACTACCAGACGCAGCTCTATAAGAGGTACGACGCGCTGGAGACGATGATCGCTTCGCTGAACTCGCAGTACAACACCTTGTTCGGCGGACAACAGTAAGACAAAATGAACTAAACTCGCCTTCCCCTTGAGGGGAAGGTGTCAGCCGAAGGCTGACGGATGAGGTGTTGGAGCGTAACAACGAACTCAAAGGTTACGTTACGACACCTCATCCACCGCTAAAGCGGTCCCCCTTCCCCTCGAGGGGAAGGCTAAATTCGTATTGGGCAGGAGGTACACACATGGTAAATGCAGCCGAAGCATATAAGCGCCAGCAGGTTCTGACGGCGACGCCGGAAGCGTTGACGCTGATGCTCTACAACGGCGCGCTTCGTTTCATGACCGAGGGCAGGGAAGCCATCGAGAAGAAAGATTATGAGGAAGCGAACAACTCCCTGCAGAAAGCGCAGAACATCATTACGGAGTTTCGCGTGACGCTCAATATGGAATATGAGATTGCGCATCAGCTTTTGCCGCTTTACAATTACGTCTATGACCGCTTGGTCGAGGCGAATATGAAGAGCGATATCAAGCAGCTCGACGAGGCCAAGACCATCATCACCGAGCTTCGCGACGCGTGGGCGCAGGCGATGAAGAAGGCCCGCGCGGAGAAAGGGGCGGCGTCCTGATGGCAGAGGATGCGCATGTGCTCTGGGATCAGTACTTCGTACTGACGAAGGAAATGCAGAAGTTCCTTGACCGCGAGGATATCGACGAGTTCCTGAACATCGCGGAGCAACGGAATGTGATTTTTGACCGGATGCAGGAAGCGACGACGCCGGAGCATAAAAAGACGGACGAGTACAAAGAGTTCCTTGCAAAGCTCCAGCCGATTGCGAAGGACGTAATGGACCGGGCAAAGAGTTGGCTGGCCCGCTCGAAGCAAAGAAACGTAAAAGTCCGTTCCTATACCGCGTCCCCCGGCTTCCAGCCAAACGGGCACATGGTCAATACGAAATATTAAGGCTCTTTGTCAAGTGTTGTGGTGTGAAGAGGGAGAAAATATTTTTCTTCCTCTTTTTTCATGCACAAAAATAAAGGAGAGTTTTATGGACGAGATCAGGCATACGAACATTCAGCGGCAGTCCGCCGACGAGTATTTGCGGCGGAAGTATGATATTCCGGCTACGCTGCCGAAGACACCGCTGAAGGACGAGCCTTTTGCCACGAATTGGCGGGAGGCGGACGGGAAAGAGACGCTGGATTTTCTGGCGGACGTGCTGCGGCTTCCGGCCTTCGATTTCCAATGGGAAAATCGGGACGCGCTGAAAATTTCCTTCGCGCAGACGCTTGGCGGGCGGCTTCCCGTCATCGCGACGGAGAGCCATAGGGATTTCCGTCAGATGGAGGCGTTGATGAGCGCGCGGGAGGATGCGCCGGAATTGCCGCTGACGGTGAACGCGTTCACGATCGAGGCGCGGGCGGCGAGTATCTTTCGCCATCGCGTACTGCTCCTGAATTATGCGCCTTACAGCAATATTCCCGCCGAAAAGCTTGGGCTTCCCGAAAGGGAGTGGCTGGAGCGTTCCCACCGTCTGCGGATGCGCCACGAAAGCGCCCACTATGAGACGCTGCGGCTGTTCGGGGGGATGCAGAACCATGCCCTCGACGAGATTCTCGCCGACGCGCTGGGGCAGATTGCCGCGTTCGGGGATTTCGACGCGGATCGGCAGCGCATCTTTTTCGGCCTGACGAAAGGCGGCGATACCTGCACGGGGCGCCTCTCGTTTTACACGCAGAAGGTACGGCCGGGGGAGTGCGCCAAGATTTACCGCGCCGTCGACAAAGCGCTGGACCTCGTCGCCGACGAGCTGCGCAAACTGCAAAAAGCAAAGGCGGAAGACGAGAAGCTCCTGACGGCGCTGGCGGGCACAAGCATCGCCGAGCGGCTCGTGACGACGGAGGACAGGAGCGGCGCGAAGAGGCCGTAAAAAATAAAAATCGAGTGTGTTTTGCCTGTTTTTATGATATGATGAAAAACAAACCCGCATCAAATAAGGGGGTTATAAAATGAGTGACGGCATGAATCTGGAAGAGGAAATGCAGGCGAAGTGGGAGCAGAAGAAGCGGGAACTGGAAGAGGAAGTGCATATCGCGCTGGTGGGG
>CACYUQ010000108.1 GCA_902777615.1 uncultured Selenomonadaceae bacterium
TATCGCGGTGGGCAGCCGTTTCGCCGACCGGCAGACGGGCAGTTTAGACAAATATACGAAGAACACGAAGTTCATCCATATCGACATCGACCCGGCGGAAATCGACAAGAACATTGCCAGTTCCATCGGCCTCGCGGGCGATATGAAGACAATCCTCGACCTCTTGATGAAGCGCAAGCCCGTGACGAGTCTCGACGCGTGGTGGGAGCGCATTGAGGGCTGGCGTGAGGAATACGCCTATGATTATAATGTGACGCGTCTGACGCTGCCTTGGGCGCTGCACCATGTTGCGCGGGCGACGGCGGGCAAGCCGTTTGCGTTCGCGACGGACGTGGGACAGCATCAGATGTGGTGCGCGCTTCACCTTCATATTGACGAGCCGCGCACTTGGTTGACTTCGGGCGGACTTGGCACGATGGGCTTCGGGCTTCCGGCGGCGGAAGGAGCGCAGATTGCTTTCGGCAAGTCGCGGCGAGTCATTCATGTGGCGGGGGACGGCGGCATCAAGATGACTGGCAGCGAATATTACACGATTGCGCGGCTCGGCTTGCCGGTGATTTCACTGATTGTGGACAATACAAGCCTCGGTATGATCCGCCAGCTTCAAAAAGTCTTTTACGACGAGCGATATACGGCCTGTGAATTCGATTACGCGATGGATTATGTGGGCTATGCCAAGAGCTTCGGCATCGAGGCGGAGGAGGTTTCGACGCCGGACGACTTTGCGGCGGCTTTCGACAAGGCACTGGCCGCAAACGGTCCGCGGGTCATCGTGCTGCATATCCACAGGAGTTTCGTGGAGCCGATGACAAAGGGCGGGGCGCGAATCAACGAGTTCGTGGATTTCAAATAAAAGGAGCTTTGCCCTCCCCTTTGGGGAGGGGGGACCGTCGAAGACGGTGGGTGAGGTTTTGTAACGTTTCGTTTATAGTTATCATTACGTCTTAAGACCTCATCCGTCAGCCTTCGGCTGCCATTCGACAGTTCACTGGACTGTCTCACCCCAGAGGGGAAGGCAAGAAGAACGGGGGCGGGAAGATGCTTCAGGTTTACACAGGCGCGGGCAAAGGAAAGACCACGGCGGCCATCGGCATTCTGATCCGCGCAATCGGCGCTGGGATGCGCGTCTATATGATGCAGTTCATGAAGGGGCTTGCCTACAGCGAGCAGGACGTTCTGCGGGGCTTTGCGCCGCGGGTCGTGCTCTCGACGACGGGCAAGCCTTTTTTCGTCGCGAAAGAAGGGATGCTCTCGGAGGAGGAGCGCGCGGCCTGGGGCGACGGCGTCGTGATTTTCGAGCCGGGCAAGCCGCCGCAGGATTATGTGGACATGATCGCGGCGGGCTTCGACGAGGCGGCGCGGGAAATTGCATCGGGCAAGTACGGACTTGCGATTCTTGACGAGGTGAACGTGGCGCTGTTTTTCGGGCTGCTGGATCGAGAGCGGGTGGAACGGTTTCTCGACAAGGCGCCGAAAGATACGGAATTGGTGCTGACGGGCAGGAACGCCCCGGATTGGCTGATTGAGCGCGCCGACCTCGTGACGGAAATGCGCGAGGTAAAGCATTACTATCAAAAGGGCGTCGAAGCGCGCAAGGGAATTGAAAATTAAGATGTATGAGGTGAGAATCTATGCCGATGTTTCGGCGGCCCATGCTGGTACTGGCAGCGATTGCGCTGGCGGTACTGTTTGCGGGCGCAATGTTGTTTCGCGATACGGAGAAAGCGGTGCCGCTGGATGCGGGGGTGCGTTCGGCGGAGGAGCAGCAGATTACCGTTTATGTCAGCGGCGCGGTGGTGCAGCCGGGCGTCGTCGCGATGCGGAAAACGGAGCGCGTGGAACAAGCGGTGGCGGCTTGCGGCGGCGTACTTCCGCAGGCCGACCTTGCGAATGTGAACCTCGCCCAGCCGCTCAAGGACGGGATGCAAATCCGCGTGCCGGAGCGCGCCGACGCCGGCGGCAGCGCGGCGCAAATGGCGCAAAACGACGGGAAGATCCATATCAATACGGCGGATGAGAAAAAACTCGACGAGCTGCCGGGCGTCGGCCCGATTATGGCAAAACGCATCGTCGAATACAGAAACGAGCACGGTCCTTTCGAGTCGGTAGACGATCTCGCGAAGGTGCGCGGCATTGGCCCGGAAAAGCTGGCGAAGATACGGGAAAAGGCGGAACTGTGAAAACTTTTTGCAAGAAATTTTTGATGGAGGGGCGCCTATGAAAATCGGGCAGCAGCAGCTTTCCTTTTTGTGCGTGCTGCTTTTTGCGTCGGCGCTTGGCATTATTGCGGCGGAACGGTTTGCGAAAGCGGTTCCGCCTTTCGCATTTGCGGGACTTCTCGTTTTGGGCGCGGCGCTATTGTTTTGGTCGGTGCGGTTCGTTTTTGTGGGGAGCGCGCGGCTTTGGGGGGCGGCGGCGCTCCTCTTTTTTGTGCTTGGCATGGTGCGCGGGCTGATGGCATTCCCGATTCCCGTTGACGACATTTCTTTGAGGGACGGGAAAACGGCACGGGTGACGGGCGTATTGCGCGAGGCGCCGCAAATCACGCCAATCCCGGAGGGCGTGCGCGTTCGTTATCTCGTGGATGTACGGCGGGCGGATACGGAGGACGCGACGGGCAGCCTGTACATTTACGCGACGGCGAAAAGCGAGGCAGAGGTCACTGCGCGCATTGGCGACCATGTCACGGCGCAGGGGCGCGTGTTGAAAATTCGCGGCTATAAAAATCCCGGTATGATCGACATCGAACGACTGATGAGGGCGCGAGGCGTCACGGCACGGATGCACGCGGGCAAGGCAGGCGTCGAAATCACGCCGGGGGCGGGCGGCTTTTTGCGGAGCGTTGAGGAGGTGCGCGCCCATTACCGTGCGAAAATGCGGGAGGCGATGCCGGAGACGGATGCGGCGGCGGTGTTCGCGATGGTGTTTGGCGGCTACGAGGGGCTTCGGCCGGAGCTTGTCGAGGCGTTCACGGCGACGGGACTTGTGCATATCCTGTCCGTTTCCGGCTCTCATATCACTCTGCTTGCGGGGCTTGTTGCCTGGTTGGCATCGGCGTTTTCGATGCGACGCGGCGTCGCGGCGGTGATGGTCGCATTGGCGGCGTTCGGTTACGCGGCACTTTCCGGATTCGTAGCGCCCGCCGTGCGTGCGGCAATCATGGGTGGCCTCGCTTTTTTCGCGCTGGCGTCCGAGCGGGAGTACGACGGAAGACGAATTCTGGTTGTAACGGCGTTCGTTATGCTGCTCGTTTCGCCGTCACTTTTGTACGACGTCAGCTTCCAACTCTCGGTCGCTTCGACGGCGGGGCTGCTCTGCCTTTCTCCGCGCCTTCGCGCATGGCGGTTTTTCGCGCCGCTGCCGCGCACGCTGCGGGATGGGTTGGCGTTGACGCTGGGCGCGCAGCTTGCGACGGTTCCGATTTGCGCTTGGTATTTCCACGCCGTGTCCCTTTCGTCGCTGGCCGCAAATCTCGTTGTTGTGCCGATTTTGGAGCTTTTGATGGTGGCGGCGCTGTTCGCGGGATTGCTTGCGCTCGTTCTTCCGTTCCTCGCTCGGATCGTGTTCGCGATGGACAGCCTTTTGCTGGGGCTCTCCTATGAATTGACGCGGACGCTGGCCGCATTGCCGATGAGCCGCGTTTATCTTCCGCCTATGAATATCGAAGCGGCGGCGATTTATTACGCGCTGCTGCTTTTCGCCGCGCAGGAGGAGGAAGCGCGGGACGCCGTTTCCCTTCGACTTCGCGCGTTGCCGTGGCGCAGCGCTTCCGTCGTATTGGCAGTTATCATTTTTTCAATAGCTGTCCGGAATGCTTTACGCCCCTCGGAAATGGCCGTGCATTTCATTGACGTCGGTCAGGGGGACGCGGCGCTAGTCGTGACGCCGCACGGCCGCGCGATCATGATTGACGCGGGCGGCGTGCGGGACGGCGTTTTTGATCTCGGAGGGCGCGTCGATGTGCCGTATCTTTTGCAGTACGGCGTCACGTCCCTTGACGCGGTTTTTTTGACCCATGCGCACGAGGATCATGCGGCGGGGCTGGCGGGCGTGTTGCGGCGCCTTCCGGTTGGCCGCGTATTGACGGCGGCGGAGGGGCAATCCATTTATCAGGCGTCGATGGGGCTTTCGGCGGCGGAAATGGCGGCGACGCCCTTTGTCGCGGCTGAGGAGGGGATGCGCCTCACCTTGGACGGCGTGACCGTCGATGTACTGTTCGCGCCGGATGCGTCGAAGACGCCGAAGCGCGGTCGCTCGGGAAACGAGGTGAGCAACGTCTATCGCGTGTCCTACGGAAAGGCGTCGTTCCTGTTCACCGGCGACCTCGAAAAGGAGCAGGAGGCGCGGCTTCTCGAAAAATCGCCGGAGCTTTTGCAAAGCACGGTGCTGAAGGTCGGCCATCACGGCTCGAAAACCTCGACTTCGCCTAATTTTCTCGCCGCTGTCGCACCGCACTGGGCGGTTATCGACGTGGGCGCGGGCAATCGCTTTGGACATCCGGCGCGGGAAACTTTGGATGCGCTGCGGGACGCAGGCGCAGAAACTTACCGTACCGACGAAAACGGCGCAATCGTCTTCCGCACGGACGGAAATTCGATGAAAGTGGAAACGTATGTGAAACGGAAATAGCTTGTGCGGCGCTGTCGTATATAGTATGATGAAGCCAGATTTTTTCTATGAGGTGAACAATATGACGGAGAAGGAAAAATATCGGCAGGTTTGCCGGGAGGCGGCGGCTACGGGAATTGCGTTGCTGCTTTTGATCGCCTTTTGGCTGCTGGCGGGTTTCGGGCTTTCCGGGAGCATGGCGACGGTGTTTCGGCTGCCGATTTGGGCGGCGGCGTCCACGGTGGGCGTCTGGATTTTCGCGATTGTGCTGGTCTGGGGGCTGACGAAATGGGTGTTCAAAGATATGGACTTGGAGGAGGATCGTCATGATTGAGACGGGGCGTCCCGAGGCGCTTCTGCCGTTGGCGCTTTTCATGGCGGTTATGCTCGGCGTCAGTTTCTTCGTGCGTTGGCAGGCGAGGACGGGCGAGGGCGGCTTCCTGCGGCAGTATTTCGTCGGGAACCGAGACCTCGGCGGTTTCGTGCTGGCCATGACCACGGTGGCGACGTACAGCTCCGTCAGTTCCTTCGTCGGCGGCCCCGGTATGGCGTGGAGCGTGGGATTCGGTTGGATTTACATGGCGGTGGTGCAGGTCACTGCGGTCTTTCTCGTGCTCGGCATTTTTGGCAAGCGCGTCGCGCTCCTCGCGCGAAAGTTCGGTGCGGTGACGGTGGTGGACATCCTGCGGCGGCGGTTCCGTTCCGATGCGCTGGCGGCGACGGCGGCGTTTATCATCGTGCTGTTCTTCTGTGCGACGATGACCGCACAGTTCGTCGGCGGCGCGAAGCTCTTTGCCGCGGTCACCGGCTACAGCTACGAGCTGGGACTTGTGCTGTTCGGCCTCGCGGTAGTCGTCTATACGACCATCGGCGGATTTCGGGCCGTGGCCATTACCGACGCGCTTTGTGCGATTATGATGATGATCGGGATCGTGCTGCTCTTTTTTTACGTGTTGGAAATGGGTGGTGGTTATGGTGCCATCATGGACCATATCGCGACGAATCAGCCGAAAATGTTGGAGCCGTTTTCCGGCGGCGCCATGCCCGCGGGGCTGTACCTGACCCAATGGATATTGGTCGGCATCTGCACCATCGCACTGCCTCAATCCGTGGTGCGCGGCATCAGCTATCGCGACACGAAGGGACTGCATCGCGCCATGATTATCGGCACCGTTGTCGTCGGCTTCATGAATATCGGCGTCAACTTCACGGGCATCCTCGCCCACGGCGTGCTGACCGGACCGGCGGAAAGCTATGGCGGCATCGACAACATCATCCCGTCCACGATTGCCACGGTCATGCCGCCGACGCTGATCGGCCTAGCGATTGTCGGCCCCATCGCGGCGTCCATTTCGACGATTTCGAGCCTGCTCCTCGTGGGCTCCTCGGCCATCGTCAAGGACGTTTATCTGCACTATCGGGAGAAACGGGAGAAAACAACGTCCGACGCAGCGCTCCGTCGGCTCAGCATGGCGGTGACGGCCATCCTTGGCGCGGCGGTGTTCCTGATCGCTCTGACGCCGCCGAGCTTGATTTGGCTGATCAATATGTTCGCGTTCGGCGGCCTCGAAACGGCGTTTTTCTGGACGCTGCTGCTCGGCCTTTTCTGGCGGCGGGCAAATCGTCTCGGCGCGTTCCTTTCGATGGGCGGCGGCACCGTCGTTTACTGTCTGGCGCAGGGACTTGGGTTCAAGATCATGGGGCTGCATCAGATTACCATCGGCATTTCCCTGTCGCTGATTTTGTTCCTGATTGGTTCGTATCTTGGAAAGCCCGAGCCAAAGGAGGTCTTGCGGGAATTTTTCCCGGAATGAAAAATTCTGCGGTAAGAAAATCAGGAAATCAAGAAAAGTGATTCTCTTACTTCAGAAAATTTTTGTCTTGAACAGAAAACTGTGGGCCTCAGAATTTTCCGGGCTCGAAGTTTCTTTCACACCGCCGCTGACATGATTTTTCCGTTTCTATGGCGTTTTTCAGAAAACTCCTTGCGTTTCTATAAAAAATCGCGTATCATTATTTGTGATTGTTAATTGAAACAGATGGGAGCGGACGATATGAGTTCGATGAAGCTGGAACTGGACAACGCGGAAATGCTGGCGCGCAAGCGATTGGCGCGGCGCATGGTGGATTTTGAGACGATTTACGTGTTGCGCCGGGATGACCGCAAGGGCTATTTGCTGCTTTTGGCGCTGGAGGAAGAACAGTGGCGCATTTTGGAGAGCGTTTCTTTGGATCATTCCAAGGGGCGCATGGAGGAGCTTCACGAGAGCCAGCGAAAAGTGGACTGCCTGGATTTTCTGATCCGACAGACAGCGAAAACGATACAGTAAATCATTTGAGATAAGGAGAGAAAGATCATGATCAAGAAAGAAGAACTCGTACTCACAAACGAATGGGACAAGACTTTTCCGAAGAGTGAAAA
>CACYUQ010000109.1 GCA_902777615.1 uncultured Selenomonadaceae bacterium
ATGAGTATGTATTTCCGTTCGCTTCGTCCCCTTTGGTGGATTTTAGTGTTTACGTTCCTGATTCATCTTTGCGCGACGCCGGGCGAGGTGCTTTTTCACATCTGGATTTTTAACATGACAAAGGAAGGTCTGACGCGAGGATTTTTCCTTTGCTTGCGTCTGATGCTCCTGATTTTGTTTTCGTCTCTATTGACGTTCACCACGTCGCCGTTATCGTTGACTGACGGTATGGAGCGGCTTTTGCGTCCACTGAAGGTCGTCGGTGTTCCGGCACATGAGCTGGCGATGATGATGACGATTGCGCTTCGCTTCGTGCCGACGCTGATTGAGGAGATGGATACGATTATGAAGGCGCAGCAGTCGCGCGGCGCGGATTTCTCTTCGGGGAACGTTGTCAAGCGGATGCGTCATCTTGTTCCGATTCTTGTGCCGCTGTTCATTTCTTCATTTCGCAGGGCGGACGAACTGGCGGTGGCGATGGAAGCGCGTTGCTATCGGGGCGGCGAAGGCCGCACACGGATGAAAGAACTTTGCATTGGTGGTATCGATTATGCGGCGGTAAGTATAACGGTACTCGTTTTGGCGGCGCTAGGTGCGATGAAGGCGACGGGCATCTGATGAAGCGCGAACACAAAGAAGAAATGAAACGACGAGCGCGGAATATCTGTTTGGTTGTCGCTTACGACGGAACCGATTATCATGGGTTTCAGCGGCAGACGTCTCCCGTCGTCGCGGTGCAGAATGTATTGGAAGACGTTTTGTCGCGTGTCTTTGGCGACGCGGTGGAGCTGGCGGCGGCGGGACGGACGGACGCGGGCGTCCACGCGGCTGGGCAAGTGGTGAATTTTTTCACGGACGGGACAATTCCCGTGGAGCGTGTGCCTCGTGCCGTGAATAGCCTTTTGCCGCCTGACATCGTGGTCTGCCGCGCGTTCGAGGCGGATCGAAATTTCAGTGCACTTCATTCAGCAAAAGAAAAAACGTATCGTTATCGAATTTTGACAGGCGACATGCCAAGCCCTTTTATATGTCGTTATGCGTGGCATATCCGTCAGCCTCTTGATTTAGCGGCGATGGAGAAAGCGGCAGAGGGCCTTTTAGGCACGCACGACTTTTCATCGTTTCGTGCAGCAGGTGGAGCGCCGATGTCGCCTGTTCGTACGATGCAACGGGCAGAGTGCTCACGCGACGGACGAGAGCTTTCGCTTGTTTTCACGGCGGACGGCTTTTTGTACCACATGGTGCGAAATATTGTGGGCACATTGGCGGACGTGGGAAAAGGTAAATTATCGCCCGAAGATTTCGCGATGATTTTAGCGGCGAAGGATAGACAGCGTGCCAGTGCGACTGCCCCTGCTTGCGGGTTATGCCTGACACGGGTGGAATACGACACAGCTTGGTACGAGCCGTCAAAGGAGTTTTGACTGTCAAGTATTATGGGAAACAAACAAGGTCGCAGGGTAAAATGCCTTGCGACCTTGCTTTTTCCTGTAGTTGCGGTATAATATGCATGTTGGAACATGAAGACGGTTCATTTTGAGAAACCGTGAATTTTTTCAGGTGGTGCAGGGAGTTGGCTTCGGCTTTAAGCGTCGGTATTGATATCGGCTCTACGACAATCAAGGTCGTGGTTTTGAACCAAGCGAAAGAAATAATTTATAAAAAGTATGCGCGTCATTTTTCGGAAATCAGCAAGGCGCTGCATGAAAATTTGTCGGCGCTGCGGGACGTCGTAGGCTCGCGGCGTTTTTCCTTTGCCCTGACGGGATCGGCAGGTATGGGCGTGGCACAGCGCGTCGGGCTTCCTTTCGTGCAGGAGGTCATCGCCTGCGCGTCGGCGGTGAAGTCCTTGATTCCAGAGACGGATACGGCGGTGGAGCTCGGCGGCGAGGATGCGAAAATTACATATTTTGGCGGCGCGTCGGAGCAGCGCATGAATGGTGTCTGCGCGGGTGGCACCGGTTCTTTTATCGATCATATGGCGGCGCTTCTCTCAACGGATGCATTGGGATTGAACGCGCTGGCGGAAAAGGGGAGGCAGATTTATACGATTGCTTCCCGTTGCGGCGTGTTTGCGAAAACGGACATTCAAGCGTTGATTAACGACGGCGTGGAAAAAGCCGATATCGCGCTTTCGATTTTTCAGGCTGTAGTCAATCAGACCATCAGTAATCTTGCGCAGGGGCGTCCGATTTCCGGTAATATCGCTTTTTTGGGCGGACCGCTCTATTTCCTGTCCGAGCTTCGCAAGCGTTTCATCGAGACGTTGAAGCTGAAACCGGATGAGGTGATGCCAGTTCAAGACGGATGCTATTTTGTGGCGATGGGCGCCGCACTCTCCACCGAGGGCGAGGATATGGATTTTTGTCGCCTCGAGAAAAGCATTGCGTGTGTGAAAGAAGATGCGGCGCTGGAATCGCGGGCGTCGACGTTTGTATTGTTTCACGATGAAGCGGAATACCAGGCGTTTCGTGTCCGCCATGACAAGGATTGCGTGCCGAGGGGGAAACTTTCCGAATATTACGGTCCGCTTTACTTGGGTATCGATGCGGGGTCGACGACGACGAAACTTGCCGTTATAGGCAAAGACAAGGAACTTTTGTACACGGCTTACGGCAGTAACGAAGGCTTGCCGCTTCAAGCGGTTATTAAGGAATTACGCGCATTTTACGCAGAGATGAAGCCAACCCAATATATAGCATCGGTGATGACGACAGGCTACGGCGAAGGTATTGTAAAGGCGGCGATTCACGCGGATGGCGGCGAAGTGGAGACCTTTGCGCACCTTCGCGCGGCCCAAGAGTTTTGCCCCGAGGTCAGCTTCGTTCTGGACATCGGCGGGCAGGACATGAAATGTTTCTTTGTCCATCATGGAAGTATCGGTAATATTACGCTGAACGAAGCGTGCTCTGCGGGGTGCGGTTCGTTTATCCAAAATTTTGCGCAGGGGCTTTCGATGACGACGGAAGAATTTGCTGCGAAGGCTATTGATTCGCGGGAGCCGGTGGATCTCGGCACGCGTTGTACGGTTTTCATGAATTCCCGTGTCAAGCAGGCACAGAAGGAAGGTGCATCCGTCAGTGACATTTCGGCGGGTATCGCGATTTCGGTCATAAAGAACGCGCTGTTCAAGGTCATGCAGCTTCGCGACGTGGAATCTCTCGGCGAACATATCGTCGTGCAGGGTGGTACGTTTTATAACGACGCCGTGCTCCGCGCGTTGGAGGTTCTTTTGCAGCGCGACGTCGTCCGTCCTGACATTGCGGGCGTCATGGGCGCGTATGGCGCGGCGATTCTCGCGCTGGAGAGCGGTGTGGAGAAGTCGTCTGTACTTTCTGCAGATGCGCTGGAGGCTTTTTCGGTAGAGACAAATTCTTATCGCTGCAAAGGGTGTGGAAATCAATGTTTGATTACCGCGTCCACGTTTTCGGATGGCGGCAAATATTTTTCCGGCAATCGGTGCGAGCGCGGCATCGGCAAGCAGCGCTCTTCGGAGAAGGCGCCGAGCATCTATCAATATAAATACGATCGGCTGTTCAATTATTATCAGCCTCTTTCGGATGCGAAGCGGGGCAAGATTGGAATCCCGCGCGTGCTCAATATGTACGAGGATTATCCGTTTTGGTTCACGTTCTTCACGAAGCTCGGTTATGAGGTCGTTCTGTCGAACAAGACGTCTGTTCGGACCTATTATCGCGGCATGGCGACGGTGCCGTCGGATTCCCTTTGCTATCCGGCGAAACTCGTCCACGGCCATATCGTCGACCTTGTCGAGCAGGAAGTAAAGAAGATATTTTATCCATGCATTCCTTACAATATGGAGGACAAAGCGCACCCATCGGACGATCACTATAGTTGCCCCGTGGTCGCGTCCTATGCGGAAAATATCCGCGACAATATGGACGTTTTAGAAGAAAAGGGAGTGCGTTTTATGCAGCCGTTCCTGCCGATTTACGACAAGGGACGCATGATTGAGCGGCTGGTTGAGGAATTGGCCGAGGAAAATATCGTCAAGGAGGAAATTGCCGAAGCAGCTGAGGAGGCTTATGCGGAGCTGGCGCGTTACAAAGACGATGTACGTGCTTATGGCAAGGAAATTCTTGATCTGATTGAACGTGAACATTTGTCCGCGATTTTGCTGGCGGGGCGTCCGTATCATATCGACCCAGAAATTAACCATGGCATTCCCGAAATGATTCAGTCTTATGGGTTACCTGTGCTTTCCGAGGACATGGTTTATCGGTTGCCTGCGGGAAATGGTGATACACTGGACATTGTCAATCAATGGAGCTACCATGCGCGTCTTTATCACGCTGCCAGTTTTGCTGCCGCGCATGATAATATCGCGTTGATTCAGCTCAGTTCCTTTGGTTGCGGTCTGGATGCGATTACGACGGGACAGGTTAAGTCGATTTTAGAGGCGCATCATCGCCTGTATACGATGATCAAGCTGGATGAAGTCTCGAATCTGGGTGCGGCGCGCATCCGCGTCCGTTCCCTGATGGCGGCGATGGCGCGACAGGAGTGTGAGCCCTATACGCCGATGCGGAAAAAGGAGCGGCCGCATTTTACGGCGGATTGCAAAGTGACGCATACGATTCTCGCGCCGCAGATGTCGCCGATCCATTTTGAACTCTTGGAAGCGGTGTTCCGGGCGCACGGTTATCGGCTTATAATTCCCAAAGAGCCGGAAAGGAGCGCTATTGACGTCGGTCTTCGCTATGTGAACAACGATATGTGTTATCCGGCGATTGTCGTCATCGGGCAAATGCTTTCGGTGCTTCGATCCGGCGCTATCGATCCGGACAAAACTTCTGTGATGTTGTTTCAAACTTGTGGGGCGTGCCGAGCAACGAATTACCTGAATTTGATGCGCGAGGCCTTGAAGGACGCCGGCTTTGGGCAAGTGCCGGTGTTCGCTTTCATGGGGCGTGAGAGCGAGACAGACGATTTCGTCATGACCCGGAGCTGCTATACGGATATTGTCAAAGCTGTCGTTTATGGCGATCTTTTGATGCGTGTGAAAAACCGGGTTAAGCCGTATGAGACGGAGTCGGGTACAACGGACAGACTTTGCAGCGCATGGATGGAGCGTGTCAAAAAAGACCTATCAAAGGGTAATTATTTCACATATCGACGGAATCTTTCATGCATTGTCCACGATTTTGACGTGCTGCCGACAGAGGAGGAACTTTGGAAGCCGAAAGTCGGTATTGTTGGTGAAATTCTCGTCAAATATCATCCCGTTGCCAATAATCATTTGGAAGATTTGCTATTTGATGAGGGCGCGGAAGTCGTCATGCCAGATTTGTTGAATTTCATGGAGTACATGGCGTACGACGATATCGTGAAGCGTAAGCTCTTGGCAGGCAGGCGGGTTGACCGTTGGAGAGCAGAGTTTTCAATTCAGATGTTGGAATTTTTCCGTCATCCGATGGCAGAGGCACTGAAAAAGAGCCGACGCTTTGAGCCGCCTTCGACTATCAAAGAGTTGGCGGAGCTGGCGAGTCGGCAGGTTTCTCTTGGCAACATGGCGGGGGAGGGGTGGTTCCTGACCGGTGAAATGATGGAGCTTGCCGAACGAGGCGTGCCGAACATCGTTTGCCTTCAGCCCTTCGGCTGCTTGCCAAACCATATTACAGGCAAAGGGGTTATGCATGCGCTCCGCAAGCGCTACCCCGATAGCAATATCATTGCGTTGGATTGTGATGCGGGCGCCAGCGAGGTCAACCAAGTCAACCGCATCAAATTGATGCTTTCTGTCGCGCGGGAAAAAGTTCAGGAAAACGCGGATATGACAGAGCATGCTGGCTAATAATAGCTTACAGTCCCCTGTGGAAAACAGATTGAACGTTGTTTTCCGCAGGGGATTTTTTGTATTATAAATATTTTTCTTACTTAATCGTTCTATGTACGTCATACTAATCATGGAATTGCCCGAGCGATGAAGCAAGAAAGCTGGGGAGGAAATTGCATAAAATCATTCGCACTAAGGATATGCACGGATGCGTGCTTTGTGGCAATGCGCCTTGCGATGCAGTTTGTCCACGACAAGTTGGTCCTTCACGCTTTTACGGAGTGCTGGGTTGGATAACGAGTCTTCCGCAGCCGCGTCTCTTTCTGCAGAAAATCCCTGCGTTGACTGCAGTGCGCCCTGCGAATGCGCTTGTGTGAAGGCGGGCGAGGTATCAATTAAAAAATTGGTTACGCGGTTCGTGGAAGAAGTGCGTCCTTGTCTTGATGTTGAACTACCGAAGGATGAGACGGCATTGACAGCGGGTATTTGCGGCGTTTGGCTGGAAAATCCGTTTTTGCTCTCCTCTTCTGTGGTCGCCAGTACTTAGATATGTGTGCGCGGGCCTTTGAAGCGGGCTGGGCAGGCGCGGCGATCAAAACAATTCGCGCGTTCGATATCTGCGAGACTTCGCCGCGTTTATTTGCAATTAAGGACATAGTATTCGGAAAATATGGAGACGTTTCGCAGGCTAAAAAGGAATTATCCCAATGTAGTCATTAATGCGTCAATGATGGGCGTAACGATACAGAATGGGAGGATTTGGCCCGGCAGTGCCAAGAGAACGGCGCGGATGTTATAGAGCTAATTATTCTTGTTCGAATATGATGGAAGCAATTCGTTCTTCAGGAAAACGCGTGGCGAAGGGAAAATAAAGAGAATGTTACAAAGGTAGCATTTTTATAAAAATTTTGTCCTAAAATTGAGAAAACAGTTTCCATATGGAGTCGGATTTTGATATAATATCAATGAGTTATCTGAAGATTTTATGAACGAGTCGTGCGAAACCGCGCGAAATTTTCATCATGCAGAGGAGGCAAAGTTATGGGACTTATCAAAGCGGCTATGGGTGCTGCAGGCGGCGTGTTGGGCGATCAGTGGAAAGAATTCTTCTACTGTGAAAGCTTGAGTGCGGATATTTTGGTGGCAAAAGGGCAGAAGCGCACAAG
>CACYUQ010000110.1 GCA_902777615.1 uncultured Selenomonadaceae bacterium
TCTAGGTTTCTACAAATATCATTCTCATAAGCGTCACCTTGACATCACTCTGACCTATACCATACATCTGCGAGATTTCGGCTATGGAGTCAAGCGGCTCTTCTGCCAAGAAGATTGCTGCAACGGACAAGACGATGATGATTGCCAGGACTATCACGCTTGTTATGCTCATCGTTCTACCTCACACTCGTGTTCAAATACTGGATTACATGTACGGTATAAACTACGGAGTCAGTTTGTGTGAAGAAGCAAATGCGCCCGAATGAAACATATCGAGCATAGAGGTGAAATTACCCGATATCGTTGCGGTTGGCTTCAGGTGTCAGATTCGGGACAATGGAAGGAAAGTGTCCAGCATCTGATGCCGAACGGCGAGACGAGGCCCCTGGCTCCAGTCGCCCGAACAAGTGGGCGTAGGTTAGAATAGGAGTGAGTCAATGTCGCCGGGTGACGTAAGGGCGAGGGTGCAAATGGGCGGCATGAGCTGCTGGAAGGGGTAACTGCAATGGATCAATCAACTTTTTCATGTGTCGACTGCGCCGTCAACGGTTGCGAGTACCGAGACGGCAAGCATCCGGCCTTTTGCCCGACGACGGACTTCAAGTTGTCCGATGACCCGTGGCTGAAGGAGCAGTGCGAAGACGAGGAGGGCTACCGCATCATCGAAAGTGCGGCCTATTCCGCCCATGTAGCTCATCGGGAGACGCTCAGCCACCTCGAGGAGACGGTGATTTTCGCCCGAAAGATGGGCGCGAAGAGGATCGGCATTGCCGCCTGCGTGAGCTTGGCAGATGAAGCGCGGGCTGCAGCTCGAGTGTTCAGGGCGCAGGGATTTGAAGTCGTCGGGGCAATTTGCAAGATGGGCAGCATCACATTCGGTGACCTCGGCGTGCCACCCGACGAGCGCGGTGACGATGCGGTCCTGTGCAATCCCATCTACCAGGCGAAGGTGCTCAACGAGGCGAAAACCGACCTGAACGTCGTCATGGGGCTGTGCGCCGGACACGACGCCCTCTTCCTGAAATACGCGGAGTCGCTCTGCACCTTGCTGACGGCGAAGGATTTCAAGTTCGACCATTGCAGCATTCGCGCACTGCGTCCTGATGACGAGTCGGGAGATTGCAGGCGCTTGTCGCAAGAGCGTGTCGAGTGGTAGGCAGAAGCATCTGTCGTTTGCAGTATGGGCGCCAAATCCGAACACAGCTATGCCGGTCTTTCCACGTCTGAAGTTGCCGAACGCGTGTCGGCGGGGAAAGTCAACGCGAACGTAGACGTGAAAACCAGGACGATCCCGCAGATTTTCAGGGAGAATCTCTGCACGTTGTTCAACTTCGTGAACGCATTGCTCGCGGCTGCGATTTTCTGGACGGGTTCGTATCGCAACCTTCTCTTCATGGTGATTATCGTGGCCAATCTGGTCATTGGAATTTTCCAGCAGGTGCGTGCGAAGGTGATGGTCGACAAGCTCAGCGTCATCACCTCGACGAAAGCACATGCCATCCGCAATGGCGAGCATGTCGACATCCCGCTGGACCAGCTCGTTCTCGATGACGTCATCTGCTTGGGCCGGGGAGATCAGGTTCCTTCTGACTGCATAGTGCTCGATGGTAGGTGCTCAGCAAACGAAAGCCTTCTGACGGGCGAGTCTGACCTCATACCCAAACGCCCGGGAAACGGGCTTCTTTCGGGAAGCTTCATCGTGGCTGGTTCGTGCGTTGCGCGCGTAACGGCCGTCGGGGCCGACAACTACGCTAATCATTTGAACAACAGCGCAAAGGTCTACAAGAAAGTTCGAAGCGACATCATGGAGTCGCTCGAGTCGATCGTGAGGTACGTGAGCATCACCCTCGTGCCCCTCGGCCTCCTCCTGTTCGCGAAAGAAGTGGTCATCAGTCCTTTCGGGGACGTTCATAGCGCAATCCTGCACACGGCCGCTGCGCTCATCGGCATGATTCCCCAAGGGCTCATCTTGCTGACCAGCGCTGTTCTGGCGGTAGGGGTGTTTCGCCTCACGCAACATCGCGTGCTCGTGCAACAGATTTACTGTGTCGAGACACTTGCCCGGGTTGACGTGATCTGCCTCGACAAGACCGGGACGATTACGCGGGGCGAGCCGGAGGTCACGGGGATATTTCCGGCGGCTGGCGTCGGCGAGGATGAGCTTTTGTGCGTGGCGCTGGCACTGGAGGCGAAAAGCGAGCATCCGCTTTCCCAGGCGGTACTTCGCCGCGCCGAGGCGGACGGACTTTCGCCGGAGGCGACGGAGAGTTTCGAGGCAGTTCCGGGACGCGGGCTTATGGCGACGCTGGACGGGCAGAATATTTTCGGTGGCAGCCGAAGCTTCATCGAGGAAAAAGCGGCGCTGCCCGAAGCGCTTGCCGAGAAGGCGGACGCGCTAGCCGGGGAGGGAAAGACGCCATTGTTCTTCGCACGTGACGGGAAGGCGCTGGGGTTCATCGCCGTCGCCGACGTCATCAAGGCGGACAGCCGACGCGCCGTCGACGATTTGCGCGACATGAGCGTCAGGACCGTGATGTTGACCGGCGATAATGAGCGTACGGCGCAGGCAGTCGGGCGCGAGGCGGGCGTCGACGAGGTCGTGGCAGGCGTGCTGCCCGACGGCAAGGAAAATGTTGTTCGCGATTTACAGGCGAAGGGCAAGACCGCGATGGTCGGCGATGGAATCAACGATGCGCCTGCGCTGACGCGGGCTGACGTGGGCGTCGCCATCGGCGCGGGCGCGGACGTCGCGGTGGACGCGGCGGACGTGGTGCTGATGAAGAGCCGCTTGACGGATGCCGTGGCGGCGATTCGCCTGTCCCGGGCGACGCTGAAGAACATCAAGGAAAATCTTTTCTGGGCGTTTATCTACAATCTCGTGGGCATCCCGCTGGCGGCGGGCGTGTTCATCCCTGTTTTCGGCTGGAAGCTGACGCCGATGTTTGGCGCGGCGGCGATGAGCCTGTCGAGCTTCTGCGTGGTCACGAACGCTTTACGGCTGAATTTTTTCAAGCTGTACGGCGAGGAGAAAATTGATATAATAGGAGAAACAAAAAAGAAAGAGGTGCGGACAATGGAATGAAGATTGAGGGTATGACCTGCGGGCATTGCGAGGCGCATGTCAAGAAGGCGCTGGAGGCGCTGCCGGAGGTCGCGGAGGCGAAGGTCAGCCACGAGACGGGCACGGCAATCGTCACGCTGAACGCCGACGTCGCCAACGAAGCGCTGAAACAGGCGGTTGAGGCGCAGGATTACACGGTGCTCGCGGTCGAGTAAGGGAAGGAAAAGGCGGGGGTAGAAAAGCCTCCGCTTTTTCTATGCGTAAAATCGTTTCATGAATGAGGGAAGCATGATATAATGGTGGCGATGATTTGAAAAAGAAAGGATGATACCATGCAACTGAAAAAATGGCTTTGCACGCTGTGTGCGATGACCGTGCTCGGCTTCTCAAGCGCTGCGTCGGCAAAGGAAACCGTCTCTTGGGCCGATCCGCCGCAGCTGGAGGTCGTGGCGCAGTCCGCGTATCAATGGACGGGGGTCGCGGCTTCACCAACGGGGCGCATTTTCGTCTGTTTCCCGACTTGGGGCAAACATCCCGATTATCATGTGGGCGAGCTGCTGGGCGGCGAGGTCTATCCCTATCGGGAACTGGCGGATCAGGCGTCGTTCGTCTGCGTCCAGAGTGTCGTCGCCGACGCGACGAATACTCTTTGGGTGCTCGACGCGGGCAAAAAGAGCGCGAACGCTCCCCTCGATCCGTCGGGGGCGAAGCTCTTGATGGTGAATCTTTCCACGAATGAAGTCGTGCGCAATTACGCGCTTTCCTCCGATGTCATCCTGTCCGACACGATGCTTAACGATGTTCGCGTGGACAATGCGCGGGGCGTCGCCTATCTGACCGATTCCGGTCACGGCGGGATCATCGTGCTGAATCTTTCCGACGGACATGCGTGGCGCGCGCTGACGGACATTCCCGAGGTACGTTCGAATATCATGGGGATCTATTTCCCGACGGGCTTTTTCGATAAGCTCGCGCACAGCGACGGACTGGAGCTCTCCGCTGACAAGAAATTGCTCTACTTCAGCGCGCTCGGCAGCGACATCCTCTATTCCGTGCCGACCGCCGCGCTCCTGAATGAAGCCATGCCAGTCGCCCAGCGGCAGCAGCTCATCAAGGCCGTCAACGTCAAGAACGTTCCGACCGACGGCATGGTGCTTCGCGGCGATATGCTCTATATGGGAGCGTTGTCCAACGAGGGCATTTGGGGATTCGCCCTTGACGAGACCAACGTCGCCGAGGCCGGCGCGATCCTGAACTTGGGCGTGGATATCCGCTGGGCGGACAGCTTCGCCCTTGCCAGCGACGACAGCATCTATTTCACGACCTCGGCAATCAATTATCCCGTCGAGCAGCAGCCGCCTTACGAACTGTACCATATGATTTTCCCGAAAAAGTCGGCACAGTCGCCGAATAACTGACAAAGAAAAATCCCGCTGAAATCTTCGAATTGCAGAAGATTTCAGCGGGATTTTTTAGTCTCGATACATTTTTCCCAGCGGGTTATCCTTGAACAATGTTCCCTGTTCGATGTAGCGGTGAACCATTTTTTCGGATTTGTGACGCGTTTGGCGCATGATGTCGAGGACGCCCACGTCGTGCTGGGCGGCGCTGGTGGCGAAGCCTCTCCGCAGGCTGTGCCCGGCGAATTGGCTCTCGTCGAAGCCCGCCATTCGCGCGTATTTTTTCACGATCAGCGCTACGGACTTGTCCGAGAGCGGCGCGTCGCGAAGCTCGCCGTTCTTTTTGAAAGGGCGGAACAGCGGCCCGCTCTTGAGCCCCGCGCGGCTGATCCAGTCCCGCACGGCGCGGGCGGCACAGATGGTCGCGTCCGGCGCGAAGGGAATCGCGACGCTGCTGCCCTTTCCGGTCTGGTCGCCCTTTGCCCGCGGGATGAAGACAACGAGGCCCTGCGGCGAAAAGGTCAGATTCTCGACCTCGACGGAGACGAGCTCCGAGCGGCGGAAAGCGCCCGCGAAGCCGAGCAGGATCAGCGCGCGGTCGCGGAGCGTCGGCAGGCTGTCGCCCTGAAAACAGTCGGCTAGGAGCGGCAGCGTCTCCAACAGGATCGGCGACTTGCCTTGTTGGAACGTGCCCTTCTCGCGACGAATCGACGCGATCGCCGCGCGCACGATGCCGTTCTTGGCTGGGTTGTGCTCCCCGTCGTAGCCCGCCGCGATGTGGTTCTCCGAGATGGCGGTGACGCGGCGTGCGACGGTGTTTGCCCGGGCGTTGTCCGCGAGGTCGCTGACGTAGTTGACGATAGTCTCCGGTTCGGCGGGCAGCGGCGTTTTTTCGTGGGCCGCGCACCAGTCGAGAAAGTCCCGCCAATCGGCGTCGTATGCCTTGACGGTGTTCTCGGCCTTCGAACGGTTCAGCCGCCGCTTGCTTTTTTCCGACAGTTCTTCGTTTTGTTCTATTGTCTGGTTTTCCCGCAGGAAAAAGTCTTCGCTTTGCTCCATGCCGTTTTCCTCCGTGCGTTTGTTCTTTTCTTTTCATTATATAAAGCGTTCAGAAATTAATCAATATATACATAAAAAAGATGAATGAAAAAGAAGGATTTTTCGCGTCTTTGTCAAAATAAACACAATAAGTATTGTTTTGCGAAGATGGGTATTCGTATAGAAATTATCTATGCAAGCCCAATGTCCGAGTTTCAAACGACATGGCACAAGGGGGAAGCGCTGTGGAAAAACGGGAGAGCTTATGGGAAGCCTACCTCCGGCGGGGACTGAGCCGCCGCAGCTTCATCAAAGGGTGCGTCGCGCTGACGAGCCTGATGGGGCTTTCGACGGACATGGTTTCCAAGGTGGTGGAAGCGGCGGAGAAAAAGCCGCTGCCGGTCGTGATCTGGATGCACGGCCACGAATGTACGGGCTGCGACGAGGCGTTCATCCGCTCGGCGTCGCCGCTGGCGTCCGATCTTGTGCTGTCGAGCATCGCGCTGGAGTACGACCATCTTTTGAGCGCGGCTTGCGGCGAGCCGTTTGAGCATCATCTGGAGGAAACGGTCAAGAAATATTGGGGCAACTACATCCTCGCGGTGGAGGGCGCGGTCTCGACGACGGACAACGGCGTTTACTGTATGTCCGGCGGCAAGCCCTTCGTCGATACGTTCCAGCGCGTCGCGAAAGGCGCGATGGCGATTGTCGCTTACGGCACCTGCGCGGTGTCGGGCGGCATCCAGGGCGCGAAGCCGAACCCGACCGGTTCCAGCGGCGTCGGGCATTACATCGGCACGAAGCCAATCGTGAACGTGCCGGGCTGCCCACCGATTCCCGAGGTCATGACCGGCGTGGTCATGCACGTCGCGCTGTTCGGTAAGCTGCCGCCGCTCGACAGTGAGAACCGCCCAAAGCAGTTCTTCGGCAACCGTATTCACGACACCTGTTACCGCCGTCCGTTCTTCGACGCGGGTATGTTCGCGGACCGCTATGACGACGCGGGCGCGAAGGCGGGCTGGTGCTTGTATCGTCTCGGCTGCCGCGGGCCGGAGACTTACGCCTCCTGCGGCAATCTGCGCTGGTATCAGGGCATGAGCTACCCGATTCAGTCGGGCGCGGCCTGCATCGGCTGCGCGAACAATAATTTCTGGGATTCCGGCGCGTCCTTCTCGGAGCGTCTGCCGAAGTACGGTCCGTTGGGCGACGTGGACACCATCGGCGCGGGTCTCGCCATCGCTTCGACGGCGGGCGTCGCCCTCCACGGTGCGATGAGCGTCATGCAGAAGCAGAAGCGTGAGGCCGAGGAAGCCGAATCGGAGGGAGGAGCGCATAAATGAAACATGTAACAGTCGATCCGGTCACGCGCATTGAGGGACATTTGCGCGTCGAGATGACGGTGGACGAGGCCAGCGGAAAGGTCACGGACGCGCTTTCCAGCGGTACGGCTTGGCGCGGCCTCGAACTGATCATGAACGGGCGCGACCCACGGGACGCTTGGGCGTATATCCAGCGCATCTGCGGTGTCTGCACGACGGCCCACGCGCTGGCGTCGGTGCGCGCCGTCGAGGACGCCCTCGGCATCAAAATCCCGAAGAACGCGAATTATATCCGCAACATCATGGCGGCGTCGCTGACCGTGCAGGATCATATCGTCCATTTCTACCATCTGCACGCCCTCGACTGGGTCAGCCCCGTCGAGGCGCTGAAAGCCGATCCCGCGGCGACGGCGAACCTGCAAAATACGGTGCTGAACGCCTATCAGCTCCCGTTCCGCGCGCCGAACACCTCGGACACTGAGGCGTACCCGAAGGCGTTCCCGGAGGCGACGCCCGCTTATTTCAAGGCAATCAAGGACAAGGTGCAGGCGATTGTCGCCAGCGGCCAGCTCGGCATTTTCGCCGCCCAGTGGTGGGATCATCCCGACTATCAGCTGCTGCCGCCCGAAGTTCACCTGATGGCGGTCGCTCATTACCTCGAAATGCTTGACAAGCAGCGTGAGCTGGTCACGCCGCACGTCGTTTTCGGCGGCAAAAACCCGCATCCTCATTATATCGTCGGTGGTATGCCCTGCTCGATTTCCCTTGACGACGGCAACGCCCCGGTCAATACGGCGCGCCTCGCCATTGTCGACCGCGCGATCAATCTGGCCCGTACACTTTCCAATACGTTCTATCTGCCTGATTTACTTGCGATTGGTCATCTTTACGTGCAGAAGGGCATGACAGACGGCGGCGGCCTCGCGAAGACGCGGGTGCTGGGCTTCGGTGCGTACCCGATGGATTCGTATTCCGGCACGGCTAACGGCGAATTCTTCCGCCAGTGTCTGGTCCGCTGCAACGGCGTCGTCGAGAACTTCGGCGCGGGCGCGGCGCAGGCGAAATTTACCGAGCTTACGGCGGAAGATCTGGGCAATCCCGAAGTGTTCAACGAAGGCGTCGCGCACGCTTGGTATGAATATCCCGGCGCGAAAGCGGACAAGGCGCTCCATCCGTGGGACGGCGTCACCGAAGCGAAATTCACCGCACCGAAAGTCGGCACGCCCACCGATTGGAAGGAACTCGACGAGAAGGGCAAATATTCGTGGCTCAAGACGCCGAAATGGCACGGCAAGCTCTGCGAAGTCGGGCCGTTGGCGCGCTATATCATCATATACACCCGCGCGCAGCAGGGGATGCTGCCAAATCCGACTTGGGCGGAAAAGATGATGCTCGATCAGATCGACGCGGTGTCGAAGGTGCTGAACCTGCCGCCTCACGTTTGGCTGCCGACGATGGTGGGCCGCACGGCGGCGCGCGGTCTCGACGCGCAGCTCCATGCCGAGATTGCGAAATTCTTCTTCGATCAGCTCATCGCGAACATCAAGGCGGGCGACACGCAGGTCGCGAACATGGCGAAATGGGAGCCGTCGGAATGGCCGAAAAAGGCGAAGGGCGTTGGCCTCTACGAAGCGCCGCGCGGCGCGCTCAGCCATTGGGTGAATATCGAGAGCGGCAGCATCACGAATTACCAATGCGTTGTGCCGACGACTTGGAACGCTTGCCCGCGGGATGACAGTGCGGGGCATGGCGCTTACGAGGCGGCGATGATGGACACGCGGGTCAAAGTGCCCGACAAGCCGCTGGAAATCGTCAAGGTCGTCCGATCCTTCGACCCGTGCATGGCGTGCGCTACACATATCTACAGCACCGAAGGCGAAAAACTCCGGGTCGTGACTACCGATCCCTACACGGGGACGCGCGTCGAATCGTAAGGGGGGCTTGGCATGGAACATGAGAACATGAAAGTCCAGAAACGGCGGGAGTATTATCTGTTCAGTCCGTGGTTGCGCATCTTCCACTGGGTCATGGTCGATTCGATCATCGTGCTGTTCGTGACGGGCATCCTGATCGGAAAGCCGCTGGAAATCATGGCGCTGGAGCCGACGCAGACCAGCCTGCTGATGAATTGGGTGCGGGATATTCATTTCCTCGCCGCTTACGCGTTTTGCGCGGCGTTCATCCTGCGCGTCTACGGCTTCGTCACGAACAAGGGCGACCGCCTGTTCCCGCGCTTTTGGAAAGGGCGCTTTTATGCGGACACCATCGACGTCGCGCTCCACTATATGCTTCTGAAGCGGTTTCACCGTTCGTATCTTCGCAATCCGCTGGCGCGGATGTCCTACGCCGGTCTCTATGTGCTCGTTGCGATTGAGGTATTGACGGGCTTCGCGATGTACTATATGACGGAGCCAAACGGCATCGGAGGCACATTGTTCGGCTGGGTCAACGTATGGCTCGGCGGCGAGATGATGACCCACCTTGTCCATCATTACACGGCGTGGGCGATTGTACTGTTCACCTCGGGCCATCTTTACATGGTCACGAGAGCCGAGTTTATGGAGGGTGAGAGCGAAGTCTCGAGCATGTTCTCGGGCAGCAAGTTCCTCGTCCACTATCCGCAGGACGCGAGCGAAGTCGACCCGAGCGCAGAGAAGTCGTAATCCCCATAAGCCTCCACCTTTGGGGGGAGGTTAAGCAATGAAGTCATTCAAACCCCAGCCTCCCTCTAGAGGGAGGGGGACCGCGAAGCGGTGGTGGGAGTAGTAGGAAGCTACGTACTGACAATTCCAAAGGAGTAACTATAGCATGTGCAAAGAATGTGGCTGCGGTGAAACGAACGGCAACACGCGCCTCCAGTTCACCGTCGAAGGCTATACCGAAGAACTCGCGAAAGATGTCGAGAAGGCCCTGTTCGGCCTCCCCGGCGTCCTCTTCGTCCACATCCACGCCCACGACGGCGAAACGACCGTCGACTACGCGCCGAAAAAGACGAAGCTCATGGACATCCTCGGTGTCCTGCAGGCACGTAATCTCGAAGCCGCGTTATAATCGACCGGTGATTTGATGGAACGCCTTCCCGGCTGTCAGGTAAGATGGCGGGGAAGGCGTTTTTTGATGGAGGAGTATCATGCATGAAATGGCGATTGCCGAGGGCGTGCTCGACATTGCTCTCGACT
>CACYUQ010000111.1 GCA_902777615.1 uncultured Selenomonadaceae bacterium
CAGAAGCGCTGCGTCGTCCATGGGATCCCCTCCTTCCCGTTTTTTCTATTGTAGCAAGTTTTTTGTCCCGGGGCAAGGGACCGGATGCAGCGTTTTGCGTAGGCTTTAAGTAGGCGGCGGGAAGCAAGGTGGAAACGCGAGAGAATAAATATGTACGATTGTGGTAGACGATGGGAGAACTATATGGCTTCCTACAAAATACAGGGTTTCCGCGACGGTATTTTTGTATAATTTTTTGGTTTTTTGGTAATTTAGTACGCGGTTTCCTATTGCTTTTTCAGGGGGTCAAGGCTATAATAATGAGACACGGAACGGACAGGAGGGAGGAGCTGTGCGCCGGACGTTCAAACTGATGCAGGCACTGGTGATGATCGGGCAGGTGGGTCTGTCCATCGCGGCGCCTCTGGTGATTATGGTCGGCGGCGAGCGCGAGGCGTTCAACGCGCTGAAGCCGCTGTTTGAGTTGATGGGGCGCACGATCCGCTATTTTGGCGAGGCGGGCGCGGGTCAATACACGAAAATGGTCAACCAGATTGCCATCGCGTCGGGCATGGTCGGCGTGGCCGAGGCGGTCGCTTTTGCGAAAAAAGCGGGACTCAACGAGACCGAGGTCATCGAGACGATTTCCGGCGGCGCAGCCGCATCCTGGTCGCTGTCGAATCTCGCGCCGCGGATGGTGCGGGGCGACACCGCACCCGGCTTTTTCATCAAGCACATCATCAAGGATATGAAGATCGCGCTCGAATGTGCCGAGGAAATGCACCTCGAAATGCCGGGACTGAAGCTCGCGAAACGTCTCTACGATGAGCTGTCCGCCCGAGGCATGGAAGACTGCGGCACCCAGACGCTGATCCAATGGTACACAAAACAATGAATAACGATGACAAGAAAAAGCGCTCCGCAAAGGAGCGCTTTTTCTGTCGACAAAATCTGAACAATGACGTTATAATATACTAATCTCAGTTAAGATTTTAATCTTTACTGAGATTTATGAGACGTCATTTGCTCTGTAGGCGCATATGACGTCTGCGAAGCAGACGTATCTTCGGTCAAAATTTATTTAAAATTTGGTCGAAGATTAGTAGTCGAAGATCAGTATTAGTTAAGATAATTTCTGGGGAGGTTTTTTTATGGAATGGACCGAAGTGAGCTTTCGGACGTCGCATGAGGCGGTGGACGCGGTTTCTTCGCTGTTTGAGGAAGCGGGAGCGTCCGGGACGGTGATTGAGGATCCGGCGCTGATCAACGAATATATCCATTCGGGGCTTTGGGATTACACGGACATCCCGGAGCAGAAGGAAACGTCCGTCGTGACGGTCAAGGCGTATCTGGCGGCGGACGACGCGCTGGATGACAAGCTGGCGTCGCTCCGTGCGGGGCTCGACGCCATCGCGGCGCGAGGCGTCGATACGAAGCCTGCGGAATTTTTCACGGCGCGGGTGCAGGACGAGGACTGGGCGAACAGCTGGAAAGCGTATTTCCATACGGACAAGGTCGGCGAGCGCGTCGTGATTCAGCCAAGCTGGGAGGAATACGAGCCGCAGCCGGATGAAGTCGTGCTGAGGCTCGATCCCGGCGCTGCCTTCGGTACTGGCACGCACCCGACGACGTCGATGTGCCTGCGCGCGATGGAAAAACTCGTGAAGCCGGGCATGACGGTCTTCGACGTGGGCACCGGCTCCGGCGTCTTGGCTATCGCGGCGGCGAAGCTTGGCGCGGGAACGGTGCGGGCCGTGGACTACGACGCGACGGCGGTGCGCGTGGCGCGGGAAAATATAGAGGCGAACGGCGCTCAGGACGTGGTATCGACGGCGGAGAGTGACCTATTTTCCGCGCTGTCCGGCAAAGCGGCGCTGGTGACCGCGAATTTGATCGCCGACCTCGTGATTCGGCTGCTGCCGGAGCTCGACGCACATCTTGAAACGGGCGGCGCGCTCTTGGCCAGCGGCATCATCGAGAGCCGCGCGCAGGAGGTGCGCGAAGCGGCGGAGACGGCGGGATTTTTCGTCGCCGAGGACCACGAGGAAAAGGAATGGCACGCGATGGTGATCCGCCGGAGGGGCGACACGTGAGGCGGCTCTTCATCCCCGGGCGGCTCGCCGACACGGTGACGTTGTCCGGCAGCGACGCTCATCATCTCGGATACACGCTCCGGGCGCGGGTCGGCGAGCGGTGCGTGGTGGTGGACGCAGCACGGGAAGTAGCGTCGATGGAGATCACGGGTTTCACTGCCGACACGGTGACGCTTCGCCTCGTGGAAAAGCTCGCGGCGGACACGGAGTCGCCGATTCGTCTGACGCTGGCCGTCTGCCTTTTGAAATCGGACAAGATGGACTTCGTCGTGCAAAAAGCGGTGGAACTGGGCGCGACGAGAATCCAGCCCCTCGCCAGCGAAAACTGCGTCGCGCGCTACGACGGGAAAAAAGCGGAGGCACGCCGCGAGCGGTGGCAGCGGATTGCGGACGAGGCAGCGAAGCAATGCGGCCGCACCGCGCTCTTGACCGTCGCGCCGGTATTGCCCTTCGGAGAATGGCTGACAGCGCGAGAGGATGAAGATGGCGCTGCGTTTTTCTGCTACGAAGCGGAACGGGAAAACACGTTAGGCGCGTGGCTCACGGAGACATCAGGCGACGCGTTCACTGCGTTGATTGGCCCGGAAGGCGGATTTACGCCCGCTGAGGCCGAGATGGCGAAGCGCACGGACGTCGCACCGGTGACGCTGGGGCCGCGTATTCTGCGGGCAGAGACGGCGGCGGTGGCTGCGATGGCGATCGTGCAGCACGTCAAAGGAGATTTAGGAAGCGAGTGAAGATTTTTTGCCAACGGTATCATTCATGACTTTGGGGTGCAAAGTCAATCAATTTGAAACGGAAACGATGGAGGGGCTTTTTCGCCGCGCGGGCTACGAAACGGTGCCCTTCGGCGAGGCATCGGACGTCTGCGTCGTCAACACCTGCTCCGTCACCGCCCTCGGCGAAAAAAAATCACGCCAGATTGTCCGGCGCGCAAAGCGTCTGAACGACCGAGCGATTATCGCCGTGACGGGCTGCTACGCCCAGCTTTCGCCGAAAGAGCTGGCGGCTCTTGACGGCGTGCGGCTCGTTGTCGGCACGAAAGACCGTGCCCGGATCGTCGAGCTCGTTGAGCAGGCGGCGCGGGAAGACGGCGTGCTGTTCGACGTGGGCGACATCATGAAGGCCGATGAATTCGAGGATATTCCGCTGTATGAAGCACCGACGCGCACCCGCGCGTTTTTGAAAATCCAGGAAGGCTGCGAAAATTTCTGCACGTTCTGCATCATTCCCTACGCCCGTGGTCCGCTTCGCTCGCGCCCGCTGGAAAGCGTTCGGCGCGAGGCGAAAAAGCTCATCGATGCGGGCTTCAAAGAAATCGTCTTGACGGGCATCCATATCGGCGCTTACGGACGCGACCTCGCGGATCAGCCGACGCTGGCGGACGCCGCGCGGGAGATCCTGGCGCTGGGCGGCCTTTCTCGGCTCCGGCTTGGCTCGCTGGAATCCGTCGAGTTGTCCGACGAGCTTTTCACATTGTTCCGGGACGATTCGCGCCTAGCGAAGCATCTGCATCTGCCGTTACAGGCAGGCTCCGACGCGATCCTTCGCGCGATGAACCGTCATTACGATACGGCAGAGTTCGCACGGCTCTTGGAAAACGTGCGGCGCGCGGTACCGGACGTCTCGATCACTACCGACGTCATCGTGGGATTTCCGGGGGAGACGGACGCGTTGTTCGAAGAAAGCCTGGACTTCGTCTCGCGCATGAACTTCGCGAAAGTCCATGTCTTCCCGTACTCACGCCGCGAGGGAACGCCCGCTGCGCGCATGACGGGGCAGCTTCCCACGGCGGTAAAAAAAGAGCGCGTGCGCCGCATGGAGGAAGCGGCGGAGGTGAGAGCGCAGGAAATTCGCGAGCGTCTTATCGGCAGAAGGTCGGACGTGCTGTTCGAGACCACGACGGATGGCGTATCGGACGGACTGACCGGCGGCTATTTCCGCGTCTACACAGATGCGCCGGTAAAGCTCGGCGAGATGGCGGTCGTGCGGCTCGTGCGTCTGTATCGTGACGGATTTTTTGGCGAAGTCGTTTGATATTTTCGGGACTAATGTAGGTTTGTCGCAAATTTTCCGTTTAGGGCAGGAATTTTCTTCTTCATCAAGAAATAATACATATTCTGATTTTGAAAACTTCCCGTTTTCTTCGGAAGGAGGGAAAACGAATGGCAGACTGCATTTTTTGCAAAATCGCGGCGGGGGAAATTCCCTCGACGATGGTGTACGAAGACGATTTAGTGGCGGCGTTCAAGGACTTGGAGCCGCAGGCGCCGACCCATGTCTTGATCATCCCGAAAAAGCACGTCGTCAGTGCGGCCGACCTCGGGGCAAACGACCGGGAGCTGGCTGCGCATATCTTCTGCGACGTAGTGCCGAAGCTCGCGAAAGAGCTGGGGCTCTCGAAGGGCTTTCGCGTTGTCACGAACGCCGGCGAGGACGGCGGGCAGACCGTCATGCACCTGCATTTCCATTTGCTGGGCGGACGGTCGATGCAATGGCCGCCGGGTTGATCTGTCGGATCTTTTTTCGTCATGCTGTGTCAAAGCGCTCTCGACGTAGATTCCACCTACGACTTCGAGCGCTTTTCCTTGCCTGACGGAAAAATCTCTCGACAGAGTGTTTATTGACGTTTTTCGTTCCATCGTGTATAATATCTAAGCGTGATTCTCTTTTGAGAATTTACGCAAAATTTGCCCCAACATATTTGGAGGGGGGGAAAACCATGGCAAACGAGATCAAGGTCGGCAAGAACGAAAGCATTGACAGCGCGCTCCGCCGTTTCAAGCGGATGTCGCAGAAAGCCGGTACGTTAGCCGAAGTCCGCAAACGCGAGCACTACGAGAAACCGAGCGTGCGCCGCAAGAAAAAGTCGGAAGCTGCGCGCAAGCGCAAGTTTAGGGCATAAGGGGTCTTCATTGTGTCGCTGAAAGAAAAGCTCACCGCGGACATGAAGGACGCGATGAAGGCGAAGGAAGCCGGAAAACAGCGGCTTTCCGTCATTCGCCTCGTGCGCGGTGCGGTTCGCCAGCTCGAGATCGACGGCAAAAAAGAGCTCGGAGACGAGGACGTGCTTGGCGTCATCAGCAAGGAAGTCAAGCAGCGCCGCGATTCCATCGAGGATTTCAAAAAAGGCGGGCGTGATGACCTGGTGGCCGAAGCCGAAGCCGAAATAGCAATCCTGATGGAATATTTGCCGCAACAGCTTTCCGAAGAAGAAGTCCGGGGCCTTGTAAAGGAAGCCATCGCCGCCAGCGGCGCAACTTCGCAGAAGGATATGGGCAAGGTCATGAAAGAGCTGATGCCGAAGGTCAAGGGCCGTGCGGACGGGAAGCTGGTCAACGGAATCGTAAAAGAACTTCTGGCATAGTGAGCAAAACAAAGCAAAAAAACGACGTCTTCGGACGTCGTTTTTTATATGACGAACTCCGGTTAGACCGGGAATATTTTTGGCCCGATTTTTTGTGGTATAATATGAACACTTGGCGATGGCGAGCCGCAGGCGAAGCAAGAGCCTAGTGAGAATATATGCCTAGCCACTTTGGGCGTGCAAACGGAGTGCAGCGCGGCCTGAGTGGATATGGTATAATATAAAAATCATGATTGGTTTTGCAAAAAACCATATAAAAGGAAAATCCTTTGGAGGGAAAGAGAATGACAAAGAAACAGTTGTGGAAAAAAATTCAGATGGCTTTCGTAGCCGGCGGCGTCATGATGACGACGTTCGCGGCGCCGTTGGCGACTCCGACGGCGCAGGCCTTCGGGCTGACGGATCTCATCGGCGGCATCGTCGGCGTCAGTTCTACGTATTCCTATTATCTCAATAGTCTGCTGGCCATCGGCAACGACCCGCACAAGCAGAATATGTTCCTCGAGCAGGATATGACGGAGAACGGGCGTTGCTATGACGAGGCGACGAACGAGGTCGTTACGAGCGTGATGGAACAGCTGATCAGCCGTGGCGAGTATGCGCTGATGCCGGATTCCCTGCCGTTCCGCTGGCGTGTAAACAACGACGAGAGCTTCAACGCTTCCTGCAACGCGACGGATTATGTCAGCGTAAACCGCGGCACGGTGGAGCAGCTGCATTTCAACCGCGACGAGCTGGCAGGTGTTCTTGCGCATGAGATGATTCACGGTCTGAAGCAGCATGTCGCGTATGATAATGCGAAAATCGCGGCGACGCAGTATGGCGCGGGTCTCCTGCAGCAGTCGGCAGACGTCTTGACGGGGACGCTGATCGGGATTATCACGAATTACAATGCCGCGAAGAATTACACGGCACCGCTGGAAAAGGAAGCGGATGAGTTGGGATTCTATCTGATGGCGTCGGCAGGTTTCAATCCCGGAGGTTTCCCGGCCATGGTTTCCCGGATGCCGGACAGCCCCAATGAGTCGCTCCTGAACCCGGACAATCATCCGGAGACGCGCACACGTTTGGAGCGCGGCGCCAAGTGGATGTCGGAGTATGGCTTCGGCCACGCGACGGTGCAGGGGTCGACGGTGCTCTTGGATGGGACACCTTTGGTCACGATGCAGGCGGACGACACGTTGAGCGGCGTGGAGCGCGCGTATTTCGTGGCGGGCAGTTTGGCGAAGGCGTTCCATGATAATCGTCTCGCGGCATCGTGGTATTTCCAGACCGCGGGGGGGACGCTGAATTATCTGAATAACGACGAGGTGTATCGCCCGCTGAAGGACGCGGTGCGCGAGGCGGGGGCCGAGGCACTGCTGCAGCGGCTGGTTGAGGAGGCGTACAGGAGCGACTCGAAGACGGGCAACCGTGAGAAGTTCATGGAATAAGAGCA
>CACYUQ010000112.1 GCA_902777615.1 uncultured Selenomonadaceae bacterium
TGCTCGACGCGTTCCCGTGCCTCGTCCATCAGTTCCTCGGACTCACGCACATAGACGAAGCCGCGGGACACGATCTCCGGTCCCGAAACTACCTCGCCGGTCTCCTTGTTCATCGTCAACACGATAATCAAAATACCGTCCTGCGAAAGCTGGCGACGGTCGCGAAGCACGATGTTCCCTACGTCGCCGACACCGAGACCATCCACCAGCACGCGGCCCGCCGTGACCTTTCCGGCCACCGCGCCTGTCTCGCGAGTGAACTCCAGTACCTGCCCGTTCTCGCTGATGAAAATATTTTCCTTCGGCATCCCCAGCTCTTGGGCGAGCTTCGCGTGCTTAATCAGGTGGCGGTACTCGCCGTGCACCGGAATGAAGAATTTCGGACGCACAAGATTGTGCATCAGTTTGATTTCCTCTTGGCTCGCGTGGCCGGAAACATGAATCCCCTCGCCGCGCCCGTAAATCACGTTCGCACCGAGCTTCAGCAAATGGTCGATCGTCTTCGACACCAGCTTCTCGTTGCCGGGAATCGGCGTCGCCGAAATGATGATAGTATCGCCAGGCACAATCGTCACCTTGCGGTGTTCGCCCACCGCCATGCGCGTCAACGCCGACATCGGCTCGCCCTGACTGCCCGTGGTGATGACGACCACTTGGCTCGCCGTGTAGAAATTGATCTCGTCGATGTCGATAATCGTGCCTTCCGGCGCAGTGATATAGCCCAGCTCCAGCGAGATATTCACGACGTTTACCATGCTGCGGCCCAGCACGGCCACCTTCCTCTTATAGCGCACCGCCGTGTCGATAACCTGTTGGATGCGATGGACGTTCGACGAGAACGTCGCGACGATGATACGCTGCTTCGCGTTGTGGAACGCCTTGTCAAACGCCGCGCCCACCGTGCGTTCGCTCGGCGTATGCCCCTCGCGCTCCGCGTTCGTGCTGTCCGCCATCAAAAGAAGGACGCCGCGATTGCCGAGATCGGAGAAACGGCGAAAATCCGTCATTTGCCCGTCAATCGGCGTATAGTCGAGCTTGTAGTCGCCCGTGTGGACAATCATTCCCACCGGCGTGCGAATGGAAAGCCCCACCGCGTCCGGGATGCTGTGATTGACGCGGATAAACCCGACGCTGAAACAACCGATATTCACCACATCGCCCGCAGCGACAGGCCGGAGCTTATCACAGCTCACACTATGCTCCTTCAGCCGCCCCGTCAAAATGCCCAGCGTCAGGCGCGTGCCATAGACCGGCACGTCAATCTGCTTCAGCACGTACGGAAGCGCACCGATATGGTCCTCATGCCCGTGGGTGAGGACGATTGCCTTGATCTTGTCGCGATTCTCGATCAGATACGTGATGTCGGGAATCACGAGGTCAATGCCTAGCATGTCATCCTCGGGGAACATCAGCCCTGCGTCAATCAACAGGATCTCGTCGTCCACGCGGATGACCGTCATATTTTTGCCGATCTCCCCCAAGCCGCCCAGAGGAATGACCTGCAACTTTTGTTGTCCCTTCGACAAAAAAACAACACCTCCATTTTTATTTGACTGTCAAGAGATACCAAAATGAAATCCGAACCGTTCAATGTCCAAGCATAAACAAAAAGAATTGACCGTTCTGTTTTCCGTTAAAAGATATTATACCCCTAAATTTCCTTGCTTGTCAAAGAAAGAATTGAATTTGGTAAAAAATTCTTTTATAATAGAAGGGCTTATGAACAGGAGGTCTTGCACATTGAAAGAACTAGCTTATTATGACGGCGCATTTTTGCCGCTGGACACTTATGCCGTCCATTTGGAAGATCGCGGTTTCCAATTCGGCGACGGCGTGTTTGAGACGATTCGCGTTTACGACGGCAAATGTTTCGCGTTAGAGGAACACTTGGAGCGCTATCGCCGCTCAATGCGGGAGCTATCGATTCCGATTACCGACGCCGACGCTGAGTTGGTCGGGGTCTTCTACGAACTGATCGAAAAGGCGGAAGTCACGGACGGCATCATCTATTTTCAACTCACCCGTGGCACCTCGCCCCGCTCCTATCTGCCACCGAAAATCAATCTGCCCCACCTCAGCGTCATCATCCGCGACATTCCGGTTCATACGGATTGGCAGGAAAACGGCATCCGCGCCGCACTGGTCGAGGACATCCGCTGGCTGCGCTGCGATATTGCTTCTCTGAATCTCTTGGGCAGCGTACTCGCCGCCGAGGAAGCGCGGAAAAAGAACGCAAAAAAGGCGCTGTTCTTCCGCAAGGAAAAAAACACCATAACCGAAGGCGAAGACGCGAACTTCTTCGCGGTCAAAGACGAAGTGCTCTGGACGCATCCGGCGAACGAAATGATTCTGAACGGCGTCACCCGAACTATTGTTAAGGAAAAGCTGGCCCCGGCCCTCGGCCTGACCGTCGTAGAAAAGACGCTGACACCAGATTTCATCAAAGGTGCAGAGGAAGCCTTCTTCACGAACACCGCCGACGAAATCATCCCGGTGACGCTAATCGACCGCGACCCGATTGCCGACGGTGCCCCCGGCAAAATCACAAAAAAACTCCTTGCCGCGTACAAGGAGTTTGTAAAGAAAGAACTGTCAAAGCCTGCCGAATAAGCGGCAAAAAATATCCCTCGGCTATGCCGAGGGATATTTTTTGTCGCTTATAGGCTCGTTCGGAAATAAAAGATACAGATAAACAACACTGTCAGAATAATCATGATTGTGTCCGCGATGCTCGTCCGATAATTGTCCGGACTGTACCGTTTCTTTTCGTGGAACGGCTTCGCGTCGAGGAACTGCATCGGATTGTCTGTGACGAACATAATCTGCCGCACGCCGACGCCCCATGCATGACCGAGACTCCGGCAAAGCCCGAAGCAGAGATAAGCGATGCCGAGCACACAGGACTTGAACGGACAGCGATAGACCCAGTCCGTATCGAGGGAAATCGCCGTATGCGGCTCCATCCTCGGCAGGAACATCAGGAACGGAATCACAGCGACAAATCCCATCACTAGCTGATTCGAGACGTGCATGACCGTGTACGGCACGTAGCCAACCGGTCCGAAGGGCAGGAACGGATAGAGGCTAAAATATGGGAAGCAGCCGATAATCGTACAAAGCGCCGCGCCCACAACCATCGCAATCTTCATGTTGCTCTCAATCGGGCGTTGCTCCGGCGCCATGCCCTTGTCCGGCGCTAGGAAGATGAAATAGACCATCTTGAAGCAAATCGACAAAAAGGTACCGACGCTGGCAAGCTCCAACAGCATAGCCACCATACCCAAGTGCGCTTCCTCCGCCGCTTCGATGGTCACCATCTTGCTGACGAAGCCGTTGAAGAACGGAACGCCCGCGATGGAAAACGCACCGACGAGAAAGCAGAGGAACACGAGCGGATACCGCTTTGCCATACCGCCGAGCTGATTGATCTTTCGGATGCCAGTAGCGTAAGTGATAGCGTTACAACACATGAAAAGCAACGATTTGAACAAGATGTCGCAAACGGCATGCGCCGTCGCACCGTTCATGCTCATCGACGTTCCGATGCCCGCGCCCGCGACCATGTAGCCGACCTGGCTGACGATATGATAAGAAAGGAGCCTGTCCATATCGTTTTCCATGACGGCGTAGCAGGCGCCGTACAACGCCATCAGGACGCCAACGCCAATCAATAGCTCCGCGCCGCCGAAGATGCGCAACAGCGAATAAACGGCAACTTTTGTCGTGTAACTCGACATGAAGACGCTGCCCGTGAGCGTCGCCGCCGGATAGCCGTCGACGAGCCAACCGTGCATCGGCACCGCCGCCACGTTGATGCAGACACCTGCGAGAATCGACCAGAACGCCGCGTCATACGGTCCCGCCATCAGGTTATGCACGAGGATGTCTCCCTGCACCAGCTTCATGATGACGCCGAACAACACGAGATTTCCGCTCAAGGTATGGATCAAAAGATATCGGATGCCCGCGCCGCGGCTCGTCGGCCTCGGATCGTTCCAAATCAGGAACGTCGACGTGACTGCTTCCAATTCCCAGAAGAACAGAAACGTAATCCAGTCGTGAGCCAGCACGACGCCAATGGAAGAGCCGACATAGGCCATCGAGCAAAGCGCTTCCAACGGGCTCTTGTTGTGACAGCTATAAATGCCACCAATCCACCCGAAGACACAGAAAATCACCGCGAAAACCCAGCTCAGGGGATCGACATAAAGGTAATGGACTGTGAAATCTTCAAGGAATTTGAAGGTCAGGTCCGTCCCCGGCGCGATGCGTAGCATACCGATCAGCGCCAGCACCGGGCAGCAGGCGAGAATCATCTTCCGTTCCTTCGACGCGCAAAGCGCCGCGAAAAAACCGACGAGGATGAAGATGATACCGGGATGGAAATTCTCAAACATCGGAATCATCGCATCCTTTCTCATAATAATCTTCGTCCCGCTGCAAGAGCGGAGTCATAATCAATTTTGCGAGGATAATCAATATCCAGCAGCCGACGAAGGCGAAAGCAATCATACCGCCCGGTTTTTGGAGAAAATGTTCCGCCTCACTGTAGCCGCCCAACGCGAATGTAATCGCGAAAACGACCAGAGCAAGGACCGCCGCTAAGGAAATCACCTTGAACCGCTTTGCGCGGTCACCAACCAGATCAATCACCCCAGCCACCTCCCCAGCCTGCCGTAATACCCGCCGACGCCATCTCACAAAGCTTGTAGAAATCCGGCGGGAAAATCTCCGGGTCGACGCCGAGGATCAGCGCCAAAATCGCGGTAAAGCAAATCGGGATCAACATACAGTAACTGATGGAGCCGTATTTTCTCGGGTCCTTGACCGGTTCCGGCTTGAAGAACGCCATACGGACCACTGGCATCAGATAGGCCATCGCGAGAATCGCCGAAGCTACCCATACCGCGACGAAAAGCGGTTTTCCGGCCTGCATCGCGCCCATCGCCAAGTTCCATTTGCTGATAAAGCCGACGATAAACGGCGTGCCGGCAATCCCCAAGGACGCGATGGCAAAACATCCCATCGTGACCGGCATTCGATGACCGATTCCGTCCATTTCGCTGATATCGTGCAGATGCGTCCGAACAATGATGCAACCTGCGCACATGAAGAGGGTAATCTTCATGACCGCGTGGGCCACAAGATGCAGATATGCCCCCTTGACCGCCAGCGGCGTCAACAGCGCGCCGCCCAACACGATATAGCTTAGCTGCCCGATCGTCGAAAACGCGAGCCGTCGTTTCAAATTGTCTTGCCTGATTGCGATAAAAGAACTGGCTAAAATCGTCAAAGCCGCCGCCCAAGCAAGAAAATCCGCGATACCAAGCTCCGAGAGCAATTTCGGCCCAAATACGAACCCGAGCACGCGAAGCACCGCAAATGCGCCGGTCTTAACGACCGCCACCGCGTGCAGCAACGCGCTGACCGGCGTTGGCGCCACCATCGCGGCGGGAAGCCAGCCGTGCAAAGGCATGACCGCCGCCTTGACGCTGCCCGCCATAATCATCAGCACAAAGAGGAGCTGCAAGACCCAAGCAGGCGCCATGTCTATCCGCAGAAAGCCGCCTGGGGTAAAATCCATCGTTCCCGCGATACAGTAAACGCCCACCGTACCCGCGAGAAACAACTGACCCGAAACAAGCGTATAGGCCAAATACTTCCGCGAGGCGAGCAACGCTTCCTCGTCGCGCTCATGCAAGACGAGCGGATAGCTGGAAATCGTCAGGATTTCATAAAACACGAAAAATGTCAACAAGTTCGACGCCATCGCGATGCCCATCGTCGCACCGATGCAAAGTGCAAAAGCCGCGAAATAACCGGTCTGCATTCCTTCGTGGTTGTTCCGCATATAGCCGATGCTGTAGAAATTGATCGGAATCCACAAGAGCGAGGCCAACGCCGCGAAAATCATTCCCGCCGGATCGACGCGCATCGTCAGCCCAATGGTGTCCGTCAGATTGAACAGCGTATACTCGTAAGTCACACCGTTCAACACGCCGTTGACCATACTGATGATAACGCCGAACATCGTGATGGAGCCTACGGCGCTCCAAGTTTCCCGGATATTCGGGTATTTGTTGCTCATGGAGACGAGAAGCGCCGCCAAAAAGGCAATCCCGATAGCAATAAATGGACGTGCGTCTATAATTGTCATTTGATCAGCACCTCCGGTAATCCGACGTTGAGGATATCCGTCACCAGCGTGCTGCTATAAATGCCGAGGAACAAAATCGCAAGCCCGGTGACCGCGATAGGAACGAGCATACTGACCGGAAGTCCAAGCCCGGTCTCCGCTTCATGAATTTCGGGAAGCGAAGCCTCACGCTGAACGAACATCTGCTCAACGATGCGGAAATAATAAACAGCGTTCAAAAGCGAGCTAACCACCAACACCGCGATATAAATATTCTGTCCGCCCTCGTAAGCGCCGAGCATCAGGTACCATTTGCTGAAGAAGCCGCATGTCGGCGGAATGCCGACCATTGAGAGCACCGCCAGCACCACCGCAACACTGGACACAGGCATTTTACGGTTCAACCCGCCGAGACGGTACAAGTTGACTTCGCCGTAGCGATACGTAATGCCGCCGACCACGAGGAACAAGCAGCATTTCATGAACGCATGGTTGATCAGATGTAGCACCGCACCGATGAAGCCGTGGACGTTGCCGAGCGCCATACCCACCGCGATATAGCCGAGCTGCGCCACCGACGAATAAGCCAGCATCCGGCGAAAATCGTACTGCGCCAATGCCATGACCGAACCGATCAGGATGCCGCAGATGCCCATGATACCGAGCACGTTCATCAGCGATTCCATCACGGAATTGTGGACGCCAAAGACGTAAAAGAAATACCGGAG
>CACYUQ010000113.1 GCA_902777615.1 uncultured Selenomonadaceae bacterium
CTGGAAAACTTTCTAACCTCGGAAAGCGCCTTGCGAGTCGACGCGCTGGAAGACGCGCTGACGTCGTTTTCCCTGCGCCCCAACCGTCAACTGCTGCCCCGAGTCTGCCGTGAAATCCCGCCGGGCGAAAAAGAGCTGCTGCCCGCGGGGGCACGGCTTACTACGCCGAAGGGGCAGCCTCTCTCATGGCTGGAGTTGCCAAAAGAGGCGGTGAAAGACGCCTCCTCCTTGCGCTTCCTCGGTGAAAGCAACATCCTGCTGCTGCCCGCCTCCGAAACGATAGCCCTTGAAACGGCCGCCGAAGTCGTCGCTCTTTCCACGGAAACGGTCATCAACCGCTTTGGTGTCGACATCCTTCCGCTGGGCCTCGGTGAGGAAATCCAACGTTTCTGCCATGCCTATCTCGACTTTTTCCATGCCGAGGAAAAGCGGGCCGAGGAACAGCTGTCGGAATTTGCCCGCACCAAGGAGCTGCTCGTCGCCAATTCCTACAGCGAGCTCCTGAAAAACCTGATTCCCGATCTGCCCTTCGTGAGCCGCGCCGAGGACAAGAACCAGCCTCCGGTCATCCATGCTCTGCGCGAAATCGGCGGTTTCTTCGGCATCCCCCGTAACCGTTTCCGTCTGCCCGAAGAGGCCGCCCATCTGACGGACGCGCGGGAAATCCTGCGAGCGCTGGGCAGCCGTGACATTCACGCCCGTGAGATCGAGCTCGTTCCCGACTGGTATACGCAGGACATCGGGCCGCTTTTGGCCTTCAAGGACGGCAAACCCTTTGCGCTTTTGCCCGCCGCTCCCGACCGCTACGAACAGCTCGATTACGAAACCGGCCGGCGGACTTCCGTAGACGAGGAAGCGGCCGCTTCCTTCGATTCCCGCGCCTTCTGCTTCACGCAAGCCATGCCGGAAGATGTGGACAGCCTTTGGAAATGGTTCAAATGGACGACAAGGCTCTGCTGGGAGCGCGACTATTGGCTGCTGCTCTTCTGCTGCTTCATCGCGGGCCTGATTCCCGTCGTCACGCCGCTGGTGACCCAGACCATCTTCAGCGACATCATCCCGACCTACGATAAAATGGCGCTGCTGCTCGTGGTGCAGGTCATGTTCGTGACCTCGATTTCCGGCGCGCTGATTTCCCTTGTGCGCGGCCTGACCGTCATGCGGCTGAAAAACCACGTGCGTGTGACCGCGGAATCCGCGCTCTGGATCAAGCTCCTGTCGCTGCCCGCCGCTTTCTTCCGAAAATATCAGATCGGCGACTTGGCGCTGCGGATGCAGGGCGTCAGCGTCCTGTCCCATCAGCTCTCCTCCACCGCCGCCAACGGCATTTTCAACGGCATTTTCTGCTTCTGGAACCTCTTGGTGATGTTCTATTACAACTACAAGATGGCAATCCTGGCCGTCTTCATCTGGGCCATCTTCTTCGTGCTCTCGATGATCTTCTCCTGGCGGCAGGTGGGCTTCCAGCGGGAAAAGGCCGACGCCTCGGGCCGCGTCTCGGGTCAGCTCCTGCAGCTCCTCACGGGACTGAACAAATTCCGCCTGCGGGCCGCCGAGGAACGCGCATTTTATCTGTGGACCCAGCGCTTCGGCGACGAATGGAAATGGAACCGGAAATCCCGCTGGCAGGACACTTGGATCAATCTCATCATGTCGGCCCAGCCCATCGTGCTGAATTTCTGCATCTTCTATTATGCGATGTCGCTCTTGGACGACTCCCAAACCACCGGCATCGCGTTCATGACCACCGCCGAATTTTTGAGCTTCAATTCCGCGATGGGCAGCTTCGGCAGCGCACTGAACGGCCTACGGAGCGGCGTCGTCAGCATCTGGGGCGTCATGCCGGCGCTGGAACGTATCCTGCCGATTTTGCGGGAAAAGAGCGAAATCTCGGAAAGCAAGCTGCCCGCAGGCGAGCTGACCGGCGAGATCGAGGCGGCGGAAATCCGCTTCCGCTACAAGCCAGACGCGCCGCTGGTGCTGAAAAACATCAACCTTTCGATCCGTCCCGGCTCATTCCTCGCCATCGTCGGCAGCTCCGGCAGCGGCAAATCCACGCTGCTCCGCGTGCTGATCGGCCTCGAAAAGCCGGAGAGCGGCGCGGTACTTTACGACGGCATGGACCTCTCGGAGCTCGACGTCTCGTCGGTGCGCCGCCAGATTGGCGTCGTCATGCAGCACGGTCAGCTGATGGAGGGCAGCATCTTCTCGAACATCGTCGGCTCCCTGCCCCTGACCATGGACGACGCGTGGGAAGTCGCGCGTCTTGTCGGCCTCGAAGCCGACATCAAGGATCTGCCGATGGGAATGCACACCATCGTCAACGAGGGCGGCACCACGTTCTCCGGCGGCCAACGGCAGCGCCTGCTGATTGCCCGCTCCCTCGTGCATCATCCGAGAATCATCGTGTTCGACGAAGCCACCAGCTCCCTCGACAACGAGACCCAGGCCATCGTCGCGAAAACACTGGAATCCATGCGCGCCACCCGCATCGTGGTCGCCCACCGCCTCTCCACGATCGAGAACGCCGACCGCATCCTCGTCATGGATCGCGGACAAATCGTCGAAGACGGCACCTATCAGGAACTGATGGCGAAAAACGGCCTGTTCGCCGAGCTCGCGGCAAGGCAGATCGCGTAGAAAAATAAGCCAAGAATTCGGTGGGAGGTGTGGGGAATGAAAAAACGGGGCTTGCTGTTGGCGCTGATCCTGCTGATCGCTTTTGGGTATCTGATCGGAAATAAATTCGTCGGCTACGCGCTCCGGCGTGGAAACGACGCCGACCCGAAAGCCATCCCCGCCGCCTGCGCCGCCATTCACGACCCGTCGGCCGCTCTCCCGCCGAAGCCGGACGCAAAAAGCGAAGTCTGGTCCATCGTATCAAAAGACGGCCTCACGCTGCAGGGGACGCATTTCTCGCCGTCCCTGCCGTCCCAGCGGTGGGTCATCTTGGTTCACGGCTACGGACGCGACCAGCGGTTTGTCTGGGATTTGGCGGCGGAATATCTGAAACGGGGCTACGAAGTGCTGACGCCGGATATGCGCGCGGCGGGAGAAAGCGACGGCGAATATCTGACCATGGGCGTAAAGGAAAGCGAAGACGTGACGGTCTGGGCGCGGCAGATCGCGGTGCGGGACGAAAAAGCGCGCATCGTGCTGCACGGCGTGTCGATGGGCGCGGCCACAGTCATGCTGGCCGCCGGAAGCGGGAATATCCCGCCGCAGGTGACGGCGTTGGTAGAGGATTGCGGCTACACCAGCGCCTATGTCATGTTTTCGACGCAGCTCAAAAAACTTTTCGGCCTGCCGGAGTTTCCCATCATGCGCTGTGTGGACGCGGTGAGCCGCCTCAAAACGGGCGCGTGGCTCTCCGACGCGGCGCCCGTCGAAAAACTGCCGGAGCTGCCGACACTCTTCATCCACGGAGACGCCGACACGCTGGCCCCGCCGAAAATGATGGATGAGCTGTATACCGCGTCGGGCGCGAAGATAAAGGCGCGCCTCTTGGTACCGGGCGTAGGGCACGCCGACGCGAAAACCGACGCGCCGCAGCTTTACTATTCGACGGTATTCACTTTTTTGGAGCCGTACATGGATATGAATGAGAAAACATCTTACGAGCCAAGGCGGATGATGAAATGAAAAAAACCATGTCTATCGCGATCGGCGTCCTTTGCGCCGCCGTTTCCTGCGCCGAAGCCTGCACTACGACAATCGTGACGAAGGGCGCTTCCGCCGACGGCGTCACTTATGTCACGCACTCCAACGACGCCTTTTCCAGCGACCCGAGCATCGTCTATGTGCCCGCGAAGGACCATCCCGCGGGAAGTATGCGCGCGGTCTATCCCTGCGCCATCGCGTGGGACGAGCTGCCGGAATACGAGTGCTACGAGAATCCGCGCCTCGTCGCGCCGGAACGTGCGGAGGCGTACAACTATCCGAATAAGAAACGAACGAAACCGCTGGGGGAAATTCCCGAAGCCGCGCACACTTACGCCTATATCGACAGTGATTACGCCGTGATGAACGAGCACGGCCTGATGCTCGGCGAATGTACGAACAATTCCGCTCACCTTGATTATCTGGAGCCGAAGGAAGGCCGCGGAATCTTCTACGCCTCGGAGTTGGGGCGCGTCGCCCTCGAACGCTGCCGCACGGCCCGGGAAGCCATCCAGCTGATGGGTGAATTGATTGACAAGCACGGACTATGGGGTACGGGCGAGACCCTGCTCGTGGCAGACAAAAACGAGGGCTGGGTGCTGGAAATGCAGCCGACACCGTCGGGGAAGGGCGGCTTTTGGATTGCCCAGCGCGTGCCGGATGGGGAATTTTTCGTCGCGGCGAACCAGTTCCGCATCCGCGCGATAAAACCGGGCTCCCCCGACCAGATATTCAATCCTCGTCTGCCGGACATGCTGAAGGAAGCGGGGTGGGCCGCTTATGATGCACGGGGAAATCTCGATTGGGTGCGCTCCATGCAGGCCGTCGAGGATTATCACCCGTATTTTTCCCTGCGCCGCGTCTGGCGCGCCCTGTCCCTCGTCGCCCCGTCGGCGAACCTGCCCGCGAAGGTGAAAAATTGGGACACGGAAGCCTATCCGTTTTCCGTCCGGCCCGACCATCCGCTGACGCTGACGGAAATCATGGACTTGCACCGCGACGCTTACGAGGGGACGAAGTTTGACCGGAGACGCGGCGAAAACGCCGGGCTTTTCGCGCTGCCCTATCGGTACGGCCCGACGAAATGGGAACGCTCCATCACGAGCACGGCCATCGCCTACACATGGATCACCCAGACAAGCGACAACCTGCCCTGTCCGATCTTTTGGCTTGCCCTGAATGCCCCGAAGGAAAGCACCTATATCCCCTTCGCTGTCGCGCCGCTGCCCGAAGCCTATGAGAAAGCTGACCGCACGAAATACGACCTGACGAAGGCGTGGTGGGTTTCCCAGCAGGTGACGACTTTGACGCGGGGCTATTACAGCGCCTTAGGCGCGACGGTGCTGGACGCCGCCCATGCGCAGGAGCGGCGTTCGATGGACTTGCTCGCCAAGTCGTCGGGACAGTCGGCGGAGGAATTCGCCCAAACGCTTCGTGACAATGCCGAGCGTGCCTTGTCGGATTGGCGCGATTTATACGGAAACCTTCTGGCGGAACACGACGGTGGGCGGAATCTCGACTATGCCGAAACGTTCCGGCCCAAGGCGGACAAAGTGATAAAATATTAAGGAGCCTCGTATGGATCGACGAGAATTTTTGAAAGCGGGCGCTTTAGGTTTTTTGGGTCTTATGCTGGGCGAAGCAAAAATGATTCACGCTGAAGCGGCATACTACGAACCGATGATATACAAGCGCTTTTTGCAGTTTACGGAATATGAGGAACGCAAGGCGACGGAATTTTTGGTCATCCATCACACGGGATATCCGGGAATCGACAAGGATTCCACCGCCGCCGGCATCCATAAATATCACCAGGAAGCCAATGGATGGGCGGGGATCGGTTACCATTACCTGATCCGGAAAGACGGCATGATTGAGCAAGGGAGGCGCCCAAACGCGGTCGGTGCTCATGCCTTCAATCATAACCAAACTTCCATCGGGATTTGCCTGGCGGGAAATTTCAACATCGGCACCCCTACAGCGGCGCAAATGGATTCCGTGAAAGAACTCTGCGCGTGGCTCTGCCAAAAATACGAGCTGAAACCGATGCAAAAAGGCGTCATTGTCGGCCATAAGGACGTCAACCATGACGTCGACTGTCCCGGCAGGCAACTCTACAAGCGTTTGCCGGAAATCCGGCAGTTCTGCGAGGATAACAGATAACGAACTATAATCTTAGAAGGAACAACGTATAGAAGCCTCTATATTGACAGCCGCATAGTAGGAAATGTACAATAAAGCCGGACGCAAACTCTGCGTCCGACAAGTCGTTTTTTTAGAAAAGGAGAAAAATGCGATGAATTTCCTTACACTCGCCAAGGCACGGTACTCGTGCAAGAAATTCTCGGACCAGCCCGTGGAGAAGGAGAAGCTGGAACAGACGCTGGAAGCGGGACGGCTGGCGCCTACCGCGAAGAACAATCAACCCCAACATATCTATGTCCTTTCGTCAAAGGAGTCGCTGGAGCTGGTGGACAAGATCACGCCCTGCCGCTACGGCGCGCCCGTCGTGCTGGCGGTCGCCCATGACAAAAACAACGTGTTCGAGTACCCCGGCGGCGCATACAATTCCGGCGCGGAAGACGCGGCAATCGTCGCCACGCATCTGGTGCTGGGCGCAAAAGATGTCGGCCTCGACACCTGCTGGCTGAATTTCTTCGACCCGGACAAGGCAAAGGAACTGCTGGGTCTCCCGGAGAACGAGGCGGTGACCATCCTGATCGACGTAGGCTACCCCGACCCGGCGGCCAAGCCCCTCCCCAACCACGAGAGCCGCAAGCCCCTCTCCGAAACGGTCACCTACCGCTGACAGACATAATACTAATCTTCAACCAAAATTCAAATAAAATTTAGACCGAAGATACGCACGCTACGCGTGCTACACCCGAGCCTACGGCTCGGATGACGTCTCATGCAGTCTCAGTAACGATTTAAAAATCTTAACTGAGACTAGTATAAAACGAAAAAATCCGCCGTAACAGTTTGTTGCGGCGGATTTTTTGTATGCAATAGAAAAAGACGTCCGTGAATACGAACGTCTTTTCAAACCGGCAGCTCCCTAACCTCCCGGGCCGTCTCCAGCCAAGTACTTTCGGCGTATGGGTGCTTA
>CACYUQ010000114.1 GCA_902777615.1 uncultured Selenomonadaceae bacterium
ATTTGTTATGACGCGGAAGCGACGAAGCGCGCGATGGAAGAATCGGAGCGGCTGCTCGCCTCATTAAGGGGGCGAAAGTCATGAAAAAAGCAAGCTGGCTGATGAGAGCTTTCGGATTGCTGGCTTTGTGTCTTTGGCTGCTGCCCGCGATGGCTTTGGCGGCGCCGACGCGCAGGGTGGTTTCTTTCCAGTCGCAGGTCGTGACGGAGGGGCGACAGAAATTCCTTCGCATTGAAATCGGCATGAGCGGTCCAATCAAGGATTATGAGGTCAAGGGCGACGGCATCCTGCACCCGAATCGGCTGACGATCGACCTCGACCGGGCGGAGAAAGGTGATGTCCGCGGGGAGATACCGCTGGACCGTCAGTTCGGGAAGACGCTCCGCTTCATGGAGACGGGCAAAAAGCTTCGTATCACGGTGGGGATGCAGGTCCCCGCGACGGAGCAGAATTATCGGGTCTACACGCTGGAAAAGGAACGCAGGAAGCCCCATCGCCTGATTATTGAATTGTACGGCGAGGGCGGTCGACGCGGTCATGTCGCGGGACTGAAGGGACGCACGATTGTCGTCGATCCGGGCCACGGCGGGACGGATACGGGCGCCGTGGGCGTCGGAGGACTTCGGGAAAAGGATATTACGCTGGAAGTGTCGGAGAAGGTGCGGGACATCCTCGAAAATTCCGGAGTCAAGGTCGTGATGACGCGCGAGGACGACCGCGACGTCTACGGACCGACGGCGACGGATGCTCAGGAACTCCAGGCGCGCGTGGATTACGGAAATTTCACGCCGAACGTCGACGTGTTCTTGAGTATCCATTGCAACGCGTTCACCAGCGAGTCGTCCAACGGCACGTCGACGTATTATTACCCGAAGACTTGGTTGGATGCGCTGCTCGCGCAGAATTTGCAGGACGGTATGGTCGAGCACGGCGACCGGAGAGACCGCGGCATCCATGAGGCGCGCTTCTATGTCTGCCGCCATTCCTCGATGCCCGCCGCGCTGGTGGAGCTGGCGTTTATCACGAATTACGTGGAGGGCAATCTGCTGGCGGACGAGGATTTTCAAAACGAAATGGCGCAGGGAATCGCGGAAGGGCTGGCAAATTATTTCGCGGCCAGCGGTACCTGAACGGAATTTGAGAAATTGCAGGATAGAGGCGATCAATCATGAATAACACAGGAAAAGCCGCCATGGCGGCGGCAATGACGGCGGTTCTGCTGATGACGGCGGGCTGCGAGGAAGCGGGGAAGCAGGGACAGACGTCTACGCCGCCCGCAGTGTCGAAACCGTCGACGGCGAAGCCCGCAGACCCGAAGCCTGCCAATCCGGCGCTGGCCAAGCAGGAGGAGGTCAAGCTGTATTTCCCGAATGACGCGGGAGACGGGCTGGGCTCCGTGAAGATCAGCGTGCCTGCGGAAGATAAGTATACGGCGGCGGCGAAGGCGCTGGTCGCGGGAACGAAGGAACCGGGCCTGACGGACATTTTCCCGATGGGCGTCAAGGTGCTTGGCGTGAAAATCGAAGGCAACCTTGCAATCGTGGATTTCAGCAAGGAGCTGACGCACAAGTTTGTCGGCGGTTCCACCGGTGAGCAGATGCTGATCAGCGCGTTGGTCAATACGATGACGGAATTTCCGGAAATCGAGCGCGTCCTGATTACGGTGGAAGGGGAGCGCATCGAGACCATCGCCGGACACCTGGACACCAGCGAGCCATTCACGAGGCCGACAGGACTGGTACAGTAAGATACAACAATCCCCCGGTTACCGTTTGCAAAAGCAAACGACGACCGGGGGATTTTCTTGTCATTTACACTTCTTTGAAATTGACTTTGCGTGTTGGATTATATATAATTATTGAGTTTAGGAAAGTATTTTGTAGGAGCTGATACTTTTGAAATTTATGACGGGCAATGAGTTGCGGGAAGCGTACCTCAATTTCTTCGAGAAAAAGGCGGGGCATTTGCGCCTTGCGAGCGCGTCGCTGATCCCTGAGAACGATCCGACGCTTTTGATGATCGGTGCGGGCATGGCGCCGTTCAAGCCGTTTTTTACCGGAAAGATGAAGCCGCCGCGCACGCGTATTACGACGAGCCAGCGTTGCGTCCGCACGGGCGACATTGAGAACGTCGGACGGACGGCGCGCCATCAGACTTATTTCGAGATGCTGGGCAATTTTTCTTTCGGCGATTATTTCAAGAAGGAAGCGATTGCCTGGGCGTGGGAATTTTTGACCGAAGTCGTCGAGCTGCCGAAGGAAAAGCTCTACGCAACGATTTATCCGAAGGACGATGAGGCGGCGGAGATCTGGAAGCAGCAGCCGGGCTTCTTGGCCGACCATATCGTGAAGCTGGAGGATAATTTCTGGGAAATCGGCCCCGGTCCCTGCGGTCCGGACTCGGAGATTTACATCGACCTTGGCGAGGACCGCGGCTGCGGCGAGCCGACTTGCGCCGTGGGCTGCGACTGCGATCGCTATCTGGAAATCTGGAACCTCGTGTTCACGCAGTACGACCGCACCGAGGACGGCGAATATAATCCCCTTGCGCATAAGAATATCGACACGGGCTGCGGCTTGGAGCGTCTGGCGTCCGTCCTGCAGGGCAAGCGGACGAATTTCGAGACCGATCTGCTTTTCCCGATTATCGAGTACGCGTCCGGCGTGTCGGGCGTGAAGTACGGTGAAGACGCGCAGAAGGATATTTCGCTGAAGGTGATCGCTGACCATGCGCGCAGCATGACGATTATGATCATGGACGGCATCTTGCCGTCGAACGAAGGCCGCGGCTATGTGCTGCGCCGTATCCTGCGCCGTGCGGTGCGTCACGGGCGGCTCTTGGGCATGGACAAGCCGTTCCTCGTGGGGGCGGTGGACGCCGTCGTCAAGATTTACAAGGATGCGCCGGACTTCGAGGCGTTGACGGCGCGGCAGGACTATATCAAGAAAGTCATCCAGCTCGAAGAGGAGCGCTTCCACGCGACGCTGGAGCAAGGATGCGAGCTTTTGGCCGGAGAGATCGAGGCGGTCAAGGCGAAGGGCAAAAAGGAGCTGGACGGCGAAAGCGCGTTCAAGCTCTATGATACTTACGGATTCCCGTGGGAACTGACGGAAGAGATTTTGCAGGAGAGCGGCTTGACGCTCGACCATGACGGCTTTGACAAGGCGATGCAGGAGCAGCGTGATCGTGCACGCGCGGCGCGGCAGGAAAATCAGCGCGTAGCGGTTCCCGACCTCAGCGGTGTGGACGTCAAAAGTCTGCGTCAGGACGCGGCGGCCACTGAAGCGAAAGTCGTCGCACTTTGGAAGGACGGCGCGCTGGTCGATACGCTTTCCGACGGCGAGGAGGCGGGCGTCATCCTCGATGTGACGCCGTTCTACGCGGAAGGCGGCGGACAGGTGGGCGACGTCGGGCTTTTGGCGACGGAGCTGGGCCGCGTGCAGGTGTCGAACGCGAAGAAGCTGCCTGACGGCACGATTTATCATATCGGCTATGTGGAAGAGGGTATGCTGAAGGTCGGCGATACCGTAAAAATCACGCTGGATCGGGAAAAAAAGCTGGCCTCGGCGCGCAACCACACGGCGACGCATCTTTTGCAGGCGGCGCTGAAGCGTGTCGTCGGCGATCAGGTCAATCAGGCCGGTTCGTTGGTTACGCCGGAGCGACTGCGCTTTGACTTTTCGAATTTCGAGCCGGTGTCGCCGCAACAGCTCGCGGACGTCGAAGAACTGGTCAACCGTGTCATCTTGCAGGCGCAGGACGTCGAGATTGCCCAAATGAAACAGGACGAGGCGAAAGCGAAAGGCGCGATGGCGCTGTTCGGCGAGAAATATGGCGACGTCGTTCGCGTCGTGACCGTGCCGGGCTTCAGTATGGAGCTTTGCGGCGGTTCGCACGTGGCGAACGTCGGGCAGATTGGTATGTTCAAGATCGTCAGCGAGACGGGCGTCGCTGCGGGCGTGCGGCGTATCGAGGCGATTACCGGCGAGGCTGCGCTTTGCTGGGCGCACGAGCGCGCGGAAGCTTTGGCGCAGGCGGCGGAGATTTTGAAATGCCGCGATACGGAGGTCGTGCAGAGACTTTCCACGTTGGCGACGGATTACAAGGAAATGAAGAAGAAGCTTGACGAAGTGCAGCGGATGCAGGAAAAGGCAGACGCGCAGAAACTTCTGATGGCGGTGCAGACTTACGGCGACGTGCAGTGCGTGACCGGCAAGGCGAACGTCGAGACCATGGATGCGCTGCGCGAGATGGCCGATCTGACCGAGTCGAAGCTTAAGAACGGCGTCGTCCTGCTCTGCGCGGTGACGGACGGCAAGGTCAGCATCGTCGCGAAAGCCTCGAAAGAAGCCGTCGCGAAAGGCGTTCATGCCGGGAAATTGATCAAGGAAGCGGCGAAGGAAGTCGGCGGCGGCGGCGGCGGGCGTCCCGAGATGGCGCAGGCGGGCGGCAAGGAGCCGACCAAAATCCCGCAGGCGATGGAGGCAGCGCACAAAGCTCTCAAGGCGCAGCTCGGATTGGCATAAACAGGAAAAGCGCGCAGTCATATCTGCGCGCTTTTTTGCGATGAAGGTTTGGGAGGAAATATTTTGGAAGTCGATATCAGCGATAAAGCGCGGGCATTGATAAAATACGGCTTCGCGGCGCTGCTTTTGCTTTCGGCGCTTTGCGCGGGCTGCGTATGGCTGTATCAGTCGAGCCATCGGACGCTTTCCATCGTCGAAGCGGAGGTCGCGGGGCAAATCGTGCAGGCGAGGACGCGCGCGGCGGGAACCATCACGGAAATCTTGGTCAGCGACGGCGAGTCGGTCAAGCAAGGACAGGTCTTGGCGAAAATCAAGGTCAAGGTCTCGCCGGAGCAGATTCAGCAATTGGAAGAAAATCTTGCGCTTTCCAGAAGGAACTTGGAAGAGCTTCAAGCGGGCATTATGACCGTGCAGCCGGTTTTCGACGGCGGAGGCGGCGCGGACGCGGAGGCTGCACGTCAGCGATATGAGAAGGCGCAGTTCTTGTTTGATATGGGCGCTGTCAGCGCGCAGGAGCGGGACGCGGCAGAGGCGGCTTATCAGGCGGCGCTTTCGGGCGGCGTTTCCTATCAGACGGTGATGCGCCCCGGCAGTCCCGAGGCAATCAGCCGCGCGGAGCTTCAGGTTCGGCAGGGGGAAGCTGCCCTTGCTGCCGCGCAGCAGGCATCCGGGGCGACGGAACTGTTCGCGCCCGTGGACGGTGTCGTCTATTTGACCGAAGCGAAGGAAGGAAGCGAAATGCGTTCCGGTGAGCCCGTATTTCGCATCGGGGTCGCCGAGGAGATGTGGATTGAAGCGTATACCTCGCCGGATTACGCGGACGTGCTTCATGTGGGGCAGATGGTATCCTATACGCTGAACGGCCATGATTTTTTAGGCAGCGTTGCGGAGATTTTGCCGCCGTCGGAGGAAACAGAGGAGAATTTGAAAGTCCAAGGGACGGAGGGAGTCCGTCCTGCGGATCTTCATGCGGGAAAGCTGAAATTGCACATTTCCGTCCCGCCCCAAGAGGGCGTCGTTATCCGCCCGGCCACACGAACGACGGTTAAGGTTTTCTTGGATTAAAGGTAAGTATAGATTGAACAATTTTTCATATTGAAGGAGCTTTGCGGCAAAAAATGTTGCGAGGCTCTTTTTTTTGTCTTGAAGTGTGCTATAATAAAAAGGTATTTTCACAAGGTAAAGGAATAAAGCTGGGTGGTGTTTGTTATGATCAATCCAAAACTGAAAGACGACTTGACGGATCAGCTTTGCGAGACGGTCCTGCTGCTTCGCGGCGTGGAGGAATGCTATCAATTTTTTGAAGATATATGCACCATCAGCGAATTGAAAGCTTTGGCGCAGCGGCTGGAAGTGGCTCGGATGTTGGACGCGGGCCACACCTATGACGACATCGTAGCGCGCACGGGCGCGAGCACAGCGACGATCAGCCGGGTGAAGCGGTGCCTGCATTACGGCGCGGACGGCTACAAGATCGTTTTGGGACGATTGAAAGAGAAGCGGGAAGGAAAGGGAGAACGGAATGCGGACAAGGGATGAGGTTTTTGGAATTCCTTACGGGACGAGGGATTTTCTGCCCGCCGAGGCGAGAGAGAAGCGGGCGTTGGAATCGCTGCTCGCGGAAGGGTTTGCGCATTGGGGCTACGACGAGATCGTGACGCCCGCCTTTGAGTTTTTGGACACGTTGACGCTGGGGAACGGGCGGCGCATCGAGCCGTGCATGTTCAAGTTTTTCGACCGGCAGAATCGGACGCTGGCGCTGCGTCACGAAATGACGACGCCGATTGCCCGTGTGGTGGCAAGCCGTATGCGGGACGCCGAGACACCGTTGAAACTCTTTTATTTGAGCCCGGTCTATCGCTATGAGCAGGCGCAGACGGGGCGGCAGTGCGAATTTTACCAGGCCGGTGTCGAATTCATGGGGACAGGCTCGGAGGCGGCGGACGCGGAGGTCTTGGCGCTGGCGATTGACTCGATGAAGCGCGCGGGGCTGAAAA
>CACYUQ010000115.1 GCA_902777615.1 uncultured Selenomonadaceae bacterium
AAATTGACAAAGTCGCGGCTGCTGCCGAAGCTGACCGGCCGCGTCGCCATCGACGACGTGCTGGTATCCATCCCGTCCCTGCCGGAAAGCGAAAGTGAACTGCCGCACATGATTCTCGACTTGAGTCTTGAAATCGGGAAACATACGCATTTTTACAGCTCCGGGCTTTATGACCTTTGGATTCAAGGAAGCGCGCATTTCGGCGGCACGACGCGCCATCCGCAGCAGTCCGGCACGATTTCCGTCCGGCGCGGTCGGGTGCAGTATTTGCAGACGTCGTTCCGCATCACGGAGGGCGAGGCGTACTTCAATCAGGTCGATTCCTTCCTGCCGAGCATCACGTTCAGGGCGACGGCGCGCATGAACCGCACGCGCATCATGTTGGGCATCGACGGGCCGTTGCAGCAGATGAAGTTCACGCTGACCTCCAGCCCGGAAATGAGCCAGCAGGAAATTTTGCGGATGTTGACGCTTCGTGGCGCGTCCTTGCAGGGCGGCAACTCGGATTCGGCGGAGGCGCAAAGGAACGCGCTGCTTCTTGCGGGCCTCCAGATGAGCGTCCTCGGCGAGGTGCAGGACGCGATCCGCGACCTTTTGCAGCTCGACGAGCTGACTTTGTCGACCGGAACCTTCGAAAAACGTGAAAAAGGGGAAGACAAATCGACAATTGAGGCGTATAATGTACAAATAGGCAAGTATGTCACCGACAAGGTCATGCTCCGATACACCCAGAGCTTGACTGAGGATATGCGGCGCTATGGCATTCGCTATGACTTCACCGACCGGTTCAGCATGTTCGCGATGCGGGACGAGAAAAACAGCAACTGGTTCGGCTTTGAGGCACGAATTAAATTTTAAGAGAGGAGGGCTTTGTCTGCGACTGGAAGAATATATACAGGAACTGAAAAAAATCGAGATGTTGTCTCCTGCGGAGGAAGCCCGCCTTTGGGAAGCCTGCAAGGCGCGCCATGACGAGAACGCGCGCGCGAAGCTGATCCAATCCTATCAGCCGCTGGTGTTCAAGCAGGCCGCGCCTTATCGCGCGTCCGAGTATATCATGGACGTGCTGCAGGAAGGAACGGTGGGACTGATTGAGGCTGTGGAAAGCTTCGATCCGACGCGCGGCGTGGCGTTCAGTCTGTTCGCCGTCCACCGCATCCGGGGACGCATGCTGGACTTTTTGAAGAAAGAGGGAATGTCTGCCGCGCCTTGTATCGACGGCATGGTGGATTCCGAGGGCGTCCCGTGGAAAGAACGCATCGCGGACCCCGGCGCGTTGCCCGAGGAGCAGGCGGAAAGCCATATGCTGGCGGAGCGCTTGCGTGAAGCGATGGCGCGATTGCCGCAAAAGGAACGGTTGGTTTTGGAAGAGGTCTATTTTGCGGGCGGCGGCGTCGACGGGGTGGCCGACGAGCTGCATTTGAGCACATCGCGCATTTACCGGCTGCAAAAGACCGGGATTCGTCGCATCCGCGGCATGATGTCCCGTTTTATGCAGCATTGGCACGAAAAATAGACGCCTGAGTTAGGACGACGCAGATAATTGAAGGAAACGGTGGATTATTCCTTGAAAAAAACATTTTTGCCGGGCAGGGAATAGAATACACCGCCGGAATATATAATATATTGTGCAAAACGGTGTTGGACGGGAGGTGACGTCATGGATGGCGGGACGGACGACCGAAGCCGTCTCAGGCTTCATGTGCGCGCGGCGCGCGAATGGCTGGGACGCGCGGAAGAATCCTTGGGGAAATCCGAGGATGTGCGCGGTGACTTGAATTTGATGCTTGCGCGCGCTGAACTGATACGGGCGCAGGAAACGGAGCATCCCAACGCGACTGTCGTGTGGACGCGACGGTTCGCGCCGCTTTCCGTGGCGATCCTGTTGGCAGGCGTCGGATATTGGATGTGGCGCGGCGCGGCGGGTGTGCAGGAAGTGCCGCAGCTTCCCGTGGAGCGACGGGTGGAATCCATGGCGCCGCCGCCAAAGCCGATAGAAGCGGCAATCCCGATTCCACAGACGGCGGCTCCTGTCGAGGCGGAAATCCTTGAGCCGCCGGATGTGAAGAGCGAAACCGAGGAGACGGCCACGGTACAGGAAATGGATGCGCCGGAGACGTCGGCGCCCCCGCCGGTGCGGCTTCCGTCGGAAGACATGCAGCGGTTGATGAACAGCGCAGGGCAAAGCCTTCGCGCGATACAATAGATGATTTTTGGGAATGAATAAGGGGAACAAGAGAGCGTATTTGGGAGGTTTCATTTTGGAAAAGAAAGCATATCGGACATTGGCGTATACGGCGGCAGTCGCGGCGAGCTTCGCGGCGATGCCCATGGGGTCGGCGCAGGCGGAGGAAGCAACGGTCGAGACGAACCAGCAAGCGGTGATTACGCTGCCGGATATTACGTCCGTGCCGATCTCGGTGGTCCCGGCTCCGGTGGTGACCGAGGAAGAAGCGCTGGCGCGTCAGGAAGAAGAAGACGCGAAGCGGCGTGCCGCCGAGGAAAAGAAAGCGGCGGAAGAGGCCGCGCGCAAGGCTCGCGAGGAAGAGGAACGCAAAGCCGAGGAAGAGCGGCGCAAGGAAGAAGCGGCTATACGCGCGGCGGAAGAAGCGGCGCGCAGGGCAGCGGAAGAAGCCGCCGCGGCGAAGGCGGCGGAGGCCGTCACGACGACTCGCGGTTCCGTTTCGCCGGATCAGTGGACCGCGCTTCGTCCGGACGAGCAAGCCATTTCCGCTCGCCAAAAGGCTTTGATCGGGCAGACCATTGTCGACGTCCGTTTTGACGGCGCCGGCGCGGCGACGTTGCCGCAGGCGCAGGCGGCGCTTTTGACCCGGGCGGGCGACGTGTTCGCCGAGGACACCATCGACAAGGACCGCGCGTCCATTTACGACGTCGGGCTCTTCTACGACATCTTCCCCACATTTGAGATGGTGCCGGAAGGCGTGATTATCACCTATCACCTGCTGGAAAATCCGACGCTGAATTCCGTCACCATCGAGGGCAATACCGCCATCAAGACGGCGGAACTTCGCCAGCTGATCACCGTGCCGGAGGGTGAGATGCTCAACACGCGCACGCTCCATGACAACCTGCAGGCGATTTCCGACCGCTATCATAAAGACGGCTATATCCTCGTCAAGGTCAACAATCTCGACATCGGCCGTGACGGCAACCTGAAAATCGCCATCAACGAGGGTACTCTGGAAGGCTACATAGTCAAGGGCAACACGAAGACGAAGGATCGCGTCGTCATCCGTGAGATGCGCATGAAGCCGGGCGAACCGTTCAACGCGAAGAAAGCGCGCCGCAGTATGCAGCGCGTCTACAACCTCGGTTTCTTCGACGATGTGAATATGAAGCTGAACCCGGGCGTTCAGCCGAACTCCGTCGTGCTCGAAGTGGACGTCGTCGAAAAGCGGACGGGCAACTTTACCATCGGCGCCGGTTATTCCAGCTCCGACGGCTTCATCGGCCTCGTCGGCGTTGGCGACCGGAATTTCCGCGGCATCGGCGACGCCATCAACCTGACCTTTGAGTTCAGCGGCGACGACACGGACAATCACGGCTATTTGTTCTCCTATCGCCGTCCGTGGCTCGACAAGAAGGAAACGGCGGTCACGTTCCGCCTCTACAACCGTACCTATAGATACTACGATTACAATTCCAACGGCGATAAAATTGAAGAGTTCATGCGCAAATATCTGGGCGGCGAGTTCACCTTCAGCCGTCCGGTCAGCGAGGTTTCGACGAACTTCATCACGCTGCGTCACAGGGAAGACCAGTACGTCAAGCATTACTCGGCTCTCGACCGCAGCACGCCGAAGTATGCCGATTGGCGGGATGCCAACTTCGGCACGACTCGGAGTCTGGTCCTCGAGCACGTGACGGACACGCGGGACAATGTGTTCAATCCGATGAAGGGCAACAAGCTGAACCTGACGGCGGATATTGCGGGCTTCGGCGGAAAGTTCAAGTATCAGAAATACACCGTTGAGGAGAATTACTATATCAAGGCCGGACACGCGCAGGTGTTCGCGATTCGCGGCATGTACGGCTATGGAAACGGGACGATTCCCGAGTACAGCCAGTACCGTATCGGCGGCCAGAACACGGTCCGCGGCTACCGCGACGAGCAGTTCCGCGGCAACCATATGTGGCTCGGCACGCTGGAATATCGGTTCCCGGTCTTCAGCAAGGTGCAGGGCGCGCTGTTTACGGACTTCGGCGGCGCATGGGATTCGGGCTGGTCGCCGCAGCATACGTATTCCTCTTTCGGCTTCGGGCTTGGCATCCAGACGCCGGTTGGTCCGATTCGCGTCGATCTTGCCCACGGCAAACAGGGCAATCGCGTCCATTTCAGCGTGGGCGGCTCGTTCTGATATGGGCGGGGGAAACATGGCGAAAAAAATGCGGCGGTTTTCCGCCGCATTTTTCATAGGAATCACTGTCGCACTGTTGCTTTTGTCTCTGCCGCAGGCCGAGGCAAAAGGCACCGTCGATGAAATCACGGCCAGCGTGACCTCGGTGGCGCCGATACCGTCCCTCGTCCGGCAGCGCATGGAGACGACGGTCGCCGCCATCGGGACGCAGCTCCTCGCGGGACGCCATGTTTCCGATGTGGAGACGGCGCGGGCGCAGGAAGAAGCGATCATCCACGAGGTCTTTGACAAGGTGCTGGTCGGCTATTCCGTGGAAAGCGTCGCGCTGACGCCGGGAGAGATATCGCGCATCGAGATACGGCTCGCGCCGTGGGCGGATGTCATTCGCGCCGTGAAAGTCGACGTCAGCGTCGAGGGAATGCCGCCGCTGGTCGAGGAAATGGCACGCCGCGACTTGGCCGACGTCGGAAGCGTCTTTGGCGAGGGGATGCAGGGGCTTCCCGTCGCGGCCAGCGACTGGACGAACGGCGTCTTAAAGCGCAGCCTCCAGCAGTATATGGACGAGCATTTGCCGGAGTTCCGTGCTGATTTCGACGTGGTGCCGGGCGACGAGACGCGGGTGGCGCTGACCGTTTATCCGCGCCTGCCGGTGGTGCGGACGGTCGACCTCAGTATGCGGAGCGAATCGATCCCGAACTTTACGCTGCTTGCCCATCGGCAACAGATGCAGGATAACGTCAATTTATTGATCGGCGTCCCGGTGGCTTTCGTCGAGCGCCACGAGGCGGAGCTTTGCGGATTCTTCGCATCGTCGCTGGACGCGAATTCGGACTTTCGTGCGCTGGACCTGCATACGGCGGTGACGATGAAGCCTGGACGCGACATGTCGGTCATGAGCCGCTCGGACACGAAAAAATATCTGATCCGGCTCGAAGGCTGGGCCGATATTTCCCACAAGGACAACGACGGGCGCAATACGGTCTTCCGTTTCCACGCGGGCAAGCGGATATCGCCGAAGGACGAGCTTTTCGCGCAAATCGACATCGCGCCGCAGGATGTGAAATGGACATGGCAGCTCGGCTACGCGCGCCATCTGGCGGACACGACGCGCCTCCTGGTGCGCTACGATATGCGGGACAAGAAATTCATCCTGGGCGGCGAGCAGGAGCTGGGGCGGCGCTGGATGCTGCGCTATGAATACCGATGGACGGACCAGATGGGCGAGGGCGCGATCCGCTATCGGCTCCATGACTTCCTGAGCCTCGAATATGTGATGGACAAAAAGGATAAGTGGCTGCGAGTGATCGGCAATTTTTAAGGAAGGCTAAATTGAAAAGACGCAGAGGAAAAATCTTCTGCGTCTTTTTGTTTTGGGGGAAGCGCAAGCCTTTCGCAGTGAGCGATCCGGAAGGGGCGGCGCGAAGCGGCCAAGAGATTTTTGTGGTGGTTTCGAAAAAAAATTTAAATTTTTTTTCGAAATTACCCAAAAATGTCTTGCAGGGGGGGGGCACTTGTGCTATACTCCGAGTTAGCCGAAGTCTCCGAGGGGGAGAAACGCGAGGAAACATGGACACTCCGAGAGCTCCTCACGGCGGACAGAGGCTGCCGAGCCGGTTTTTCCGGCAAAATAGTCCCGGATATCATCTACAACCACGTAGTCCATCTGCATCAGGCGGCAGTAGGTCTTGAGCTGTTCCGTCTCGTGTTCCGAAACCACCAGGTCTCCGGCGTAGGTGTGAGCGTGCATTCCCGAGCTAAAGGCCGCGTCCATAATGAACTTCACGTCGTCAACGGAAATTCGCCGGGTCAGTATGGGCTTTTTTGCCCCGCAGTCGTAAATGAGCCCGCCGTTGAAACTCACCAGGTAGAATCCGGCCTCCAGAAAATTGTACCGTCCTGCCAGTTTCTTGACACTGGTCAAGGGCCGCCCCGTGGTCATCACGAACTTGTGGCCGGCCTCTATCATCTTGCGGATAGCGGACAAATCTTCTGCAGAAATATCCTTGTTGTCGTCCAGCAGGGTTCCGTCCAGGTCGGTAAACAGGATTTTCATGATACAACCATACAATACTCTACGAAACCGTCTTTACCAGGGTTTCAT
>CACYUQ010000116.1 GCA_902777615.1 uncultured Selenomonadaceae bacterium
GCGATTTTTTGCGCAGTACTTTTAGGCGCGGGCGCGGTGCTTTGGGGGACGCAGGAGGAAAAAGTTGAGCCGATGACAGCGGCGGAGCGCGCACATCTCGCCGAGCAGCAGACGATTGTTGCGGAGTGGTACGCGGAATATCAGGGCCTGATTGATCAGATGGATTACAATTGGAAACAGTATCACCGCATCCTGTCGGATTTTGACGCGGATGTGATTGATCTGACGACGGCGTGGGAACGGCTCGACGAGTTGGACGAGGCGGCGCTTTCGACGCTGGACGCGCTCTCTCGGATGGAGCCGCCGCTGGCGCTTGACGATGAAAATTATGACTTGGTGACGGCGATTATCTTGAAAGCGCGGACTTACGCCGCCGAGCAGAGGCAGACCATCCGACATACGGCGGACGTCGCCGACCCTGACCGTCAACTGACCGAGGTACAGGAGGAGCAAAGTCGTCACTTGCGGGATGTGATGCGCTCGGAATCTCCGGCGGGGTTGTTTACGGCAAAAGAGATTTCCATGTTGCGGGATAATGTCGATACGAAGGATTGACGAGGATGTTTACAATTTTGACGGGCGGCGAAGCGGAATTTACCGTGCAGCGTTCAAGATTTATCGCTTATGTCGAAGCTGTTCATGACGAGGAGGAAGCCCGGGCGTTTCTCGTGAAAATCCGCAAGGAGCATTATGACGCGCGGCATTGCTGCTCGGCGTGGGTGCTCGGCGCAGACGGCTCCAAGCAAAAATCCAGCGACGACGGAGAACCGGGCGGCACGGCGGGGATGCCGATTCTCGACGTAATCAAGAAACGCGGCTTGACGGACACGATGGTCGTGGTTGTGCGGTACTTTGGCGGCATCAAGCTTGGCGCGGGCGGCCTCGTTCGCGCTTATTCCCATGCGGCCTCCATCGGCCTCGACGCGGCGACGCTGGCTCGGCGCGTCCTGCTTCGCCGCATCATTGTGACGGTGGATTACGCGACCCTTTCCGCCGTCGAGCATTGGGCGCGGCAAAAAAATCTTCGCACGGGCGAGGCGATTTATGCGGAAAATGTGGTAATCCCGCTGTTGGTTGAGCCAGACGCCTGGGAGGAAGCGCGCAAGGAATTGACGGATCTGACCGCCGGAACGGCGACTTTTGAGGATGGGGGAGAGGAGGAACTTTTGGAAAAAATAAAATCGTGAGCCCAAATTTTCCGTAAAATTTCTAAAAATTCCTATAAAAATATATTGTTTCATGATAAAATAAAAAGAGAAATGTGAGGCGATAGGAATTATGGCAAGCCGAGGCGTGTGGGCGGAAATCGACCTTTCCGCGCTCAGGCATAATATTTCTGTAATCAAGGAGCACATCGCGGCGGGGGCGCGGTTCTGTGCGGTGGTCAAGGCGGACGCTTACGGTCATGGCGCGATTGCCGTGGCGCGGGAAGCGGTGGCGATGGGCGCCGACTATCTGGCGGTGGCGGTGCTGTCCGAGGCGGCGAAGCTTCGGCGCGCGGGCTTCATGACGCCGATTCTCGTGCTGGGCGCGACGCAATTCGAGGAAGCGGATTCGGTCGTCGATCTCGGTGTGACGCAGGCGGTGTTTTCCGTCGAGGCGGCAAGGGCGCTTTCGGAGGCGGCGGTGCGGCGCGGCGTCCGTGCGAAGGTGCACTTGGCCGTCGATACGGGCATGGGGCGCATCGGCGTTCGGCCCGAGGAGGCGGGAGAGACGGCGGCGGCTATCGCGGCACTCGCCAATATCGAACTGGAGGGAATGTTTTCCCATTTCGCCCTCGCCGACGCGGAAGACAAGAGCTTCGCAAAGGAACAATTTGCTCGCTTCCAAACTGCGATGGAGAGCGTAAAGGCGAAAGGCGTTGAAATCCCGATTTGCCATATCGCGAACTCCGCCGCGATTCTCGACATGCCGGAGACGCATCTCGACATGGCGCGGGCGGGCATTATTTTATATGGGTTGGCGCCGTCCGACGAGGTCGGGCACGATGCGGGACTGCATCCGGTGATGGCCGTCAAGGCGCGGCTCACCCATGTCAAGACGTTACGGACGGGCGAAACGGTCAGCTACGGCTGTACATTCCGCGCTCCGAAAGATATACGAGTCGGGACGTTGCCGCTGGGCTATGCCGATGGCTATACGCGGCTTTACGCGGGCAAGGCGAAGGTCGATTATCATGGGAAGCTTTTGCCTGTCGTTGGGCGCATCTGCATGGATCAGTGTATGGTGGAGCTGACCGGCGCGAAAAACGCCGCTGTCGGCGATACGGTCACGGTGATGGGCGGCGATGCACTGACAGCGGACGCGTTGGCAGGATGGTTAGGAACGATCAATTATGAAGTCGTCTGCATGTTCTCGCCGCGCGTTCCGCGTGTGTATATTGAGAATGGGCAGGAAATATAAAACGGCATCTGTTAAAAGCATATTTTATAGAAAGAAGGAGTACCAATGGAGTTTTCAAAGTACCTGAAAGAATACCCGAATGCGGAAGGGAAATTCGGTTCTTACGGCGGTGCGTATCTGCCCGAGGAACTGGTTCCGGCGATGAAAGAGATCGAGCAGGCATATCTGACGATTTGCCATTCGTCGCAATTCATCAACGAGCTTCGACGCATCCGCAAAGAATTCCAGGGGCGTCCGACGCCGGTCTATCACTGTGAACGCTTGTCCCGGATGATCGGCAATTGTCAGATTTACTTGAAGCGCGAGGACCTGAACCATTCCGGCGCGCACAAGCTCAATCATTGCATGGGCGAGGGGCTTTTGGCGAAATTCATGGGGAAGAAGCGTATCATCGCCGAGACCGGAGCAGGGCAGCACGGCGTGGCGCTGGCGACGGCGGCGGCGTTCTTCGGGTTGGAATGCACGATCTACATGGGAGAGGTCGACATCGCGAAGCAGGCGCCGAACGTGGCGCGCATGAAGGTTCTCGGCGCGAATGTCGTGCCGGTCTCCCGCGGCTTGAAAACATTGAAAGAAGCAGTAGATGCGGCGTTCGAGGATTATCTCGCGAATTATAAGGAAACGATTTACTGCATCGGCTCGGTGGTCGGGCCGCATCCGTTCCCGATGATGGTCCGCGATTTCCAGATGGTGGTCGGCGTCGAGGCACGCGAACAGTTCCAGGAAATGATGGGCTTCCTGCCCGACGTGGTAACGGCCTGTGTCGGCGGCGGCAGCAACTCCATCGGTATGTTCGTGCCGTTCCTGAACGATCCGGTCGAGATTGTCGGCGTTGAGCCATTGGGACGCGGGACGAAGATGGGCGACCACGCGGCATCCATGAGCTACGGCTCCGAGGGGGTCATGCACGGCTTTAACAGTATCATGCTGAAAGACGAGAAAGGCGAGCCGGCGCCGGTCTACTCGATTGCCAGCGGCCTCGACTATCCGTCTGTCGGACCGGAGCATGCGTTCCTGCGCGATTCGGGCCGTGTGAAGTATGAGACTGCGACGGACGAAGAAGCGGTGGACGCGTTCTTCAAACTGTCCCGATACGAAGGCATTATTCCGGCGCTGGAAAGCTCCCATGCGGTGGCTTACGCGATGCGCCGAGCAAAGGAGATGAATACCGGTTCCATCCTCGTAAACCTCAGCGGCCGCGGCGACAAAGACCTCGACTATGTGATCGAGAAGTACGGCTTCGGTGAGAAGTACAAGGATTTCAAATAAACGTGCAAAGTGTCAAAAGGTTTCGGAGCGTAAAAGAAAGAAGAAAATAAGGGAGGCGTTCTTATGGGCTTGTTAAACAACATCAAGGTCTCTTGGAAAATCATGATTCTCGTCTTGATTGCGGCGATAGGCATGGCGGCTATCGGCTACAAGGGCTATTCGACCATCAACCACTCGAAAGAGGGCATGGCGGTCATTTACAACCAAAGCCTGCAGCAGGTGCAGGAAATCGGTGAGACGAAATACCTGATGCGCGATATGCAGTCCCGTGCGATCCTTGCTATGGTGGCGACCACGAAGGAACGCCATGACGATCTCCGGAACGACGCCAATGAGATCCAGAAGAATTTCGACAAGCATTGGGCGTTGTTTGAGAAAGCCTCCGAAGGCCAGCCGGGCGCGGCCGAGAAAAGCGCGACGGTCCGCAAGGCTTGGGCGAATTTCTACAATACCATGTCCGACATCATGAAGCTTTGCGCCGACAATAAACTGGCGGACGCGCAAAAGCTTTACAGCTCGAAGGGCGGACAGATTACTACGGATCTCCGTAAGCCGTTGGAAGCTTTGCAGAAGGAAGCGCAGGAAACGGCGAAAACCATTGACGAGGAAACGGAATCAAGCGCCGCTTCCGCCGCGACGATGATGGTCATGATGAGCGTCGCGTGCCTCGTGATCCTCTTTGTCGTCGGCATGGGCATCGCGTCGGCGATTACGAGCCCGCTGGAAGTCATGATGGACGTCTGCGAGCACTTGAAGAACGGCGATTTCCGCAAGACGCCGATGAATATCGAGCGCGGCGACGAGTTCGGCACGATGGCGGGCGTCGTTTCGTCGATGCGCGACGGGTTGAATCAGCTGATGGTACAGACCCACGATTCCTCCGAGCAGATTGCAGCGGCGTCCGAGCAGCTGACCGCCAGCGCGGGGCAGTCCGCCGAGGCGTCGAATCAGGTCGCACAGTCCGTCACCGAAGCGGCCGCCGCCGTCGTCGAGCAGCAGGGCGGTGTCTCCACCAGTATCGAAGCTGTCGGGCAGGTCGCCCAGTCCGTGGATGCGATTCGCGTCAAGGCGGGCACGGTGGCCGAACGTTCCGACTCCGCCGCAGAGTATGCGATGGCAGGCAGCGAAGCTATTGAAAAATCCGTCGTCCAAATCGAGAGTGTCGAGCGCACCGTGCAGGAATCTTCTTCGATGGTGGATAAGCTCGGCGAACGTTCGCAGGAAATCGGGCAGATTGTCGAGACGATTTCCGGCATCGCCAGCCAGACGAATCTTCTCGCATTGAACGCGGCTATCGAGGCGGCGCGCGCCGGCGAGCACGGCCGCGGCTTCGCGGTGGTCGCCGAGGAAGTCCGCAAACTTGCCGAACAGTCCGGCGACGCGGCACAGAAGATTGCCGATTTGATTCGGAGCATCCAGGACGACACCCATTCCGCTGTCAGCTCCATGCAGCTTGGCTCGACGGCGGTGGCCGAAGGCGCGCGTTCCGTCAGCGCGCTGCGAGAGACCTTCGAGCAGATTGCGCGGCTCGTCAACGAAGTGCGCCAAGAGGCGCAGGCCATGGCGGGTGAGGTCAACCAGGCCGCGGCAGACGCCAACCATATTTCGAAAGAGATTGACAATATCGCGAAGCAGGGACAGCGCGTTTCCGACGAGATGCAGACGGTCAGTGCTGCGACGCAGGAGCAGTCCGCGTCCGCCAGCGAGATCGCGCGTGCCAGCGATTCCCTGTCCCATCTCGCCGACGAGCTCCAGACTTCGCTCAAGCGCTTCAAGTATTAATACTAACCACTGGTTGAAAGATTCAATCAGTGGACGCACGCTTCGCGTGCTACATTTGCACCTCGGTGCAAATGCCGTCTCATGCAGGACCTGTAAGAAACGGGACGTTTCTAACAGGTTCTGGTATAAAGTTCAGGTAACAAACAAAAAAGCAGCCTCGAAAATTCGGGGCTGCTTTTTTGTTTGGCAGGTTACGAGCACGCTTTAATTGACACTTTCGGACGCTTGCGGTAAAATAAGCTTTAGCCCGCTTTGTGCGGGATTTTGCCGCGCGTGTGGCGGTTTTCTTTCATGGAATAAGAGGTGCAAATATTTGATACCGAATTATATATGGGCGTTTTTGCTTGCGGCGGTGGCGGCGGTGATTTTGACGCCGCTCGTAATAAAACTTGCATTTCGGACGGGCGCGCTGGACGCACCGGATGCGCGAAAGGTTCATAAAAAGCCGATCCCGCGCATTGGCGGCTTGGCGATTTACGCGGCGTTCATGATTTCGATGCTGCTCCTTTTGGAGACGTCGGAAATTCCCGAGGAAATGGCGCAGGGCGTTATCGGGCTTTTCATCGGCGGCTCGCTGATTGTCGCGCTGGGGCTTTGGGACGATTATGTGAGCCTACCGGCGAAGGTCAAATTGCTTGGGCAGATCTTTTGCGCGTGGGCGGCGGTGGCCTTTGGCGTCCGCATCGACTTCATCACCTCGTTCTCCGGCGAGATTATGTATTTGTATGATTATGTGACCATTCCGCTGACTATCTTTTGGATGGTCGGAATCACGAACACGGTGAACCTGATTGACGGCCTTGACGGATTGGCGGCGGGCGTGGCGACCATCGCCTCGCGGACCATCTGCCTCGTGGCGCTCCGCATGGACATCCTCGTCGTGGCGGTGGTTACGGCGGCATTGGCG
>CACYUQ010000117.1 GCA_902777615.1 uncultured Selenomonadaceae bacterium
CGTACAGGAAAGGAAAAGGAGGAAAAGCACAATGAAAGTGAAACCTTCCGTGAAGCCAATTTGTGAAAAGTGCAAAGTCATCAAGCGCAAGGGCCGGGTCATGGTCATTTGCGAAAATCCGAAGCATAAGCAGAGACAAGGTTAAGAAAAGGAGGTGCTCGTTTTATGGCACGTATTGCCGGCGTTGATTTGCCGCGTGACAAACGAATCGAAATTGCTTTGACATATATCTATGGAATCGGCCTGACGACTTCCAAGAAGCTGCTTGCGGAAGGCGGGATCAATCCCGATACCCGCACGCGCGACCTGACGGAGGATGAGGTCGTGAAGCTTCGTGAGCTGATTGACCGCGACGTCATGGTCGAGGGCGACCTTCGTCGTGAGGTCTCACTCAATATCAAGCGTCTCGTTGAAATCGGCTGCTATCGTGGCCGCCGTCATCGTCTCGGCCTTCCGGTGCGCGGGCAGAACACGAAGAACAATGCTCGTACGCGCAAAGGTCCGAGAAAGACGATTGCGGGAAAGAAAAAGGATTAAGGGAGGGATAGGCTTTGGCAGTGAAGAAAACGGTTCGCACGAAGAAAAAAGACCGTAAAAATGTAGAATATGGCGTTGCGCATATCAGCTCTACGTTCAACAATACGATTGTTACGCTGACGGACAAGAACGGCAACGCGCTTTCGTGGGCCAGCGCCGGCGGACTCGGCTTCCGCGGTTCGCGCAAGTCCACACCGTTTGCCGCGCAGATGGCGGCGGAGACGGCAGCGAAGGCTGCGATGGAGCACGGCCTCAAGCAGGTCGAGGTTTATGTCAAGGGACCGGGCGCAGGACGCGAGGCCGCTATCCGTTCCTTGCAGGCGACGGGCCTTGAGGTCAATATGATTAAAGACGTTACGCCGATTCCGCACAACGGGTGCCGCCCGCCGAAGCGGAGAAGGGTATAACAGGGGGTGCAGAAATAGATGGCAATTGATAGAGTGGCAAGCCTCAAGCGCTGCCGTGCGCTCGGCATTGAGCCGGCAGTTCTCGGGCTCTCTAAGAAATCGAAGCGTCAGCCGAAGCGGACGAACCGCAAGGTCAGCGAGTACGGCCTTCAGCTGAAGGAAAAGCAGAAAGCGAAATTCATCTACGGCGTCATGGAGAAGCAGTTCCGCGGCTATTACGAGAAAGCCAAGAAAATGCAGGGCGTCACCGGTGAAAACCTGCTGAAGCTTTTGGAGCGCCGTATTGACAACGTCGTGTTCCGTCTTGGGCTCGCATCCACGCGCCGCCAGGCTCGTCAGGTTGTGCGCCACGGTCATATCCTCGTAAACGGGAAGCGCCTCGACATTCCGTCCGCGCTGGTCCGTGAGGGCGACGTCGTTACCGTTGCGGAAAAGAGCCGTTCCAACGCCTTCTTCAAGGAACTGGCGGAAAACTACAGCGCTCTCTCCGTTCCGGCATGGCTTACAGCTGATACGGCTAATCTTTCCGGTACGGTGACCCGTTATCCGAACCGCGAAGAGATCGACGTGCCGGTTAGCGAGCAGGCGATCGTCGAACTTTACTCCAAATAATTCCTTTGTATCCAGGTCTGTGTTGTTGCCAAGTGCATTGAATTATTTGGGAGGGTGTTCCAGATGGTCGAAATCGAAAAACCGAAGATCGAGATCGTGGAGATCAGCGAAGATAATCGCTATGGAAAATTCGTGTGTGAGCCGTTGGAGCGCGGATATGGAACGACGTTCGGCAACAGTCTGCGCCGTATTCTTCTCTCCTCCTTGCAGGGCGCGGCAATCACTTCCATCCGCATCGATGGGGTGCTTCATGAATTTTCGACAATTCCGGGGGTTCGTGACGACGTTACGAACATTATCCTGAACCTGAAATCCCTGTGCCTGAAAATGTATTCCGACGAGCCGAAAATCATTCGCCTCGACGTGGAAGGTGCGAAAGAAGTAACGGCTGCCGATATTACGGTGGACTCGGACGTCGAAATCCTGAATCCGGAGCTTCATATCGCGACGCTGAACGACGAAGGCTCACTCCATATGGAGATGATGGTGGAGCGCGGTCGCGGATATGTGTCGGCGGACAAGAACAAGAAGCCGGACCATGTGATCGGGGTCATTCCCATCGACTCGATTTTCTCTCCAATTCTGCGTGTGAACTACACGGTTGCGGATACGCGCGTCGGCAATGTCACCGACTATGACAAGCTGACGATGGAAGTCTGGACGGATGGTTCTATTCGCCCGGAGGAGGCGCTCAGCAATGCGGCCGGTATCCTTATCATGCATTTGCGCTTGTTTCAGAATATGGCGGGCGTATCGGAGGATGAAGAGGAAGAGGCTGGGACGTTCCTTGAGCCGCAGGAAAATGATACGGCGAAGGTCTTGGAAATGACAATCGAGGATCTCGATTTGTCCGTTCGTTCCTATAACTGCCTGAAGCGCGCCAATATCAATACGGTAGCGGATTTGACGGCGAAGACGGAAGACGAGATGATCAAAGTTCGCAATCTTGGTCGCAAGTCTCTGGAGGAAGTCAAGAAGAAGCTGCAGGATTTGAACCTGTCGCTTTCACAAGGGGAAAATTGATAGAGAAAGAAGGATAAGTTCATGAGAAAATTGGGACGCGATTCCAGCGCGCGCAAAGCGCTCTTCCGCAGCGTTCTGACCTCCTTCTTCCGGCATGGCCGGATTGAGACGACGGAGGCGAAGGCGAAGGAAGTCAGCGGCCTTGCGGATCAGCTCATCACGCTGGCAAAGCGTGGCGACCTCGCGGCGCGCCGCACGGCGATTGCCCGTCTTTATGACGAAGACGTCGTTCGGAAGTTGTTCAGCGAGATTGCTGAGAAGTACAAGGATCGTCAGGGCGGCTATACGCGCATCCTGAAGCTTGGCCCTCGTCGCGGCGACGCGGCACCGATGGCTGTGCTTGAGCTCGTATAATTCGCTGGCGGTCAATCTCTGTTCACAAATGGCAGGGCAGAATTTTCCCCGCCGCCTCAATTGAAGGCGGCGGGGTTTTCTATATTATTAGCCTTCCCCTTTGAAGGGAAGGTGTCAGCCGAAGGCTGACGGATGAGGTGAGTTTTTGCATGGAAGGGGTGCAACCATGGAACGTCAGGGGCTTGTGATTGTACATACAGGAGACGGCAAAGGAAAAACGACTGCCGCATTGGGGCTTGCGGTTCGCGCATGGGGCAGCGGTCTGCGCGTTCTCATCCTGCAATTCATCAAAGGTGGGCAGCGTTACGGAGAGTTGGACACGATCAAGGCGCTGAATAGCGTTCGGAATACGATTGAAGTGCGTCAGTGCGGTCTTGGCTTTACTAGGCGGGATGAAGCGCGAAAAGCGGAGCATATCGCTGCGGCTAAGGAAGCGCTCCGCGAGGCGGAAGAGTCGATTGTTTCCGGCAAATGGGATCTCGTCATTTTGGACGAAATCAATTACGCGGTAAAATTCGGCCTCGTCGAAACAAACGAAGTGCTTCAGCTTCTCGAAAAAAAGCCGCAATCGCTTCATCTTGTACTGACTGGGCGCGACGCGCAGCCGGAAATCGTAGAGGCCGCCGATCTTGTCACAGAGATGCGCCTAGTGAAGCATCCGTTTCAAAAGGGAATCAAAGCGCAAAAAGGAATCGAGTTTTGAGCATTCAGTATAGTAGGGGGAACTCTGTGTGAGAAAGACTCTTATATCTGCGTTGACAGCAGCGTTGATTGCCGGTGCGGTGGAAACGACATTCGCTGCTGCAAATCCGTTTGAGGATGTTCCGCGCAATCACTGGGCTTACGATGCTGTTTCGCAGCTTGCCGTCGACGGTGTTGTCGAAGGTTACGGCGACGGTACTTATCGCGGCGGTCAAGAGATTACCCGTTATGAAATGGCGCAGATGGTTGCTCGTGCGATGACCAAGAATCCTGTGGGCGCCGATAAAGCTCTTGTCGAGAAGCTGGCCGCCGAGTTTGCCGATGAATTGGCGAGCCTTGGCGTTCGTGTTGCCGCCCTTGAGAAGAGGATTGACAATGTAAAATGGAACGGCATGGTTCGCTATCGCTATATCAATCGTCATGAAGAAGGCGTATCTGACCGTAACGCGGACGGCGCACATTTCAATACCAACCAGATTCTGCTTCGGTTCGAGCCGCAAATGACAATTAACAACAACTGGACGGGGCGGGCGCGAATCAGTTATGGGATGATTACTGCGGATAATTTCAACACTGCTGCAAATAACAATGATGTTATGGTGGATCGTCTCTGGGTGGAGGGCAAATATGAAAATGTTATGCTTCGCCTTGGCAAGTTCAACGTCCCGACAGCGGCCGATTATGGGATGACGATGGACGACCACCTTTCCGGAGCTGAAGCTGTCATAGGCAAGACGGTCAAAGTGGCTTTGCGCGGAGGTCGCTTGAATCTTACGAATGCCAGCGCGTTTGCGCACGGAGGCTATATCGGGAGCCCGACGCCGGATCGAAATGCGGATGGGACGGCCACTTATTGCGGGCTGGAAGTATTCGGCAATCGTGCCCAAAAGATTACTTGGGGGCTTGGATGGCAGCACGTCGGCAGCGACAAGAACAAGGAACTTTTGGGAGCCGGTACGGATAACATCGACATTTTTAATTTTGGTCTCGGTTGGAAATTTGACAAGAATGTAAGTGTGACGGGGGCGTATGCGTTTGCCACGGGGATTGACGATGCTACAAAAGCAGAAAACGGCGGCGCAGCGCGAAATTATGACGCCGACAAATACACGAATTCCGCTATGATCCAGCTAAACTATAAAGGCGCAAGAAAGGAGAATCCCGGCTCTTGGGGTGCCTTTGCCGCTTATCGTCACCTTGGCGATTTCTCCACAATTCACCCGACGTATCGTGAAATCGGCGCCATGAACGGCGGAGAGAAAGGTTGGGAGATTGGCGTCAGCTATACCTTTGCGAAGAATATCATCGGCTTGGCGCAGTATACCAACGGAAAGGAAATTGCCAGCGGTCATAAGGTCAACGCCGTTTGGACACAGCTGGGTTTCTATTTCTGATTTCCGAGGAATCAAGAGAAAGAACTACAACGAGAAAAGACTGATACGCAGTGGCGTCTATGAGTGCGCCATAGCGTATCAGTCTTTTTTGTGTTGTCTAGTAATTCGTGAAATACCATATTTCACGAAAAGGCAATACGAAACCAATTTCAGCAAGTATTTTACCGCTTAGCCGCCTCCTTGTCAAATTTTCACAGCGTGTCGTAAATTTTTTGAATGACTGAAAATAATGCTTCAACTCGAATGAAAAAGCCACTTCATAGTGAATGAAGTGCGCGATAAGCCGTCAAAAGAGCCGTCAATATAAAAAAGAAAAGCATCGATTGTCCTGCGCAAAGCATGGGTGTTGATGTTTTTTATTTATTTATAAGCCGTCAAGATGCGCCGTCAAAAAACTCAATAGCAAGATTGGTAAGTTTTCCAAGGGTAATTCGTGAAATATGGTATTTCACGAAAAGGCAATACGAAAAGGCGTTTAATGGGGAAGGAGGCGGCGACTATGGCAATCACACTCTATCCGCACAACCAGAGTGCCTACGACGCCGCCTGTACGATGCTCGCCGACACGGGCAAGGCCGCTGTCGTCCATCCGACCGGCACCGGGAAATCCTTCATCGCTTTCAAACTCTGCGAGGATCATCCCAACGCTCGCATCTGCTGGCTGTCACCCTCGGAGTATATCTTCAAAACGCAACAGGAAAATCTCATGGCTTGCGGTGCAGATGTCCCGCAAAACATTACTTTTTATACCTATGCGAAACTCGTCCTTCTCTCCGAAGCGGAGCTTGCGGAAATCAAGCCAGACTATATCATCCTCGACGAATTCCATCGCTGTGGTGCAGAAATCTGGGGGCAGGGTGTAGTACGGCTTCTTGCAATGTACAAAGACATTCCCGTCCTCGGCCTCTCGGCTACGAACATTCGCTATCTAGATAATCGCAGAGACATGGCCGACGAACTCTTCGACGGCAACATCGCCTCCGAAATGACCCTAGGCGAAGCCATCGTGCGGGGTATCCTGAACCCGCCGACCTACGTCACCTCCGTCTTCGCCTATCGGCAAGACCTACAGAAATGGAAAAACCGCGCCCGCAAGGCAAAAAGCAAAGCCGTCCGGGACAAAGCGGAGACCATCATAGAAAAACTCCACCAGGCCCTCGAAAATGCCGAGGGCCTCGACGTCATCTTTTCCAAGCAAATAAAAGACAGAACCGGAAAATAACTCGTCTTCTGTGCCAACCTCGAACACATGAACAAAATGAAAGACAATGTTTCGAAATGGTTTACAGCCATCGACGAAAAGCCGCACATCTACACCGCC
>CACYUQ010000118.1 GCA_902777615.1 uncultured Selenomonadaceae bacterium
GAATAACCGCCCGACCTATCCGACACAATGGCCAAGTGTCGGATAGGAACGGCAAAATTTTTTGCACTTCTATTGCTTCTTTATCACACATAAGCAAATAAACATGTCTTCAATGGGACGGTGTCTTCCTCTCGCTTGGCGATATTCGATTCCGAAGAAACGTAAGCGCTTTTTACAGCAAAAATCACCGCCGTGACATAAACGACAAAAAACGCCGATGCCGGACAAAAACCGCCAAGCCCAAGGGCCAGCCCCATCGCCCCGCTGGAAACGAAAATCCCCGGCGCTGAAAAACCGTCAAAAATTCGCAGTACGAGACTGCCCGCCGCCGCATGGAAAAGACAATTCCCGAGTCCGAGGAAAACAACCCAAACCCCGACGGGAAACGTAAAGATAAGGCCGCCGCCAAGCAACGCGGCGGCGACAAAAAGGGCGGACAAGATTGTACGCGGCCGCTTATCGAAAAACAAACCCGCACACCATTGCCCGCCAAACGCGATCAAATTGTACAGCCCGAAATAATAGACAATCGGCGCAAGATACGGCTCGTCTACCGCATAAGCCGACAGCGCCGCGCCGCAAACGCCATCCACACAGAAATGTGCAAGCGTCAAAAGCGGCAAGACAAAATTCCGCTTCATCCGATTGCCTGCCAGCCGCCGTCTTTGAACACGAAAATCTGCGTCCTGCCATCCTTCGTCTCAATCAGGATCTCCCGATCAATATCCTGTTCGTCCGGCTTCTGGTCGCCGATTTTCTTACCGAAGGAAGTGAGCTCACGACGCACAATAGCGAAATGCACCGTCAAACGATAAAGCGATCCGTCACCGTCCTCTGGCGCCGAATAAGGAAACTCCACTGTCACCGTGCCGGGCACCGGATCATTGTACGCGCCCGCCGTGCCTTGGACCGGTTCGCCGGTTTTCTGATCGTAAACGCGATACTCGTATGCGCCGACGTCAGGGAATCCGAAATGGAACAGCAGCGTCCCGCCATTCTCATCCGCTTCGGAAATCGCGACGTCCACCGTCGGCTTCGGCTGTTCCACCGGCTGCTCGATAGGCGGGCGCGGACGCGGCGGCCGATACGGACGCCCTGGGCCTGCAACGTCCGCCGACACAATGGACGCGCTTCCCATCGCAATCAAAAATGCGGCGATCAAAGCACTTTTTTTCATTACGCTTTGCCTCCTTCAGCCAAGATCTCCGAGATTTTTTTCTCAACCGTCTGCACCGTGATAGACGCCAAGCAATCAATCCCTTTCGGGCAGGCACGTTTCCAGCACCAGCGGCAAGAGCGCCCCACCTCGATTGCATTCTGCGGCTGCCCGTAAGGGCCGTTGCGGTTCGCATCAGTCGGCCCCATCAGCATGATAGTCGGCACCGTCAGCCCCGCCGCCAGATGCACCGGCCCGGTATCACCGCCGAGAGCGAACCGCGCGCCGCGCAAAATGGCAGCAAGCTGCTTCAGCGACGTCTTGCCGATCAGCTCGACAGGCGGGATTTCCACCTGCGCCATGATGTCGGCGGCAATGTTTTCGTCCACCGCACCGCCGCCCACCAGCACCGGGATAATTTTTTTCTCGTACAGCCAATCGGAAAGCACGGCATAGGACGACGCGGGCCACCGTTTATTCGGCCAATTTGCGCCGACGGCGAACACCGCATAGGCTGCGCCCTCCGGCACGCCGCCCCGCACAAGCAGTTCTCGGGCAATCCTCTCGTCCTTCTCCGAAACGGTCAACGGGAATTGCACTTTCTCAACGCGGCAACCCATCGCCCGCGCCACGTCGAGATACCGTTCGACGATGTGACCGTTTACGTGCGATCCCCGGACCGGCGTGCTGATCTTGTCGCTCATCTCGCGCATATTGCAGGTACCGAGGCGCTTAGGCGCACCGGAAAAATATGCCAGCGCCGCCGATTTCCCGAGCCCCTGCAAATCGAGAGCAACATCGAAGTGTCCGGCGCGAAGTTTTTTCCGCATCGGCCCGAAATTTTTGAGAAATCCGCCCAAAGACTTGAATTTCTTTTTTTCAAACAGCAATATTTCGTCAATGTACGGATTATCGACGAGCAGCTCCCGCGCCGGCGGCTCTACCGCCCAAGTCACATGAGCCTCGGGAAACGTCTCCTTGATCGCATAAGACACGGGCAGCGCGTGAATCACGTCGCCAATCGCGCTGAGCTTGACAATCAGGACGTTCATTTCCCGCTCTTAATCCTTTCAATCACATTCGTCGTCGAACGCCCCTCGACGAACGGAATGAATTCGACACGTCCGCCAGCCGCCTGCACGATTTTTGCCTCCGGCAGCGTGTCCACCGTATAGTCGCCGCCCTTGACATAGACGTCGGGCTTCACCAGCCGGACCAACTCTTCCGCCGTCGGCTCGTCGAAAACCGTCACGATGTCCACTGCCCGGAGCGCGTCCAGCACCTCGGCCCGATCCGCCTCAGGGACAATCGGGCGCCCTTCGCCCTTCAAACGACGCACCGACGCGTCGCTGTTCAGCCCAACGACGAGGAAATCCCCCATCGCTTCCGCCGCCCTCAAGTACCGTACATGCCCCGCGTGCAGGATGTCGAAGCAACCGTTCGTGAATACAATCGTCCCGCCGTCCGCCCGCACCGTATCGCAAGCGTCCTGGATGTACTCTCTCGGAATAATCATATTGTCCCCGCCTTTCTATGGAATATTTACGTTGCGCTTAATTTTATAATTGCTTTTCCGCCGCCGTCCGCAATTCCTCGGCACTGACCGTCGCCGTGCCCATTTTTCGCACCGCGATACCCGAGGCGACGTTCGAGAGCCGCGCCGCGTCCTCCGGCGACGCGCCCGCCGCAATGGCCAAAATAAACGCCGCAACGCAGGTGTCGCCCGCGCCGGACACATCAAAGACCTCGCTCTTGTCCACCACGGGAATATCCACTGCACGACCGTCTTCGAGGCAAAGCGTCATGCCCTTCTCGCCGCGCGTCACCAGCACGCCCTTCGCCGAAAGTTCCGCCCGGAGCGCCTCACCCGCCGCACGCAGCGATGTCTCATCGATCAGTTCCTTCCCCATCGCATCGGAAAGCTCCGCGTCGTTTTGCTTGACATAGTCTACGCCTGCGAACCGGCGAATTGAGTATCTGGAATCCACAATCGTCGGCACGCCGCGCTTCCTGCACGCCTCCAGCACTTCCCGCGCCAGTCCTTCGGAAATCACCGCTCCGCCGTAATCAGACAGCACTGCGCCATCGGCGGTCTCCACCGCCGCCAAGACGCACTCCCGAAGTTTTGCAAAAATTTCAGGGGAAAGCGTCGAGCGATCCTCCTTGTCGATTCGGACAATCTGCTGACTGACCGTCGCCCGGCCTCCGGCGATGACCCGCGTCTTCGCCGTCGTCGGTCTTGCCGCGTCCGTCACGAGCCCGGAAACTTCCACGCCTTTTCCCGAAAGGATTTCCCGGAGGCCGCCCGCCGCCTTGTCTTCCCCGACAACACCCACTGCGGCCGCTTTACCGCCCAGCGTCGCCACGTTATGCACGACATTTGACGCGCCGCCCGGCACGACGCGCTCGGCTTGATGCTCAAGCACCAGCACCGGCGCCTCCCGCGAAATCCGCGAAATTTTCCCCGTCAGATACACATCGGCGATCATATCGCCGAAAATCACAATGCGTTTGCCACGCATCGCTTCCAAAATACCAGAGATTTTTCCGTCCATATTTCTCGACCTCACCACGGCGTAAACGCCCAAGTCACATGCCAAGAATCGCGTTTTGCCCGATAGCGGAGAACAATCTGCGCGCAGTGCATATCATGGAACCAATAATAGTCAATATCCCTGACCGTATTCGTTCCCAAATCCATCCTCTGACCAAACACCACACGGTCACGCGGCGACACCGCCACGCTGATTCCGTAATCCAGATGGCGCGCATAATCATCGGTATTGTATGCAAACAGCGAATTGCGCTTATTGCTGGCCGAATAATAATACCCGACATACGCAGCCAACATCTGCCCAAAATCCTTGACCATCGTCGCATTGTAGCTGAAGCCCCGGACTTCCGAATGATTGTAACTTTCTCGGGTAATCCCATAGCTCACGCCCATATTCATCCACCAAGAACGGCTTCCTAACTTGATGGTATACGGTGAAAGCGACACCCCGTAATAAGTATGCGTCGAGTCAATCCCTTTGTTCGACCAGCGCCCGCCCTCAAAATTCAGAGAATACGAGAACGGAAGCTTTCCCAGCTGATGCCCGTAGCTATAAATGAACGTCGGCTGCTTCTCGATCCAGTTGTCGTCACTGTCTTCATAATATCCATATTGCACCGTTGCATAGCTGCCGGCATTACGCCATTCCAGACCGTATACATTACGGAACTGATGCTTAGTATAATACTTGATATCCGCGAAGGCATCGACACGCCTTGCAATATCGAATTCCAGCCGTTGCTTAATCCAAACGCCATCACTGTTGTTGTAACCGACGCGCGGAAATTGCTGTTCATTCTTCGCGTCCGGGCTGATGTCGATGCGGTAAAAATCCCTACTATAGACAATCTTGTTCTTGATCCAGTATTTCGCCTGATAAATCAAAATCTCATGTTCCGGATAAATTTCGATGACGTCACCCGACAATCGATAATCCGGTGTTTTCGCGCCGCATTTTGTCTGCCAGCCATCGTAAACGATCATCTTTTCCGGATAAAACTCAATACGGCGTCCGTAAATATAATAATGGTCAACCTTTCCCTTGACCTCCTCCATCTTACCCGTTTTCTTGCCGTAATTGTAAATCACACGATACCCGTCCAGCGTCGTGCGCATTTGTCCAGGCGTCATCTGGAGCATATGCGCCTTGCCGTCCACTTGGACTTCCTCACTCTTCAAGTTTCCCTTTACTTCCTCCGACTCAAAGCGGCGCGCATCTACAGACGTCACGCGTACATCACCGCGCGCGTATACGTCGCCCGTCACTTCGTCGTAATACATATCGTCGCCCTCGACGGCCAACGGCACCGGCTCTTCGGGCTTAATCGGCTTACGAAGATGCGCCGTCATCTCCTTCGCATCTTCCATTAACTGCAGCTGCTCATCCGTCAGCCGATTTTCCCGTTCATTTCTTCTATTGTTCTCAATATAATCCAAAATATTCGCGCTTGTATTCGTATCCGCGCTGTACCCCGCTTCTGCCTGCATCGGCGTGAAAAGCGCGGCAAGAAGCCCCGCTGCGACAAAATATTTCCCCGTTTTCCGCATTTCTCTTCCCCTGTTCCTCGGCGGTACGAGCCCCAATCTCGAAACCGCACAATATAATCACCTCTATACTACATCATCCCGCGCCGCCTTGCAACAAAAACTATCCTGTTTTGCCACACAAAAAGCGGCTGCCGAAGCAGCCGCCCTGTTTGTCGCCTTGATTGCCGTTATTGTACGGTATTCGTATTCGTCTCCGTCTGCGCGTTTTCTTCCGCCGCAAGGCCATAAATCGTCATCGGCTCCGCCGTCTGGATGTAAAGCTCCGTACCTTCCGGCAGATTGATATTTTTCCCCTTCACAAACGCGCCGCCGATGATTCCGATCGGGCCAAGCAGCGCGATACCTGCAATGCTCGCGCCCGCGGCAAACGCCATCGACTCCATTTTCTCCTTCGCAGCCTCGCCGAGCGTCATTGCCGCATCCGTGCCGTCCATCGTCCGCATCGCCTTGAAATCAATCTGCACTTCGGCGTCCCGGCCAAAATTGCCCGCCTGCTTCACCTTCGTGACCTCGCCGTAGCCCGGCGCGCCCTTCGCGAACAACAACCGCCCGTTCTCGATCACGTCCTCCTCGGACTTGATCTCGATGCGATCGCCCACCTTCAGGTTTTTCGCATTGACCGGCGTCACGAGGCTTGCTTTTACCAGCGTGTTGACCGGGACCTGCGTTTTTTCCAACGGCACGTCCTTCGAGCCGAAAGCGTAACCGGCCAATGTGTCAATGCGCGCCCGATAAGTTCCCTCCGACGGCGCACCCGTCATCGCGATTTCCATATCGCTGACGCGCTTCTGGATAGAATCCATGCTGACCGACCGCGTGATGCCCCACTCGATGGCGTTCATCCGCGTCACCAGCGACGGACCGCTCTCGTTCTTGAACATCGCCGCGTACAAATTATCGACGCGCTGCATCACGCTCTCGTTCGGCGAATGATCTCCTTCGAAATCTTTTTCCAACTTATTCACGCGGTCGAGCAACGCCCCCGTCTGTGGAGTC
>CACYUQ010000119.1 GCA_902777615.1 uncultured Selenomonadaceae bacterium
CCGGTGCTTCTTTTGATGCTGTTGTCCGTTCCGTGTTGGGCGGCGGCGAAGCAAGTCCGGCCGACAATGGTGCCGGATAAGCCGTCGTCATCGGCGACGAGAGGGAGCGCGCCAAAGGCGGAAGAGCCAAACAAACAGGGACGTGCGCCGAAGGAAGAGCCGACGATTCGCGTCGGGCTCAGTGATGGTCAGACGTCCGCGGTGGTGACGACGGACGCCGATTATCTGCTCTGCGACGCGGCAACGGGGCAGAAGCTTGAAAAAATGGCGGGGAAGACCGTGACGACTGTTACCGTTCGCGAGCGCAAATTTGTCGTCAACGGCAAAGCGATCGCCGCGAAAGCGATTCGCTTTTCGTTGGCGGATTCCCGAACGCTTCGGTATCTCTCCGTCGACGGAAAAAAATACCATGGGACGATTGCGTTGGACTTGGCGGACGACGGAACCATTACCGTCATAAACGAAGTGAAGCTCGACGATTATATCGGCGGCGTAATTTCCGAAGAAATGAGCCCGAGCTGGCCGATGGAAGCGCTGAAAGCCCAGGCGGTGGCGGCGCGGACTTTCGCCGTTTATTCGCTGGGGAAGCATAATGAGGAAGGCTACGACGTCTGCGCGACGACCCATTGTCAGGTTTACGGCGGCATCGAGTCGGAAAGCCCAGAAGGACTGCGCGCGGTTTCTTCGACCCGAGGGGAAATCATGACCTATCAGGGAAAGCCGATTTATGCAGCGTTCCACGCGTCTTCCGGCGGCATGACCGCAGGTAGTGAGGAAGCCGGCGGAACTGCGTTGCCATATTTGAAGCCGGTTCGCGACCCGCAGGATGCCGGGGCGGACAGTCATTGGCAGGTGTCCCTGTCGGCTAAGGAACTTGCATCGGACTTGGCCGCCGCCGGTTTTCGGATCGGGACATTGAAAGCCGTGGAATTGACGCCGCTGAAAATCGGAAAGGGAGCCGCAGATCGCTATGCGTCGGGGCGCGTGAAAGAGGTTCGTTTTATCGGCACGACGCAGACCGTTTCCGTGTCGGGACCGAAGCTTCGCTGGATTGTCGGGCTTCCGAGCACGCTGTTCGACTTTCGCTTTGGGACGGAAAAGAAAACGAACCCGAACACGAAAGGCAAAATCGAAATTTCCAATTCAAATACCTTGCTTGTCTTTGACGGGGACGGGCGCGGGCACGGCATCGGCCTTTCCCAATGGGGTGCGAAAGGAATGGCGGCAAAGCAGAAATACAGGGAAATATTGAGCCACTATTACAAGGATGTGGAGATTGCCTGGTTATTTTGATAAGGGGTATGGAATAAGGAATGTTGTTATCGGATTTTGATTATGAGCTTCCGGAGGAATTGATCGCCCAGACGCCGATAGAGCCGCGCAACGCTTCGCGGCTGATGGTGATCGATCCGGTGGGAAAAACGATTGAACATCGAAAGTTTTTCGAGCTGCGGGAATTTCTCACGCCGGGCGATACGTTGATTTTCAACGATACGCGTGTCATTCCGGCGCGGCTGATTGGGCGGAAAGAGCCGACGGGTGCGCGGGTGGAAGTGTTGCTGCTGCGCCGCGTCGAGGGCGACACATGGGAAACATTGGTGAAGCCGGGGAAAAAAGCGCTGCGTGGGACAACCATACGCTTCAGCGACGAACTTTCCTGCGAGGTGACGGGACACACCGACTTCGGCGGGCGGTTGGTTACGTTTCATTATCAGGGCATTTTCGAGGAAATTCTCGATCGTCTCGGGGAAACGCCGTTGCCGCCATATATCCACGAAAAACTTGAAGACCGCGAGCGGTACCAGACCGTTTACAGCCGAGAGTCCGGCTCGGCGGCGGCGCCCACGGCGGGACTGCATTTCACGCCGGAACAGATGGAGGATTTGAAAGCGGCGGATGTTAATCTCGGCTTTCTGACGCTGCATGTCGGCCTCGGTACCTTTCGACCGGTCAAAGCGGAGCGCATTGAAGATCACGTCATGCACAGCGAGTATTATTCCGTCGGGGAAGATACGGCGAAGTTGATTCGCGAGACGAAAGCGGCGGGAAAACGCGTCATCGCCGTCGGTACGACCTCAATACGGACGCTGGAGTCGGCGGCTGCTGCGAAAAACGAGATTTACGGAAAATCGGGGGAGACGAGCATCTTCATCTATCCCGGTTACGAATTCAAAATCGTCGACGCTGTCATCACGAATTTCCATTTGCCGAAATCGACGCTGATCATGCTGATCAGCGCGTTCGCGGGTCGGGAGTTTACGCTGGAAGCGTACCGGGAGGCAGTGAAGGAAAGATACCGCTTCTTTTCCTTCGGCGACGCGATGATGATCACGCGTCCGAAGTCGGAAAAATAAAAAACGAAAATAAAAATCCGCTGTCGAAGCTGATGACAGCGGATTTTTTGTGTTTATACTCAGTGGTCTTCCGTCGGATTTGCGGGAGCTGTTTTTTTACCTTGTATGACCATGAGTTTCGCTATGCGGGCGCGGTCAAGGCGCAGGATTTCGAAAGTGAACTCGTTCCATGTACATTTTTCGCCGACTTTGGGGATGTAGCCGAAAAACGAGGTCAGGAAGCCGCCCATCGTCTGGTAGTGGTCTTTGATTTCGTTCGGCAGTTCGTCGATGTCGAATTTTTTCTTGAAATCGTCGATATCGCAAAGCCCGTCGATGTACCAAGAGTTTTCGGAACGGGGCGTGATTTGCGGGTTCTCCGGCTCGTCCTGCCGTTCGATGTCGCCGATGATTTCCTCGGCAATGTCGCCCAGCGTGATAAAACCGATGACGCCGCCGTATTCGTCGAGTACCACGGCTTCATGTACGCTGCTCTCCCGGAACTTTTCGAGCACGCGGAAAGTTTCCATCGCTCGCGGGATGAATAGCGGCTTTTTGATAAAGGCGGAAAGCCGGATCTTTTTTCTGTCGATGGCGGCGTTCAGCAAATCCTTGGCGTAAATGACGCCGAGGAAATTGTCGAGGTTTCCGTCGCCGACGGGAAAAACGGTTTCCGCGCTTTTTTGGATCAAGCGTAAGTTGTATTCGGTGGGGTCGCTGATGTCGAGCCATTTCATTTGCAGGCGCGGCGTCATTAGCGAGTAAGCCGTCTGGTCGCTCATGTGGAAGATACGGTCGACCATGTCCTGCTCCGTCTTCTCGAAGGTGCCGTCCTCAGTGCCCTGTTCAATCAGGTCTTTGACCTCGTCCTCGGTGACGGCGTCGTCGATGTGGGGATTCATTCCCAAGAGCAGCATCACCATATTGGCGGAGGAGGAAAGGAAGCCAACGAAAGGACGGGCGATGCTTTCCATGAACGACAGCGTGCGCGCATGGCGCAGAAGTACGACTTCTGGGTCCTGCACTGAGGTGATTTTCGGGATAAAATCGCCGAAGAGCAGGATGATATAGGTGAAAAAAATGATGCTCACGGCCAAGGAGAGGAGTTCGGGATGCGGCAAGGCAGAGAACGCGTCGGAAAGGGCGGGAGCCACTCGGAATCCGGCGACGACGCCTAAAAGGACACCGGTGAAGGTGATCCCGATTTGCGAGGCGGCGATCAAAGGTTCCGGCTCGTCCAAAAAGCGAAGAAGCTTTTTCGCACGCTTGTCGCCGATCTCCGCGAAATGCTCCATCCGGCTTTTCCGGCTTTCAATGAGCGCCGTTTTGATCTGCGTGAAAAATGCGCTGAAAAAGACGCATCCGATGAGCAGCAGGCATAAAAGACCGATTTCGGTACTGTCCACTTTGGGTAATTCCCTCCAATAAATTTTTATTTTTTCATTATATCATATTTTCATAGGGCGGCAAATTTTTCCGCTCTTGTGACAGACGTGGAAATTTCATGTATAATGACTAGGTCTAAGTTTTGCATGACGGGAGAAAGAAAATGGATGTTTCGAATTGGACGACGTTTCTGATTGTCTGTCCTTTGGTAGGGCTGGCTGGGTTCGTGGACGCCATCGGCGGCGGGGGAGGATTGATTTCGCTGCCCGCTTATGTCATCGCGGGGATTCCGATGCATCAGGCTATTGCGACAAACAAGCTGTCCTCGGCTTGCGGCACGACGCTGGCCGTATTCCGCTTTTGGCGGAATGGCCTGATTAACATGAAGCTGGCGGGACCGTCGGTGGCGGCGGCAATCGTCGGCTCGGCACTCGGCGCGCAGATTTCGCTGTTGCTCGACGCGGCGATGATGGAACGGGGGCTTTATGTGGTGCTTCCGGTGACCGCGTTCATCGTGATGAACAAGTCGCTGTTCGGCGCCCATGAGGGAAAGCGCATCGTGCTGAATCGTCGTACCTATATTACGGCGTGCGTTGCGGCGTTTGTCATCGGTATGTATGACGGCGCATACGGGCCGGGAACGGGTACGTTTCTCATTATCGCGCTCACGGTGTTCGCAAAAATGGGCGTTGCGCCCGCAAACGCGCAGTCGAAGGTTATCAATCTGGCGACGAATGTCGCGTCGCTGACGGTCTTTTTGTTGAGCGGCAATGTGCTCGTGACGCTCGGTCTCGCGGCGGCGGCCTGCAATATGATTGGCGGTTATCTCGGCGCGGGTCTCGTCATGAAAAAGGGCGCGCAGATTGTGAAGCCGATCATTCTCGCGGTTCTCGGACTTTTGGCGCTGAAGCTTGCAGGTATATATTAAACTCTATTGAAAAAAAATTCGCGGTATGGTATTATATCCGCGTTATATTGAAATATGCGATGAGCGAGACAGTATGCGCGGGCGGAAAGCCATAGCGAGCCGCAGACGGTGGGAGGCGGTGCGAGTAGGTGCGCGCGGAAGATCACTCGCGAGCAGCGGGCTGAAAAATTTTGCAGTAGGCTTTGCCGGAGTCCTCCGTTATCGGGATAGCATATCGTTTTAGGTAGCTGTATGCGAAATAGGTGGTTTATAAGTGAAGTGTGCCTTCATCCTGTTTTGGATGAAGGCTTTTGTATTTTTAGGAGGGAAATTCAGTGCTGTATCAAAAGGTGGACACGAATCTGAACTTTGTCGAGCGCGAGAAGGAAGTGCTCGACTTTTGGAAGGAGAACGGCATCGCGCAGAAGGCCGTGGACCAGCGCGAGGGCTGCGACACTTTTACGTTTTACGACGGGCCGCCGACGGCCAACGGCAAGCCGCATATCGGCCATGTATTGACCCGCGTGATCAAGGACATGCTGCCGCGTTACCAATCGATGAAGGGCAAGCACGTGCTGCGCAAGGCGGGCTGGGACACCCACGGCCTTCCGGTGGAGCTCGAGGTCGAGAAGGCGCTGGGCATCAACGGCAAGGAGCAGATCGAGAATTACGGCATCGAGCCATTCATCAAGAAGTGCCGCGAGTCGGTCTGGCAGTATAAGAGCATGTGGGAGGAGTTCTCCGATGTCGTCGGCTTCTGGGCGGACATGGAGCATCCGTACATCACTTATGAAAACAACTATATCGAGTCCGTCTGGTGGGCGCTGAAGAAAATATGGGAAAAGGGCCTGCTCTACAAAGGCCACAAGGTCGTCCCGTACTGCCCTCGCTGTGGCACACCGCTCTCGTCCCACGAGGTGGCCCAGGGTTACAAGGATGTTAAGGAACGCTCGGCCATCGTAAAATTCAAGGCCAAGGACGAGGAGGCCTATTTCCTCGCTTGGACCACGACGCCATGGACGCTGCCGTCGAATCTCGCGCTCTGCGTGAATCCCGACGTCGACTATGTGAAAATCCGGATCGGCGAGACGGTTTACTATATGGCGGAGGCGCTCGTCGAGAGCGTGTTCGCGGAAAGCGAGGAGCCGCGTGAAGTTTTGGAGCGAGTCAAGGGTAAGGAGCTTGAATACCGCGAGTACGAGCCGCTTTATCCCTTTGCCGTCGGGAAAATCAACAAGAAAGCCTTTATCGTCACCTGCGACGGCTATGTAACGACGGAAGACGGCACGGGCATCGTTCACATGGCTCCGGCCTTCGGTGAGGACGACGGTCGTGTCTGCGCGAAGTACGACTTGGCCTTTGTGCAGTTCGTCGACGCCCACGGCAATATGACCGAGGAAACGAATTGGCCCGGCGTTTTCGTCAAGGACGCCGACCCGCTCATCTTAAAGGACCTGAAAATCTCCG
>CACYUQ010000120.1 GCA_902777615.1 uncultured Selenomonadaceae bacterium
GCGGGCATCGTTTTTTCGGAGGCGATGGAACGCGCGCTGGCCTATCTCCGGGTAACGGACTTTTCGAAGTTGAAGGACGGCCGTTACGAGATTGACGGCGACCGCATCTACGCGACGGTGTCGCGCTATCGGACGAAACCGGAGATGGAGTGCCGACCGGAATCGCATCGCCGTTATGCGGATGTGCAGTTTGTGGCGGACGGGCAGGAATTCATCGGCTGGTGCGCTTTTACTCCGGCGCTGAAAGAGTCGGCGCCTTACGACGAAGAGAAGGATGTCGTGTTTTATGAGAAGCTGGAGCCGGAAAGCTATTTCGTGCTTTCCGACGGATGCTTCGCAATCCTTTTGCCGAAGGACATTCATCGTCCCTGCGTCGCTATCGACGACGAACCGTCGTCGGTCCTGAAGGTCGTGGTGAAAGTTGCAGTGGAACTTTTAGAGGAGGACATAAAATGACGGTCCGCAGGCTTTTTGTCGAGAAGCGGCAGGGATTTTTTGACGTTCCCGCGCGCCAGCTCGCGGAGGATTTGATTGAGAGCTTCCGTTTGGTGGGGCTTCGCACGGTGCGATTGATTCGCCGCTACGACATTGAGGGGCTCAGCGATGAGGAATATCAGGCGGTGCGCGATGTGGTTTTCGCGGAGCCGCCCGTGGACATCGTTTATGAAGAAAAATTGCCGGATTTTCCGAATACGCGGACGTTCGCAATCGAGTACCTGCCGGGGCAGTACGACCAGCGTGCGGACTCGGCGGCGCAGTGCGTGCAGCTCGTCACGCAGAAGGAACGCCCGGAGATCCGCACGGCGACGCTAGTGCTCTTGGTCGGCGAGTTGACCGATGCGGCGTTTGACGGCATAAAGTCGTATCTGATCAACGAAGTTGAGTGCCGTGAAGCGTTGCTGGAAAAGCCCGCGACGTTGGCGATGGAGATGGAGGAGCCGCCCGATGTGGAAATCCTCTCGGATTTCAACGAATATAACGATACGGAACTCGCGTCGTTCATCGTGCAGCGCGGGCTTGCCATGAGCTTTGAGGACCTCGTCTTCTGCCAGCGGTACTTCCGCGATATGGAGAAACGCCCGCCGACGATTACTGAGCTGCGCGTGATTGACACCTATTGGTCCGACCATTGCCGTCATACGACGTTTACCACGGCGGTCGACCATGTGATTTTTGAAGATGGGCCGTACCGTCCGATGATCGAGACGGCTTACGAAAAATATCTGTTTGACCGTCAGACGCTTTACGGCGCGGATACGGATCGCGATGTCACGCTGATGGATATCGCGGTCATGGGCATGAAAATCCTTCGGAAGGAAGGGAAGCTCGACGCGCTTGACGCGTCGGAGGAGGTCAACGCCTGTTCCGTCGTCGTGGAAGCGGATCATGACGGCGAGTCCGAGGAATGGCTCGTGATGTTCAAGAACGAGACTCACAACCATCCGACGGAAATCGAGCCGTTCGGCGGTGCGGCGACCTGCCTCGGCGGCGCGATCCGCGATCCGCTGTCCGGCCGCTCTTACGTTTATCAGGCGATGCGCCTGACAGGCGCCGCCGACCCGCGGACACCGCTCAGGGATACGCGGGCGGGCAAGCTGCCGCAGAAAAAAATCACGCGGGATGCGGCGGCAGGCTACAGCTCTTACGGCAACCAAATCGGTCTTGCAACGGGACAAGTCGCCGAGGTCTATCATCCCGGCTACATGGCGAAGCGCATGGAAATCGGTGCAGTCATTGCCGCCGCGCCGAAAGAGAACGTCGTGCGTCAAAGCCCCGAGCCCGGCGATATGGTCGTGCTCGTCGGCGGGCGCACGGGCCGCGACGGTTGCGGCGGCGCCACAGGTTCGTCGAAGGAGCACACAATCGACTCTCTTTCGACCTGCGGCGCGGAGGTGCAAAAGGGCAATCCGCCCACCGAGCGAAAAATCCAGCGGCTTTTCCGCCGTCCAGAGGTCGCGCGGATGATCAAGCGTTGCAACGACTTTGGCGCGGGCGGCGTCGCGGTCGCCATTGGCGAGCTGACCGACGGCCTTGCAGTGAATCTTGACGCCGTACCGAAAAAATACGAGGGCCTCGACGGCACCGAGCTGGCGATTTCCGAGTCGCAGGAGCGTATGGCAGTCGTGCTGGCGATGGAGGATGTTCCCGCTTTCATCGAAGCGGCGGACGAGGAAAATCTCGAAGCGACGGAGGTTGCCACCGTCACCGAGGAGCCGCGGCTCGTCATGCGTTGGCGCGGCAAGCTCATTGTCAATCTCGCGCGAAATTTCCTCGCGACCAACGGCGTGCGCCAACACGTCGAAGCGAAAATCCTCCAGCCCGACGAGGCACAGCGCTATCTTTCCCGCTTGCCCGAGGAAATCAAAGAATGCGGTGAAAATCTTTTCGCCGCATGGCTGAAAAATCTTTCCCGTCTCAATGTCTGCGCGCAGAAAGGCTTGGCGGAGAGGTTCGACTCCACCGTCGGCGCGGGCACGATCCTGATGCCCTTCGGCGGCAAGAACCAGATGACACCGCAGGAAGGCATGGCGGCGAAACTGCCGATGATGACGGGCGAGACGTCCACCGCGACGGCGATGGCTTACGGCCTCGATCCCTATTTCATGGAGTGGAGCCCGTTCCACGGAGCGATGTACGCCGTCGTCGAGGCAGTGTCAAAAATCGTCGCGATGGGCGGCAACAAAGATAAAATCTGGCTGACATTACAAGAATATTTTGAGAGCCTCGGCAAGGACGAAACGAAATGGGGCAAGCCATTCGCGGCGCTTTTGGGCGCTTTCTGGGCACAGCGTTCGTTGAACATCGCCGCCATCGGCGGCAAGGACTCGATGTCCGGCACGTTCATGGAACTTCATGTGCCGCCGACGCTGGCGGCCTTCGCGGTCGGCGTGTTGCCCGCGGAAAACGTCGTCTCGGCGGAATTCAAGGAAATCGGCAGTACCGTTTACGCTGTGCCGTGCCCGAAGGACGAGTTCGATATGCCCGATTTCGGGCAGCTTGCCTACAACTTGGATAAAATTGCGGCGCTGACCGCGGAGCATAAGGTGCTTTCCGCGGCGACGGTGCGCGTGGGCGGCATCGCGGCGGCGGTTACGAAAATGTGCCTCGGCAACAACATCGGTTTCTGTTTCGACGCCGCGCCGAAAGCGGAAGAACTGTTCCGCCCCGATTACGGTACGATTCTTTTGGAACTGCCGGAAGATATGGACGCGGAAGTGGAAAAAGCGCTGGCGCATACCGGCGCCTATGCGCTCGGCTACACGATGGAACAGCCGAACGTCGTCTGCGGCGGAATCATCGTCAATCTCGCCGAGGCGGAAAACGTTTGGAAGGAGCCGCTGGAGCGCATTTTTCCGACAAAGGTGGGCGGCACGCCCACTTCCATCCCGCAGACGCCTATGTACACGCAGGGCAGAAAAATTACCGCTGCTGCGCATTTCGCGAAGCCGCGCGTGTTCATTCCGGTGTTTCCCGGTACGAACTGCGAGTACGACACCGCAAAGGCATTTGAGCGGGCGGGGGCGAAGGCGGAAACGCTCGTCATTCGAAACTTGACGCCGCAGGCGGTGGCGGAGACCGTCGAGGCCTTGGAAAAAGGCATCCGCGGTGCGCAGATTGTCATGCTGCCGGGCGGATTTTCCGGCGGCGACGAGCCGGACGGTTCCGGCAAATTCATTGCGGCGATGTTCCGAAATCCGCGGATTTGCGACGCGGTCATGACGCATTTGAAAGAGCGCGACGGTCTGATGCTCGGCATTTGCAACGGTTTCCAGGCACTCATCAAGCTCGGACTTGTGCCTTATGGGGAAATTCGTCCGCTGACGGACAGCACGCCGACGCTGACTTTTAATACCATCGGGCGGCACGTCTCCTGCATGGTGCGCACGAAGGTCGTTTCCAACCTGTCACCGTGGCTTTCCGGCGTGCCGGTCGGCTCGATTCAGACCGTGCCCGTTTCCCACGGCGAGGGCCGCTTTTATGCGGACCGGGAGCTTTTGCCTCCGCTTCGCCTGCGCGGGCAGATTGCCACGCAGTACGTCGATGCGGCGGGCAATCCCAGCATGGACGTCTCCTTCAATCCGAACGGCTCGGTCTGGGCAATCGAGGGATTGACGAGTCCCGACGGTCGTGTCTTCGGCAAGATGGGGCACTCCGAGCGCATCGGCGACTATGTGGGAATCAACGTACCGGGCGAAAAAGACCAGCAGCTCTTCGATTCCGGTGTAGGCTATTATGCATAAGCAAGGAATCAAGTGCGCGTCCCAATTGCGCGCGCTTCATTATCCGCGAATCTGCGGAAAATAATGGTTTTCATGAAAGAGAGGAGGGGTTCCATGGATAATTTAACAATCCGTCAAAAACTTGGAGCTGTATTCACCCTGTTGATTTTAGTATTCCTTGGCGCCAGCGGTTACGCCGTCTTCGCGTTGAAAAATATCAACGATGGAGCGATGCGTATTGCCACGACGCATCTGCACAGCGTGCTCGCGGCGAGCGACAACGGTGCGGCGATGACTGAGTATAGGGCGCTGGAATATTCCGTTGTTACCGCGCCGACGCTCAAGAGTCGGGCTTATTCGGAGAAGAAGGCTGCCAAGCTCGGAGACCAGATCGACATCACCTTCGACGCGATGGAAAAGAGTATGGACGGCCGTTCGGATGCGAATCTGAAAAGTCTGCGGGAACAGTGGAAATCTTATCGGGAACAATTGAAGAAAATCGGCGAGCTTGCCGACAATCGGAAAAACAGTGAAGCCGTGGCCATACTGGACGCTTCGGCGGAAAAATTTGAGAAACTCAATGATTCTCTCATTAAGGTGATTGACGCCCGCAAAGACTTTATCAATGAAGAGACGAAGGCAGCGGCGCTCGCCTATGAGCGGACCCGCATGATGCTGATTCTCGCGGTAGGCTTTGTGATTTTGCTTTCTGCGTTCATGGCGTTCTATCTGGGACGCTCCATCAATACGTCTATCAGTTATCTGATGAACATCGCTCATGAGATTGCGCAAGGCAATCTAAAAGTGGACGTGTCTGCGAAGACCGGCGACGAATTCGGAACCCTGACCATGGCGTTTGCCGACACGGTCAAACATCTGCGCGGGCTCATTACGAATATCATGACGACGTCGGAAAATGTGGCGTCTTTTTCCGAGCAGCTGACAAGCAACGCGGATCAGTCCGCACAAGCAACTCAGCAGGTGGCGGATTCTATCGGCAATGTGGCTGCCAATACCAGCAAACAGGGCGGTGATATCAACGCGTCCGTGACGGATATCCGCAGTATGTCGGACGATATGATCCGCTTTGAGAAATTGGCGGATCAGTCGTCAACGGCGGCACATCATGTTGCTTCCATCGCTCAGGATGGCGGAAACTCTATTTCCGGTGCGGTAAGGCAGATGGAAGAAATTGCCTCTTCCGTCGCGGAATCCGCGGCAACCATCCAGAAGCTCTCCGAACGCTCAAAGGACATCGGCCAATTCTCGGAAACCATTGCCAATATCGCTGCGCAGACGAACCTCTTGGCGTTGAACGCCGCTATCGAGGCAGCGCGCGCGGGTGAGCACGGGCGAGGGTTCGCTGTCGTCGCAGATGAAGTGCGCAAACTTGCGGAAGGTTCTGCGGAAGCGGCGGCAAAAATCGCGGAGTTGATCAATTCCATCCAGGTGGATACGACAAAGGCCGTAGACAGCATGGCAAAATGGACGGAGGACGTCAAGAGCGGAAAAGAAGTCGTGAACGCGGCGGGTACTGCCTTTGATACGATTGTGAATGCGGTTGAGGGGTTGACGCACAACGCCGAGACGATTCTCGATGCGGCCCGGGCGTCCTCTGGAAAGGCCAATACGCTGGTCAGCACAATGGACAGCCTGAACCTGCGCCCGATTGAGAAGGCCAAGATCGACTGCGCCAAGAAGCTGTT
>CACYUQ010000121.1 GCA_902777615.1 uncultured Selenomonadaceae bacterium
ATTATAATTACATATTAAAAAGGAGATGATCTGATGAAGGAGTACACTTTTCATTACGGGCGGGGGACGAAGAAATTTTCTCTCGACGAGAGCCGTGTGCTCAAGGAAATCGTGATGCCGAAGCAGCTGCTTTTGACCGATATCAAGGGCGCGGTGCTTGACGCCATCGAGCATCCAATCGGTACGCCGCCGCTGTCCCAAATCGTCAAGCCCGGCGACACGGTCACGTTCATCTGCAACGATCCGACGCGCGTGGCGAACAGCTTCGATTTCATGCCGGTTCTGGTCAACGAGATGAACCGTCTCGGCGTGCCCGACGAGAATATGCAGATCGTCTTCTCCCTTGGTACGCATCGCCTGATGACCGAAGAGGAAATGAAGGAAGGCGTTGGCGAGGAAGTCGCGTCGCGCATCAAGATGTACAACAGCGACTGCAACATCCCCGAGGATTTCGAGTATTTCGGCACTACGAGCTTCTTCACGCCGGTGCTGATCAACAAACGCATTTGTCACAGCGATCATGTGATTTTGACCGGCACCATCGTTCATCATTATTTCAGCGGCTACGGCGGCGGGCGCAAGGCGGTGCTTCCAGGCTGCGCGGCGATGGAGACGGTGCGCCACAATCACAGCTTCATGATGGATCCGCGGGCGGGGCTCGGCAAGGCGGCGGGCAATCCTGTTTACGACGACCAGCTTGAGGGTGTCGCGCTCTGGGCGAAAGGGCGCAGCGTGTTCCTGTTCAACGCAGTGCTGGACGCCGAACATCGCTTCCTGAAGATGTTTGCCGGAGACTATGTGAAGGCGCATATCGAGGCGTGCAAGTTCGTCGACGCGACGTATGGCGTGCCGATCGAGAAAGAGGCGGACGTGGTCATCGTGAGCTGCGGCGGCTATCCGAAGGACATCAACGTCTATCAGATGCAGAAGACGATGGACAATGCGTCGCTGGCAGTGCGCGAGGGCGGCGTCGTAATACTGCTCGCTGAGTGCGAGGAGGGCAGCGGCAGCAAAGTGTTGGAAGAGACCTGTAAGCGTCTCGGCTCGCCGGAAGCTATCGAGGCGGAGCTGAAGAAACGCTTCGTGATCGGCGCGAACAAAGCCTACGCGGTCACAAGGCTGATGAAGAAGGCGAAGTTCATTCTCGTGACGGCACTCGATAAGCAGCTTGCGAAGGATATGCTGTTCACCGCGGCGGTGGACGAAGTGGACGAGGCGCTGAAGCTCGCCGAGCAGTACGTTGGCAAAGATTACTCAATCACACTGATGCCGACCGGCAGTTTGACCGTGCCGTTGTATAAAGGATAATGCGGAACATAAAAGGAGGCCGCCCGGAAGGGAGGCCTCCTTTTATGCGATATGTGGGAGTTTCTTGAAAACTTATGGTGCAAGTGTGAAAAAAGTGTTATGACTCGTTAGCACTCGTCGAAACGCTGTTTTTGAGATTTTGTCAGTAGACAAAATCTGATTAAAGGCGTTATAATATAAAAATCGTCGAACCATATTATAAGATTAATTTTGCAAGGGGATGGGTTTCATGGCTGAGATTAAATTTGTGAAGGCGGAGACTTTGAAGGAGAAGCCGGACGTTTCGAAGATCGGTTTCGGCACGCACTTCACGGACTACATGTTCGAGATGGACTATACGGAGAAGGACGGCTGGCATGACGCCCGCATTATTCCGTATGGCGATATTGCGGTCAGCCCGGCGAACACGACGCTGCACTATGGGCAAGCAGTATTTGAGGGCATGAAGGCGTATCGGCAGGGCAAGAAAGCTGTGATTTTCCGCCCGAAGACGCACCTCGAGCGCATGGAAAATTCCTGCCGCATCCTGGATATTCCGGAGTTCCCGTTGGAGACGGTGCATGAGGGCCTGAAGCAGCTTATCGCGTTGGAAAAGGATTGGATTCCGAAAGAAAAGGGGCAGAGCCTCTATATCCGTCCGTTCATTTTCGCTGATGACCCGTATCTCGGCGTTAGCGTCAGCGGCTCGTACAAGCTCCTGATCATCCTGTCCCCGGTGGCGGCATACTATGCGAACGGCTTCGCTCCGGTCAAGATCATGGTCGAGGACACTTACGTCCGTGCGGTTCGCGGCGGCCTTGGCGAGGCGAAGACGCCGGCGAACTACGCGGCGAGCCTGCATGCGGGTCTCGTCGCTCATCAGAAGGGCTACGACCAGACGCTTTGGCTCGACGGCGTGGAGCGCAAGTATATCGAGGAAGTCGGCTCGATGAACATCCTGTTCAAGATCGGCGGCAAGGTGGTCACGCCGGAGCTGGACGGCAGCATCCTGAACGGCGTCACGCGCCGCACGGTGCTGGCTGTGGCGAAAGAGTGGGGCGTTCCGACGGAGGAGCGCAAGATTTCCGTGGACGAGATCATCGACGGCTACAAGAGCGGCGCGCTGGAAGAGGTCTTCGGCTCCGGCACGGCGGCGGTCATTTCTCCGGTGGGGGTGCTCGGTTACAAGGGCCACGACATGGTCATCGGCGGCGGCAAGATCGGCCCCTTCGCGCAGAAGATGTACGACTACATCGAGGGTCTGCACATCGGCGAGGTCGAGGACAAGTACGGCTTTGTCGAGACAGTGGCGGAATACTGATAACTGATACAGGTAACAAAAGAATCCCGGCGGAAATACTTCCGTCGGGATTTTTGCGTTTGGTTACTTAGAAGAAGAAATTCAGCTCAGTGAAGAGTTTGTAGGCGGAAGATTGCGGAGCCTCACCGCCGATGTCGTCCTCCACATTCTTGCCGAAGAAGTATTTGACCGTACCCATGATATTTTTTGCGAAGACGTAATCGACGCCCAGCTCTACGCCTTTCCATCCCGCCTGCATCGCGTCATAGGTCGGCGTGATGACGGCCCATGATCCAAGGTCGCGGTACGCGACGAAAGCGCCCCAGGAGCCTTTGTCGGCGGGATCCGCGCCCTTGTAGTCGAACTCGATGCTCCAAGCACGCTTGGCAGTGGCAGCCAAAGGCTCTTCAGGTTCCACTCCTCCCGGCGCCGTCACATTTGGGTGCGCCATTTCGCCACGAGGACTGTTCGTCCAGGCATACGCGCCGTTGACGGAAAGATTCTTGTTGAACTTGTAGCCGAGGGCGCCCTCCCAGATATTGATGGCCGACGCTTCGGCTTCCCATTGGATAAGCTCCTTGTTTGCCCAGCGGTGGAAGGCTACGCCCCAAGTCCATTTGTCGGCGCGGTCGTTGTAAATTTCGATGGCCTGATAGCTGCCCGTTCTTCCTTGAGGAGTAGGCTTGCCCGGCTCCTGCACGGGGGGAAAATTCGGGTCGGCGCCTGCTGCAGCGAAACTGTTGGAACGCCCCACCGTCAGCGTCGCCTTGACCTTGTTGCCGAAGGTGAGCTGACCGCCGGCCACGTTGTCGTCGTAAATCATGCCGTTGTCAATATTAGTCAAGTACGGCAACTTACCGAGGAGAATTTGGAAGTTCTTGTAGTCGCCCTGTACCCAGACGCGCTCGACACAAATTCCCGGTGCGACATTCGTTCCGATTACAGTGTTACCCGTCGTATTGGCGGCGGAGTCCATATCGCTGTTGTAGTCGATGCGCGCGTGCCCGGTCCAATGCTCGTTAATCTTCATGGAGGGTTCCAAGCGAAGAGTCAGATATTGATCTGTGGTCCGCGCTACTCGGTTGTCTTCAGTGATTCGTGATGTTATGTACCGATAGCGTACCGTGCCTGTCCAAGTCACATTGTCGACCTTCTTTTCGAGGGCCGCCACGCGGACGCCGAGCTGGTTCAGCTCATCGGCGAATTCGGCCGCCAGCTTGTCAATCATAGCCTTGTCGGTACCGGACACGTTTTTCGTCATTGCGCGGGCAACCATTTGCGCCATCTCGTAGCGCGTGATTTCCTGGTCGCCGCGATAGGTGCCGTCTCCGTAACCTTCGATGACGCCGTCTGCGGCGAGCTGAGCTATCGCGTCATAGGCCCAATGGTCAGCGGGCACGTCCTCAAAAGGATTTGCCGCAGCGAAGGCCGTGGACGCGGAGGCCGTCAGGAGCGCCGCCGCGCAAGTGGATAAAAGAGCCTTTCTCATTTCAATACAATCTCTTTTTTTATCTTGATACTATTAGTCGTATAAATCGCACTTGATCTTCACGACGGCGCCGTTCATCGCTTCGATTTTCAGCTTCATGCGGCTGTCGGAAGCATAGTAGGTGTATTCGTTCTTACCGTCGTCGTATTCCATCTTGTCCGGCTGCCCGTAAGCTTCGACGATGGCGCTTTCCGGTGAGCTGATGCCGATTCCCGCGGGTGTCGTAACGCCGCTGCCCGGTCGATTGATTTTCAGTTCTTCGATCAGATTTCGGTTGAAGTCGTCCAAATCCGCCTTGACGCCGTTTTGGAAGTAAGCGTCGTCTCCGCGATACGTCGCCTGGCCATAAACGGCCACCGCTTCATCGACGCTCATGCCCGGAGCGACGCCGCCAAGAGCAATTTCTGCACTCGGAACCGACGCCAGCGCCGTCGCGCTCGACATCATCATAAGCCCTGTCAGTACCGTTGCCATTTTCTTTTTCATGGGAATACCTCCTCAATCTAATGTGTAATCGTATAAGAGGTTATTTCAGATAGGTTCATTATGCATTTTTTATTCTTAAACCGCAAGATTTTTCAAAATATTTTTTTACTGATACTGTATACAAACGGCGTGACAAAGAGGTCGCGGTATTGTATATTTATCTAAGAAAAGAAGAAAGGGGCGGCGGGATGAAGTACGGAGAGTTTATGGCGAAGCTTCGTGCGGGCGTTCCTCACGCAATGCTTTTGGCGGGTGAGGAACCCTACTATATCGAAAAAGCAGAACGCGGGATTCTCGACGCGCTTTTGCCCGATGCGGGAGAGCGCGCAGCGTCGGTAGAGATCTCGGAGCGCGACCCGTCGCCCTATGAGCTGGCGGCACGCTTGGAGACAGTGCCTTTCCTGTCGGAGAAGAGCGTGCTGATCCTCCGCGATACCGGGCTGTTCCGTGAGAAAAAGAACGCGGCGGAGGAAGCGCCGAAAGGGAAGGCGAAAGATAAAGAAATGGAACGCCTGCTCTCGGCGATTTCCGATATGCCGGAGACGAACTATGTGATTTTCGAGAGCCATGCGAAAGCGGACAAGCGGAAAAAGCTCACCAAGGCGGTGGAGCAGGTCGGCGCGGTGCTCGACGCGGAGCCGGAGCGGGCGTGGACCATAGAGCCATGGCTTCGGGGGCGGCTGGCGGAGCTGGGGCGCTCTTTTGACCGAGAAGCTATGGCGTACTTCATGGGCGCGGTCTCGACAATGAAGACGATTTCGTTGACTTTCCTCGACCAAGAGCTTTCCAAGTTGACGCTTTATACCGACGCGCCTCGTTTCACCCGCGCGGATCTTGAGCGGGCGTTTTCGTCAGTGCCGGAAGTGTCAGGCTTCGCGCTCTACGACGCGATCAGCGAGCGGGACGGGAAACGCGCCCTGTCTGTCTTGGAACGCGAGATCAAAGACGGGACATACCTGCCGCTGATCCTTGCAGGATTGGTGCGCCATGTACGGCAGCTTTGGCAGGCACAAACGCTGCAGAAACAAGGCATACGAGGCAAGGCACTGGCCAAGCCCTTGGAATTGAATCCTTTTATTGCTGAGAAATTGGGACGGGCTGCCATGCAATTTCCCGAAGCAGTACTGAAACGCAATATGCTTGAACTAATAGATGCAGACTACTTTTTGAAAACAGGACAGGCCGGAGAGGAAGTATTAGAACATGCCGTGATTGACCTGTGCCGTGGACAGGCATAGGCGAAGATTGGATTTTGGTGGTATTGGCAGTTAGGATATAGACAGAAAGAACTCTTTGCAGTATCAT
>CACYUQ010000122.1 GCA_902777615.1 uncultured Selenomonadaceae bacterium
TTCAAAGATTTTTCTTGACAAACGATACGGGACTATATATAATTATCGCGTTGACAGCCGATTGGGGTATCGCCAAGTTGGTAAGGCACGGGATTCTGAATCCCGCATGCGTTGGTTCGAGTCCAGCTACCCCAGCCATGTAAACTAAAGCATCGCGAGAGCGGTGCTTTTTTTTCGCGAGAGCAGTTAAGCAAGGAGCCGCCGCTTTAGCGGCGTGCGAACCGTTTATGCGAAGCTAGGGAACGCGATCGGTAGTGAAGCGCGAACTTAGTGCGACGCACGCATGACCGCTTGATGAAGCCGAGCCGCAGGCGAAGGCTGGATTTAGCGGACAGGCGATTAGGGGGGATATTTATGGGAGAGGGCCAGACGTTCGTATGCCTGCGGCCGGAGTATGTGAGCAAGTTCCAATGCGACGGCGCGGTCTGCAATTCGAAATGCTGCAAGGGCTGGATGGTGGAAATCGACGGGCCGACGTACCAAAAATATTGCACTATTGAGCCGAAGGATGAACGGAAAAGAATCGTTTCGCGCATCAAATACAAAAAGCAGCGGGGCAGATTTCTCGTTGAAATGGAGAAAAACGGTGAATGCCCGTTTCTGCGGAGCGACGGTCTCTGCAAGATACAGAAGACTTGGGGCGCGGATTGGCTCTCGAATACCTGCACTGTTTATCCGCGCATGATGTACACGGCTGGTGACGTTCTGATGCTGGGGCTGACGCTGACCTGCCCTGTGGCGGCGAAGCTCGCGCTGCTTCCGAAGGAGCCGATGGCCTTTGAGGAAGTGCAGCTCACCGAAGCACAACGAGAAGAGATGATTCGTCGATGTGCGGGGCAGCTGTCGAGGATGGGGGATGCGTTTCTTGACCTTCAGTACGGCGGGATCTCAATTTTGCAGAACCGCGCGCTGTCCATCGACCAGAGATTAATCTTGCTAGGCTTTTTTCTCGACCAAGCCGGAGATATGGTCGAGGCCGGGAAGCCGGAGCAGATTGAGGCGTTGGCGGCAGTTTATACGGCGGATGACTTCATGGAACGCGTGCCGGAGATGCTGCGGGCTATTGTGTTCCGGCCGGAGGAATATATCAAGAGTATCTTTGGGCTCATTGAGGCGCTGTACGGAAAAGATGCGGAGTATTCTGGGAGAGAAGGCGCTCTGATGGGGCATGTCGTCCGCGCCTTTGGACTGGAAGATGCGGAAGTGCCGCTGTCCCAAATGCTTGAAACATATAATCTGTCCTTCCGGCCGGCTCTGGAAAAGCTGTTGGAAAAATACGGCCATATCTTTGAAAACTATCTCGTCAACGAATTTTTCCTGACTCATCAGCCGCAGACCATCGAGGGCTCCTTTGTGCAGAATTTCATTCTGTTCGTCATGATGTACAAACTGCTGGAATTTCTGGCGGTGGCGATTTTTATGACAGAGGAGAAACCGGATGAGGCGCGCTTGGCGGAACTGGTGGAGCATATGGTAATGTCGTTTGACCATAACATGGATTTTTTGAATTCTGTTGTGGCGGATGCCATGAAGCGGCAAAAGGACGTTGTTGCCTGCATGAAAAATCTTTTGTACGCTGGAGAAAAATTTTCTGTGTAGAAAGTCTCTTGAGAAAAAACATTTGCAAACGGAAACAGTATCGTGTATACTGTTCCCTAAGCTTTCGTCTTTCGCTTTGCGGCGGGAGGCGGCGTATAGATGCGCCTCGGCGATGGCTGTATCGCCGGGGGCTTTTGTTTTGGAGGGGATTGGAATGAATAAGTGGACAAAGAATTGGCGGCGGCTGTTTTTTTGCGTCGTCGCTGTGGTGATGACGGTCGTGCTGGCCGGCTGCGGCGCGGGGAAGAGCGCAGGCGGCGATGCGGCGAAGAGCGGTGTGACGGAGCTGAAGCTCGCCTATCATCTGCCCGTCGATCATCATTTGTCGAAGAGCATGGAGAAATTCGCAAAGCGCGTCGAGGAAAAGTCCGGCGGCAAGCTGACCGTGAAGACGTATCCGGCGGGCCAGCTTTACACGGACAAGAGCATGAACGACGCGATCATGTCGGGCGGTCTCGATATGGGACTGAACTCCACGGCGATGTGGACTACGGTGATTCCGGCGTTGAACGTTCTTGACGTGCCGTTCCTGCTGCCGAATTACGATTCCGTGGCGAAAGCCATCGACGGTGGCCTCGGCAAGACGCTGGAGGCGGAGTTTGAGAAAAAGGGCGTAAAGAATCTGATTTGGGCCGATTACGGCTATGTGCAGTTCGCGAACAACAAGCGGCCGTTGACGAAGCCGGAGGATTTCGTGGGGCTCCAGCTTCGCGGCTACGGCCAGATCCCCGCGGAGACGATCAAAGCGCTGGGCGCGTCGCCGGTCACGATGGGCTCGGCGGAGGTCTATATGGCAATCCAGCGCGGCACCATCGACGGACAGACCTCCGGAACGACGGCGATGTTCGCACGGAAAATCTACGAGGTCGCCAAGTATCTGACCATCACGAATCATGCGTTCTGTGAGTTCTCGCTGGCGATGAACAAGGCGAAGTGGGACAGCCTTTCGCCGGAGCAGCAGAAAGCGCTGGCGGAGGCTGCGAAAGAAATCCGTGACGAGATCCGCAAGGAGACGAAGGCTGAGGACGAAAAGACCACTGAGGCTTTGAAGCAGGCGGGCATGGAAGTCTTCACGGTGCCGGCGGCGGACGTGGCAAAGTGGCAGGCGGCGACGATGTCCGTGCGCGAGAATTTCATCAAGGATAACGGCGAGCTCGGGCAAAAGGTTGTCGACGAGTGCCTGAAAGCGAGCAAGTAATACGAAAGAAAAAACGGAGTGGAGTGCAGACTGAAAAACGCTCTGCGCTTCACTCTTCTTTTTATGGAAGGACAAATCATGGAGAAGTTGTTTCATATATACGACCGTGCATTGTTGGCGCTTTCACGGCTGGCTGCGGTGATTGCCGGACTCTGCATTCTGGCTGTGGCGTTCATTGTCTGCTATGAAATTGTCATGCGCGGGCTTTTCGGCGCGCCGACGGAGTGGGTGCTGGAAATCTCTACCTATCTGATTATCGCGGCGGGCTTTCTCGGATTCGGCGTCACGCTCAGGAGACGCGGCCACATCCAAGTCGATTTCGTCGTCGAGCGGTTCTCGCCGAAAGTGCGCTGTGTGTTGGAGCTTTGTATGACGGCGCTCTCGGTGCTGCTGTTTTTCGTCTTTATGACGGAAAGCACGGACTTTGTGTTGACCTCTTACGAGTATCATAAACTGTCGCCTTCGATTCTGCGTTTTCCGCTCTGGATTCCGCAGCTTCCTCTCGTGCTCGGCTCCGGTTTGCTCTTTTTGGAATTGATACGGCAGGGCTGGGCGGATGTCCTTGCGCTTGCCAAAGGCGATTTTTCCGAATTCCAATCGAATGTGGCGGATTCGGCGGAAAGGCGGGATGATTGATGCTGCTCGGCTTTTCTCTGTTCATCATCCTGCTGCTCGTGGCGGGGATGCCTGTTGCCTTCGCATTGTCGCTGTCCGGCGTGCTCGGTATGTTCGCGTTTCTCGGCGGCGTGTCGGCGTTTCCGCAGATTCCCGTCATCGCATACAAGACGCTGGACGATTTCGTGCTGACCGCCGTTCCGCTTTATATTTTGATGAGCCAGATCCTTTTGAAGGGACGCGTCGGCAGCGAGCTTTTCGAGCTGGGCAGCAAATGGCTCGGCCATTTGCCCGGAGGTCTCGGCGTTGCCACGGTCTTCGCCTGCGCTATTTTCGCGGCGATTTCCGGCTCCAGTGTTGCCACTGCCGTGACCATCGGCGCGATGGCGATTCCCGAAATGCTGTCCCGGGGCTTGATCCCGCCGAGCATTCCGATGATCCTTTATGGCGCCATCACCGACGAATCCGTCGGTAAATTGTTCCTGTCCGGCGTCGTGCCGGGTACGCTGTTGACGTTGCTGTTTATCGCTTACGTTATTTTCATGTCCGGCGATATGGAACGGCAGGCGCCCGCCTCTTGGGAAGAACGCTGGGCGATCTTGCGTCATGCGATCTGGGGGCTGCTGCTTCCGATCATCGTCGTTGGCGGCATTTACACCGGCGCGTTCACGCCCACCGAGGCGGCCGCTGTCGGCACGGTCTACAGCCTTGTCATCACCTTTTTCGTCTATCGGACTGTCAAGCTCTCCGACCTGCCGGAAATTCTCGAGGACAGCGTCAAGACCACCTCGATGATTTTCGCCATCATGATTGGCGCAATGCTGTTCGGCTTTATCCTGACCGCGCTTCAGGTGCCGCAAGCGTTGATGGCGGTGGTCACGGAGAGCGGCATGAACCGCTGGCTGATTTTCCTCGGCGTCAACTTTGTGCTTTTGGTGCTCGGCTGTGTGCTGGAAACCGTATCCATCATTCTGATTACGTTGCCGATGCTTTATCCGATTATGCGGCACCTCGGCTTCGATTTGATCTGGTTTAACGTTGTACTGCTGATCAATATGGAGCTGGCATTGATCTCGCCGCCCATCGGCATGAATCTTTTCGTAATCAAAGGCATCAGTCCCGAAAGCAAGATTCAGGAAATCATTCGCGGTTCGTTGCCCTTTGCATTGATCATGGCGGCGGAAATCGCGCTTCTTTGCTTTGTTCCGGGGCTTGCCACATGGCTGCCGCAGGTTTTGAAATAAAGTGTTTCGCGTTTTGATTAGGAGCCACGCCTTAAAAAGGCGTGGCTTTTTTGTGCGCGCAGGGCTATAATGATAGTATGAGTGTGAGGAGGAATCGGTATGTTTTCTTATACGTATCAAACGAAAGGCACTTGTTCACGAGAGATTGAGATTGTTTTGGATGGGAAAAAGATTCAAAGTGTCGCGTTTGCAGGCGGCTGCCCGGGGAATCTGGCGGGCATTTCAAGACTGGTCGAGGGGATGGATATAGACTTTGTGATCGAGCGTTTCGCAGGCACGCGTTGCGGCAATCGTCCGACTTCCTGTCCCGACCAGCTTTCGATTGCGCTGCGCGAGGCTTACGAAGCGGAGCAGCGCGCAGGGGCGTGAGGAGGCAAAGCGATGCTGTTCGACAGTCATATTCACACGGAGTTTTCGGCGGACTCGGAGATGAAGGCGCGGGACGCGCTGGCGCGCGCCGAGGCGCTGGGTATCGGGCTCGTGTTCACCGAGCATATCGACTTCAGCTATCAGGGCAAGCTGAGTTTTATCTTTTCACCAGAGGAATATTGGGCAGCCTATGAGCCGCTGCGCGGCGAGCGCCTTTCGCTTGGCGTCGAGCTTGGCATGGTGCCGGGGGAGCTGGACATGGCGAAAGAATTTCTCGCGCGGGCGCCTTTTGATGAGGTTATAGGCTCGATTCATTTGATTGACGGCGGCGACATTTACGAGCCGTCCACCTATGAAGGGAAGACGCAGACGGAGGTTTATCGTCGTTACTTTACGTTGATGCGGGACATGGTACGGCAGAATCCGTACATTGACACGCTGGCGCATATCGACTATATCGCGCGCTACGCACCTTACGAGCAGTCCAGCATCGTCTATGCGGACTGGCAGGAAGAGATTGACGAGGTTCTGCGAGCGCTCATCGAGACGGATACGGCGATTGAAATCAATACGCGGCGTTTTGACGATCGACTTGCGATGAAGGAATTGGCGCCGATATACCGGCGATACGCGGAACTCGGCGGGCAATATGTGACCATCGGCTCGGACGCGCACCGCTCGGAGAACGTTGGCGCGTATCTTGCACTGGCGGCGCAGATGGCGGAGGCATACGACCTTTCGGCGGTGACGTTTTGCGGGCGGAAGCGCGTCAAGGCAGTATGAGAAACGGGATGCGGCGTTGCGCTTTTAGGAAAAAAGTGATATGATACCAAGCAGAGAATTCTGCGGCAAGGATGTTGCCGCTTGGAAGGGGACAAGGAAACGGTATGGCAAAGAAGAGACCGCTTTCGATTGTAATTGGCTCGTTCAGCGACCCTGCAAATCAAATTTGGGCGCCGAATGCGCACGCGTTTGCGACGGCAAAGGAAGCCGTCGAGTTTCTTGGCACACGCGACGCATATTATGAGGATTTCGCCTATGAGCTGAAAATCAAAAAAGAAGAGGTTCCCGCCGCGTTGGAAAACATGAATCCGGTGCTGACGATGGAAGCGCTGATTCGCGTGCTGCAAATGAATCCCGGCATGGCAATCAAGACGTTCCGCACGTTCCGCGAGGCCGAGGTCTTTCTTGACTTTATCGAGCAGCTCGCCGAAAAGAACGAAAAGGCTCGAGAGCGCGACGCCCGGTTGATTTGAAACAGGCATAAAATAATCCCATGCGTTATCGTATGAAACGCATGGGATTTTTTACGCCTTGGGGATTATTCTTTCAGAAATAGCGCCGGGTCGACGTGCATACGGAACATCAGCGGCGTCAGGTCCATTTCCTCGAGCACGCTGGTAATGGTATCGGGCGCGCATTTGCTGAGGTTGATGGTGAACGGATGCTCCAGTGCGTCGCCGGAGAGGTCGCCGAATACGCAGACCGTCGGCGTTTGCGTTTGGCCGAAAGAGACCTTCTTGACGACGGCGTAGCCCATCGTCGTCTTCAGCACGGTGCCGACGGGATAAATGGCGACGGTGTCGAAGAACAGTTTTAAGAGACGCTCGTCGAATTGCCCCGGAGAGCATTTCGTCATGATCTTGTAAGCGATATGCGGACGGTAGGCGGGCTTGTACGCGCGGGCGCTGGTCAGTGCGTCGTAGACGTCGGCGATGGCGACGATACGTGAAAAACGGTGAATTTGGTCGCCCATCAGATGATCGGGGTAGCCGTGCCCGTCCAGATGCTCATGATGCTGTCCCGCAATCGTGGCGAGAATCTTGGCGGATGGCGTGGGAAGCGTCGAAAGCTTGATGCGTCCTGCTTCCGGGTGCATCCGGATGATGTACATTTCGCGGCTGGAAAGTTGGTCTGCCTTGGTCAGGATGTCTTTCGGGACGATCAGCTTGCCGATGTCGTGCAGGAGCGCGCCCATAGTCAGTGTAATCAGCTCTGCACCGGACAGGTCGCAAAGCGAGCCGAGCAATGCAGAGAGTGCGGCGACATTCACGCTGTGTCCGAAGATGTAGTCGTCGTTCATCAGGATGTCGGTGAGCTGCACGAGATTTTCGCGGTTTTCGAGCACGTCGGTCAGGATGGCCTCGGCGGTGGGCGTCAGCGTGTCCGGGGCCAGTTCGCCGGTTTCCTCCAGCACGCGGAATGTTTCATAGACTTGGTGGAAGGCGTCGGCGCGCGTCGTTTCCTTCAAAATGTCGGCGGGCGGCGCAAACGATGCGTTCGTGTTTGTCGAGACGACGGTCAGCTCCGGCAATCCCATTTCGTCGAACTGGCGGATATGCTCTTCCGTAAGCGGATTGCCGCGCACAAGGACGGAATCGCCATTTCGGTCATATACACTTTGCGCTGCGATCATGCCGGGATGCAGATCCTTGACGAGCAGATTGATCATTGCTTGTTACCTCCGAGACCATCTTCACAGGAAAAATAAAAAATCATCCTATACAATTATCCTATATTATAGCATAGTAGAAAGCATAGGATAAAGCATAGGATGATTTCGTTTTGGTCATTTTTTCAAATTGGGATAAAATACCCAATTAAAGGGAAAGCTTTTCGCGGATACGCGCGACCGCTTTTTCTGTGTTCTCACGGTTGCCGAAAGCAGTCAGGCGGAAGTATCCTTCACCGCTGGGACCGAAGCCGGTGCCGGGAGTGCCGACGACGTTCGCCTCATGGAGCAGCTTGTCGAAGAATTCCCAGGAGGGCATCCCGTTCGGCGTTTTCAGCCAGATATAGGGCGCGTTCACGCCGCCAAAGACAGAGAGGCCGAGGGCGGAAAGCCCTTCGCGGATGCTCCGCGCGTTTTCCATATAATAGGCGATATTCGCGGCGACCTGTTTTTGTCCTTCGTCGGTGTAAATCGCAGCGGCACCGCGCTGGACAATATAGGCGGTGCCGTTGAACTTTGTCGAATGGCGGCGTGCCCAGAGCGCATTCAGCGGGTGGCGGGAGCCGTCTTTCGCTTTCGCGGTCACCGTTTTCGGGACGACGGTGTAGCCGCAGCGCGTGCCGGTGAAGCCCGCAGTCTTTGAGAACGAGCGGAACTCAATCGCGACGTCCCGCGCGCCGTCCAGTTCGTAAATCGAGAGCGGCACATCCGGCTCGGTGATGTAGGCGGCATAGGCGGCGTCGAACAGGATGACCGCGTCGTTTTCCCGAGCGTAGGCGACCCATTTTTTGAGCTCGTCCCGGGAGAGTGTGGTGCCCGTCGGGTTGTTCGGGCAGCAGAGGTAGATCATATCGACGGGACGGTCGGGCAGCGCCGGGGCGAAGCCGTTTTCCTCGGTGGAGGGCAGATATACGACGCCCTCAAATCGTCCGTCCGCGCCGAGCGTTCCCGTGCGGCCCGCCATGACGTTCGTGTCGAGGTAGACAGGATAGACGGGGTCGGTAATCGCGATGACGGCGTCCGTCGAGAAAATTTCCTGGATGTTGCCGCAGTCGCTTTTCGAGCCGTCGCTGACGAAGACCTCATCCGGCGTGACTTTGATGCCGCGCGAGGTGTAATTTTTTTCGATGATTGCGTCGATCAGGAAATCATAACCCTGTTCCGGTCCGTAGCCACGGAACGTCTCCTGATTTGCCATCTCGTCCACCGCCGCGTGCATCGCGGCAATCGAGGCGGCGGGCAGCGGCAGCGTCACGTCCCCGATACCGAGCCGGATGACGTCGGCGCTCGGATGCGCGTCCCGGTAAGCTGCGACGCGGCGCGCGACCTCGGCAAACAAATAATTCCCGGGTAGTTTCAAATAATTTTCGTTGATATAAGCCATAAGTTATTCCTCCACAAAACGGAGCTTGTCTAAATTTCCGTGTGCGTTGTTGTCTAGCTTTGCATAGGCGATTCGCACGCAAGCAGAGCTTGCGGCTCTCCGCCTGGGTCGACGTAGCTCTTAGCTCCGACTCCCTCCTCCGCCTAGCACACGAAAATTTATCCTGCGCTCTGAATATTCGTTTACACAGTTTCTTATGATAGCATACTTTCAATCGGATTCCTATAAAACGTGTATGTATACATGGCTCATCAGGGCATATAGGCATGGAACGCCGTCGGCACACTGTATGCCTCGGATAGTTCCTCGCGCGTCGCCCAGGTCAGCGGCGGCAGTGGGGAAGAGCCATAAGAGGCGCGCGTCTCGCGGACTTCTTCGGTGGCGTCCACGAGGCGGATGTGCCAGCCGGAAAGCATCCATTCGATATGGGTGAAAATGTGGCGCGCCGCTTTCAGCTTGCGGGAGCTTTGTACGGGCAGGCCCGCGTTTTTGCAGAGTGCGAGGACTTCATTGCGTTTTTTCTCGCCGGGGAAATTCGGGAATTCCCAGAGCCCCGCCAAAAGGCCGCGCTTCGGGCGCTTCGCTACGGCGAATTTTCCGTCCCGTTCGATTAAAAGTACCGTGCGCGGCTCGACGCGGCGTTCTTTCTTCGCCGCCTTGACGGGCAGCTCGCTTTCAATTCCTTCGGCGTGGGCGAGGCAGAGCGAGGCCATCCATCATCGCTTGGTTGAACTGTCCCGCGTCCTTTGGCATGATCTCGGCCAGCGCGTTTTCTACCGCGCGCTTTGTCGAGTCTTTCAAAATATCGTCCCGGGACGCGGTTAGGCGTGCGACGACGCGAAGCACGTTGCCGTCCACGGCGGGCACGCGCTCGCCGTATGCGATGGAGGCCACCGCGCCCGCCGTGTACCGCCCAACGCCGGGCAGCGCCAAGAGCGCGTCAAAGTCGCGGGGCACGGTGCCGCCGTGTTTTTCCATGATGCGCTGCGCGGCTTTTTTCAGGTTGCGCGCGCGGCTGTAATAGCCAAGCCCTTCCCAGAGCTTCATCAGCGCATCGTCGTCCACGGCGGCGAGGGCAGCCACGTCCGGCAGCGCGGAAATGAACCGCGAAAAATACGGCATCACCGCCGCGACCCGCGTCTGCTGGAGCATGATCTCCGACACCCAGACGAAATAAGGGCGCGGATCGTCGCGCCAGGGTAGCGAACGTGCCCGGGCGCGAAACCACGAGAGAAGAGGTTTTGAGATCTTATTCAACGGGAAGGTTGCGGAAGCGTTCATGCAAGAGGTTCCTTTCACGATTTCTTGCTATCATAGCACGGTTCTTTCGGCAAAGCAATTTGCGACGGATGATATTTTGTTTCGGCCAATGTTTGAATGTTTCACGTGAAACAATAGAACATAGTCTGAAAATAAAATGAAAACCCATCCCTTGCTTGGTACGAACGGCTTCACAACGAAGGCGCAAATATACAACAAGAAAATTCTTGACAATCATTCCTTGCAAAGTTATACTTTCTATTATTGATGGCGCGCCGGAGTGGCGGAATGGCAGACGCAGCAGACTCAAAATCTGCCGTAGGCAACTACGTGCCGGTTCAAGTCCGGCCTTCGGCACCATAGAAAATTCGGCTTCCGAGCATTTCGCCCGGAAGCCTTTTTGTGTTCTTTGTAGAGTTTTGTCACACTTCTCCCTCGTCCATGATGCCGAGTTTTCGTTTCCAGTAGCGGGAGTAGATGGCGCCAAGCGGGTTGTGGGCCAGCAGACGGTCCTTTACGACCAGCGTCGTGACCGGGCCGGGGCAGTTCGCATTGAAAATCGCGTCGTGGCCGACGCAAAGCCCGCAGGCGATGAAAAGCTCCGCGCCGTTCTCGGCGAGGAACCGCGCCTGCATTTTCGGGTTGCACATCGCCTCATGGTCGAGCTCAGGCTTCACCTGCTTCAGCCCCAGCTCTTTTTTCGCGATGCTGCAGGTCTTGCAGCAGACACTGTAGAACTCAAAGCCTTTTTGCCGGAAAAATTTCGCGATGTAGCGCGCTTCGGCGTTCAGCCCGATACAGAACGCCATGCCGAGCTTTTGGCAGCCCATCTTTTTCGCGAATTCCGCCGTTTCTTCCAGCCGCGTGATGTTGCTGTAGAAGGTGCCCTCGACGTAGGCGGCGGCCTCCATCAGTTTCCGCTCCTCGTCGGTGTAGGCGGCGATGGCCTCGGCACGTTCTACTCCCGTACAGTTGACGCCCTTCGTGTAGCAGGCGTGGCTCTTGCAGTCCGCGCAGTTTGCTTTCATAAACAGTCCCCCATTCTGTTTCTTGATCCTATTCTTATTGTAGCATTTTCTTTGCGGCGAATACAGGAATTTTTCATTGCAGGGATTTTTCACGTCAATAGAGAATACTATGAAACGAAGGAAATTTCTTCGGAAAGGGGGCGCGTCGAATGGAGGAAACCGGTTCGATGATTTTGCAGGTGTTGTTGCTGTCGATCCTGTTTTTGGGCCTGATGGTGGAATTCAAGACGGGCGGCCTCGGCGTCGGGGCGATGCTCGGTCTGACGGCGGCGGGCGTGTTTTTCGGCAGCCGATATGTGCAGGGCCTCGTTTCGATGGTGCAGATCGGCATTTTTCTCGCCGGGGTGCTCTGCATCGTGATTGAGATGTTGGCGCCGACGGTGGGACTTCTCGCGGGGCTCGGTGTCGCGGCGATGCTTTACAGCGTGGTGCTGGCATTGGGCGGCACGATGAACGCGGTGGGCGCGCTGGTGGCGGCGGTGGCGATTGCCGTGATCATCTTTGTGCTGATCGTGAAGCGGCTGCCGTCGTCGAGGCTTTGGCGAAAACTGGTGCTCCACGACAGCACGACGACGGAGAGCGGCTATGTCAGCGCCGAGACGCGGACGGATCTTGTCGGCTGCACGGGGCGCACGGAGACGGAGCTTCGCCCGTCGGGCCGCGCGCTGGTCGCGGGGCAGCCTGTGGACGTCGTTTCCGAGGGCGCGTTTATCGGCAAGGGGACGCCGGTGGTGGTGGTTTCCGCCAGCGGCAGCCGTGTCGTCGTGCGCGCGTTAAGTTAAATTTTTAAGGAGGAGTAAGTTTTGGAATTGTTGTTAGGCTCGGGCTTCATGCTCGTATTGGTTATCATCGCGGTGATGGTGTTCTTGAATTTCGTGCCGATCGGGCTTTGGGTGTCCGCGATTGCGGCGAACGTCAATGTCGGTATTTTTGCGTTGGTTGGGATGCGGCTGCGGCGCGTCGTGCCGAGCAAGATCGTCCTGCCGCTGATCAAGGCGAACAAGGCGGGACTCGACGTGTCAGCGAGCCAGTTGGAGGCGCATTACCTCGCGGGCGGCAACGTGGACCGCGTAGTCGATGCGCTGATTGCCGCGCATCGCGCTTCGATTCCTCTGCCGTTCGAGCGGTCGGCGGCCATTGACCTGGCGGGCCGCGACGTGCTGGAAGCGGTGCAGATGAGCGTCAATCCGAAGGTCATTGAGACGCCGGTAGTCTCGGCGGTGGCGAAGAACGGTATCGAGCTTCGCATCAAGGCGCGGGTCACGGTGCGCGCGAATATCGACCGCCTCGTGGGCGGCGCCGGCGAGCCGACGATTATTGCCCGCGTCGGCGAGGGTATTGTCACGACGGTGGGCTCGGCGGAAAAGCACACGGACGTCCTCGAAAGTCCGGACGAGATTTCGAAGACTGTGCTGGACAAGGGACTCGACGCGGGCACGGCCTTCGAGATCCTGTCCATCGATATTGCCGACGTGGACGTCGGGCGCAACATCGGAGCGGAGCTGATGACCGACCAGGCCGAGGCGGACAAGCGCATCGCCCAGGCGAAGGCCGAGGAACGCCGCGCAATGGCCGTTGCGAAGGAACAGGAAATGAAAGCCTATACGCAGGAGATGGAGGCGAAAGTCGTCGAGGCGCAGGCGGAAGTGCCCCACGCGATGGCCGACGCTCTGCGAAGCGGCAACATGGGCGTGATGGACTATTTCAATCTGAAGAATGTGCAGGCGGACACGAATATGCGCGACGCCATCGGAAAGACGGGTGTGGACGCGGGCGCGAAGCCGACGGCTCCGGTGGTGAAGTAAAATGAAGGGGAGAGGGGAGACTTCCCCCATCGGCCTCGTCATCGTGGGGCTGTTTATGCTGCATTGGTTCTCGGCGGTGCTTGGATGGGATTATTTTGAGGACTTCTTCGAGGACTTTCCGTTTTTTCCACTGCTTTTCGGTTTTGTCCTGTTCCGCATCTTTTCGGCGCTGACCGAGAAGAATAAGCGAGGTCCGGTTCCGATGCCAAAGCCGAAAGCACCGGCGCAGGAACAGCCGAAGGACTTGGGCTTCAAGATCCCGCCGCTGAAGGGTGCGCCGAAAGAGACGCGGGCAGAGGCGCAGACGGAAGAGCCGATGACCGATGACGAGTTGGACATTTTGCGCCGGGACAGCTATGAGCGTCATTTGGCGGAAAAGCAGGAACGGGAGCAGAAGATGGAGGAGGAGCGGCTGCTCCGCGAGCATCAGATGCGCGAGACGCAAAAAGCGGCGTCGGAAACGCTGCGCTTCTCGCCGGACGCACTCCGAAACGCAGTAATCTGGTCGGAAATTATCGCACCGCCGAAAGCGCTAAGGAAGAGAAGGTAATTAGCCTTCCCCCTTGGGGAAGGTGGCGCGCGTAGCGTGACGGATAAGGTCTTGTAGCGTAACGACTGATGAAACGCTACGTCGTAATAAGAACTTCACCCACCGCCTGCGGCGGTCCTTTGCCGGGGAGTCCACTGGACTCCCGCGCTTTGCGCCCCCATAGGGGAGGGCTGTTAAGGAGGAAAGTTTTATGGCAATCAAGACTGTAGGATTTATCGGGCTTGGCGTGATGGGGGCGAGCATGGCCTCGCATCTTTTGGGCGGCGGTTATGAGCTGACCGTTTACAACCGCACGAAGGAAAAAGCCGAGCCGCTGATCGAGAAGGGCGCGCGCTGGGCGGACACGTCCGCCGAAGTGGCGGCGGCTTCGGAAGTCGTGATTACCATCGTCGGCTATCCGAAGGACGTGGAGGACGTCTATCTCGGACCGAAGGGCATAATCGAAACGAAAAAGGGCGGCTACGTCGTCGACATGACGACCTCCAGCCCGATTCTCGCGAAACGCATCTTCAAGGAAGCGAAGGCGAAAGGTATCGCCGCGCTGGACGCGCCCGTGTCCGG
>CACYUQ010000123.1 GCA_902777615.1 uncultured Selenomonadaceae bacterium
CATCGCGTCGTTTCGCTTAATCGCGCCGAAAACGGGAACGTCCATTTTTTTCAAGGCTTCCTCAATCATCATTCGGTGAGTGTCAGAGCCAAGGCGGTTCAAAATAACGCCCGCAAGATTGACTTCGGGATCGTATTGCTTAAAGCCCATCACAAGCGCCGCTGCAGATTCGCCCATCGACTTCGCGTTGACAACGAGCAGAACGGGCGCTTTTAACAGTTTTGCGATTTCCGCCGTGGAACTGACGCCGTTTTTCCCGCCGTCGTAAAGCCCCATCACCCCTTCGATGACCGCGACATCAGCATTCGCCATCGTACTGATGAAAATATCGGCGAGACGTTCCTTCGATACGAGCCATGTATCAAGATTATGGGCCGGACGTCCGCTCGCCAAAGCATGATAGCCCGGATCGATATAATCCGGGCCGATTTTATACGACTGCGCCTTGACGCCGTGCACGCGCATCGCCGCCAAGAGTCCTGTAACCACGGTGGTCTTGCCCGAGCCACTCATCGGCGCGGCAATGACGACACGCGGGATTTGACGCGCGCTCATCTTCTGTTGTCCAAAAGGTACATGATGGCGTTGACGACGGACGCCGCGATTGGGCTGCCGCCCTTCGTGCCCTCCACCGTCACATAAGGAACAAGTGTATTTTCCGCCAGCAGCTTCTTCGAATCGGCGGCGCCGACAAAGCCCACCGGAATCCCGATGATCACCGCCGGAAGAATATCCTCTTCTTTCGCAAGGCGAAGCACCTCAAAAAGCGCGGTCGGCGCGTTGCCAATCGCCACGATGGATCCGGCGAGGTCTTTGCCGAAAGCGCGCATGGCCGCCATCGATCGCGTAATGCCCTCGCGCTTGGCAGTCTCGGCAATCTCGGGATCGCCGACGCGACATTCGATTTTTCCGCCGTACCGCCCGAAGGCTTTCTTGTTTATGCCCGTCCGTACCATTTCCACGTCCGTATAAATGTTCGCGCCGCGCTTCAACGCCTCCTGTGTCGCTTCAATAGCTTTTGGGTGCAGACGAATGACTTTCGCATAGTCCACGTCGCCGGACGCGTGAATCATGCGCGAATACACTTTTGTCGCGGCCTCGCTGAGATTCAGGCCCGCCAGATGCGGCGCGATAATCTCCATGCTTTTATTCTCGATGTCCATCGGCTGCTTAATAAAGTCCATCTCATTTACCTCCGAGTTTCAACTTTACAAACTCCAAAACTTCTTCAAATGTATATGCGATCACATCGTATTCAAGCTTCGGCCTGTCAATCATCACTACGGGCAATCCCAGCTTTTTCGCCGCCGTCAGCTTCGTATCGGTTCCGCCGATCTCGCCGCTGTTTTTCGTGACGATGACTTCTGCGCCGTATTGCTGATAAAGCGCTACATTCAATTCTTCACTGAACGGCCCTTGCAACGCGACAATGTGTTTCGGCGTAAGGCCGAGCACTTCACATTCCTCCAGCACCTTCGCCGTCGGCAATATCCGCGCAATCACCGTATGCTCTTTCAGCGCTTCCGACTTCACGAACGCTTTCAGGTTGCGGCTGCCCGTCGTCAGAAAAACCGTCTTTCCGAACTGCGCCGCCGCTTTGGCCGCTTCCTCGTAAGTCTCGACACGATGCACGTTTTCATAATCAATCGGCACGCTTCGCCGCTCATAGCGGATATACGGAATTCCCTCCGCATGGCACGCCCGCATCGCGTTCTGCGATACGTTCGCCGCGTAAGGGTGGCTCGCGTCCACAAACAGCCTGACGCCATGCTCGCGGATATACGCTTCCAGCGCCTCCGCGTCCAACGGCTTGTCATTGACGACGAGTCCCGGATAACGCTCCAAGAGCTTCTCACCATAACTCGACACCACCGACGCCGTGATCGGATAGCCCTCCGCGAGCAACGCCCCTGCCAACTCACGCCCGTCCTGCGTTCCCGCCGCAACGAAAATCATACCTTATAGCCTCGTGGAGTGACCATCCAACCGTCCTGAATAAAGGTTTTGCTGTTCCCGATGATGACCATCGAAAACATATCAATATCTTCCTTCGTAAAGTCCCTAAGATTCGACAAAATCTTTTCCTCATCGGGACGCGAAGCGTTTTTCACTATACCTACCGGCGTGGACGGCGATTTGTATTGCAGCAAAATATCGTGAATCTCGTCGATGTTCTTAACCCGGGACTTGCTCTTCGGATTGTAGAGTGCGATGACGAAATCCCCCTGTGCCGCCAACGCCGCACGTTTCTTGATAAGCTCCCACGGCGTCAAACGGTCGCTTAGACTAATGACAGCGAAGTCGTGCATCAGCGGTGCACCGAGTACAGCAGCAGCCGCATTGACAGCCGAAAGCCCAGCGACAATATCGACCTCGGGGCGCTCCGACTCGTCGTATTGCAACACGATTTCCAATATTAACCCGGCCATGCCGTAAACACCGGAATCGCCGCTGGACACCATCGCCGTATTTTTGCCCTCTACCGCCGTCTTCACGGCCAAACGGCAACGATCAACCTCTTGCATCATCCCGGTGCCGATGACTTCTTTACCTTCCAAAAGCGACTCAATCAGCCGAATATAGGTTGTGTAACCCGCGACGACTTCCGCCTCCTGAATTGCTTTCAGCGCTTTCGGCGTCATCTGCTCCTGCCCGCCGGGGCCGAGACCAACGACCGTTATTTTTCCCATACCAATGCCACCGTCGCTTTCTCCCATTTTGTTTTTGGCAACGCAATCCTTCCTTGCTCTACACAGCAGAGCGCCGCCGCCTCGCAAACGTTTCCAGCGCCTATTTGGCGCCGGACGAAAGGAGACTCTTCAAGTCCATATGCTTCAATCTTCTTTTGCAGTGTTTCACTTTCAAAAAAGCGCACTTCGACGCCGAGCTCCGATGCCAATGCCAAAAGCCCGGCCTCGTCCTTCTTAACCGACGCGCTGGCAATCATCGAAATCGCCGAAAGCTCCTGCCCGATTTGTTCGCAGGCATCTGAAAGCGCTGCTTGTAATGTGTCCTTTGAAATGCCTCTGCGACATCCCATCCCGGCAATCAATCGGCGCGGCACGAGGCAAAGCAAATTTTCCGAGCGCAGCCCATTGTCCGCTGTGATGAACACGGTCAATTCCTTCGCCACCAGCGCTTCAACTGCAGACATGCGTACAAAGGGAATATCCCGTTTGCGAAGGGCAGCTTCAAAAAAATCGCGCCGCGAAAGCGCTTCATCCACTGCGTAAGCAATCGGCTTTTTCTCCAAAAGCGCGCCGTTCATCCGTTGAATCATCGGCTTTGGCTCAGGGCGAAGTCCGAGCTCCGCCGCCAACGCATCCGGCGCAAGCAGGCCGTTGACGTCCGTCGCGGTCGTGACGATAGGTTCCGCGCTAAGACAGGCCGCAACACGTCTTGTCAAATCGTTTCCGCTGCCCACATGCCCTGACAACAGACTAATAACATGACGTCCTTGCTCATCGGCAACCAACACCGCCGGGTCGGTCAGCTTACTTTTCAGATGCGGCGCAATCATGCGAACGGCAATTCCCGTCGCCATGAAAAAAATCAGCGCGTCATACTGTTGAAAAGTTTCCGCCACCGCATCGGCCAGACGTGAAAAACGTTTCACCGGAACCGTCGCTTCCCGACCGGCCTTCAAAAAAATATCAACTGTGTCAGGCGTAATCCCTTCTTTAAGGTGTATCGCCGATTCAACGCCGCGACTCGTCACGGCAAAAACGGCGCATCTCATTTTGACGCAGCGCGGAACATATGACTGAATTCCGGCGCGTAAAGCCGCGACAGTGAATAATCCGCGTCAAGGCAACGGCTGACCACAATCATCGCCGTGCGCGTGATGTTCTCTGCCCGCACCTTCTCCGCAATCGTCTCCAACGTCGCGCGAATAACCTTTTGATCCGGCCACGTCGCCTTGTGCACGATGGCAATCGGCGTTGTCTTATCGTAGCCGCCCGCAATCAGCTCATTAACCACATCCTCAATCATATGAACACTCAGGAAAATACACATCGTCGCTTGATGCGCGGCAAGGCTTTTCAAACTCTCTTCCTTCGGCACCGGCGTCCTGCCCTCGTCTCGTGTGATGATAATTGTCTGGGAAATGTCAGGCAGAGTGTATTCCTGTTTCAGCGCCGCCGCCGTCGCGAGGAACGAACTGACACCCGGTACGACTTCAAACTCAATATTGCGCTTTTTGAGCTCGTCCATCTGCTCCTGAATCGCGCCGTAAATCGCCGGATCGCCGGTATGCAGGCGTACCACCATTTTCCCCTGCTTCACGGATTCGGTGATTTTCTCGATGACCTCCGAGAGCGTCATCGTGGCGGAATTGTAAATATCCGCGTTCTTCTTTGCAACCTTCAGTACGTCGGGATTGACCAGCGAGCCGGCGTAAATAATCACGTCCGCCTCCCGCAAAAGCCGCTGCCCTTTGACCGTGATAAGTTCGGGATCTCCGGGCCCCGCGCCGACAATGAATACTTGCATTACTTGTTGTCCCCCTATTTTACCTTTTCAGATATAAAAACTAACTATTTCTTTTCTGCCGTCACGATATAGATCGGATTGATCGCTTTCGCCATATCATACGCGCCAACCGCCTGCAGGCGGTTGATCTGCATCTGTATCGCCTCGTAGGAAAAATCCGATTCGTGACCGCGCATATAGGAAAGCGCCGCCGCCAGCGTCTGCACCGTGATGCAGTTCATCACAACGCGGCCGCCCGTCTTCAATCGGGAGGAAATCTCGTCGAGTATCTCAGGAAGGCGGCTGCCGCTGCCGCCGATAATTGCGGCGTTGCAGTCCGGCAAATCTTTCAGCGCGTCCGGCGCGTCTCCCTCGATGACCGTCAAATTTCCGACGCCGAATTTCTCTTTGTTCTTTTCAATGAGCGAAACGCCCTCCGAGTTGCGCTCTATCGCGTAAACATGCCCCTGCGGTGCAAGGTGGGCCGCTTCTATCGACATGGAGCCAGTGCCCGCGCCCACGTCCCAAACGACGTCCGTCGGCGCGATGCGCGCCTTGACCATCGTCAACACGCGAATCTCCTGCTTCGTCATCGGAACCTTGCCGCGAATAAACGCTTCGTCCGCAATGCCCAACTCAGCCATCAACCCATCACCACCAGTACGCAGTGCGTTTCTTCTTGTGCTTCCGTCGCCCCTGCCAGCGTCGTCCTGACGATGCTCTCGTCGTCATACGAAAGGCGCGCGCAGATTGCCGCTTTCGTCTCCTTCGGCCAGCCCATATCCATCAAGAGTTTCGGAATCGTTCGGGAGCTGCGCTTCCCGTCGGTCAGCATACCGATTACCCGACCCGGCGCATAAGCGAGTTCGTCGTCGGAAGGCCGCCTGCCGTGGAAGCTCAAGAGGCTCGCGTCGTGCCACGGCAACGCGAGCCGCGCAAAAGCGAACTGTACGGAGCTGATCCCGGGAATCACAGAAATGCAATCCTCGTCGAAATCCCGCCGCAAAGCGTCGAGCAGCGAATAATAACCGGGATCTCCGGAGACCATCACAACCACGTCGCTGTCGGAAAGCGCCTCGCGAATAAACGAAAGCACCGACGGAATATCGCCGCGAATTGCCATGGTCCGCTGCCCCTCGCGCGCGAAATCTGAAAGCGCACGACTGCCACCGACGAGCACCTTCGCCTCGCGAATCGCACGGAGCGCGGCGGGCAAAACATAGTCGGGATGCCCCGGCCCGATGCCCGCCACGATCACTCTATGTTCCAATGAAAATCCCTTCCTATCTCCCGCGCATGAGTGTCCATGCCGAGAAGCT
>CACYUQ010000124.1 GCA_902777615.1 uncultured Selenomonadaceae bacterium
CAAGCGGTTTGCTCGACTTGATCCCACGAAAAAACCCTTCGCTTGTATATGTGGACAAGTTATCGCTGGCGAGGTTTGCAAGCATCGGGCCGTGAACGGTGGCTATCCCGCTTTTCTCTCCGAGAGCGATATGCATCGCAGTGATATCGCTGAAACCGATGAAGGGTTTCGGGTGACAGGCGATCATCGCGTAATCGAGCCGATCGAGCAATCGCCCCGAACCGTAACCGCCGCGCAAACAGAGGATCGCCTTCACCTCGTCGTCATGGAAAAACTGGTTGACATCCGCAGCCCTTCTCTCATCGGTTCCCGCGAAGAAACCATAAGCCGCCGTGCAGGACGGTGCCAGCTTCACACGATAGCCGCGCTTTTTCAGCAAGCGAACCCCGGCCTCCCATTCCGACTTTTCCTCCCACGAAGCAGGCGCCAAGACGCCGATGCAATCCCCCGGCTTCAACGCGACGCCACGCGCACGGGAACGCTCTACCGATTGTCGCGTCGTCTGGCGTTTCTTACGTGTCGACTTATTATCCTGCGCCTGCCGTGTCTCTTCATTAGCACGTGCTTCCGCCGTCCCCACGTCCATGACCCAGCCGCCGAGAAAAGAGACCGCCGCCGCAAAAGCAAGCACCGCCGCTGTTCTTTTCAACCCCATCCCTGTCGCTCCTTTTTTCATATATATGTAATGTAACATAACCAATCAAAAATCACAAGGAGAACGGCGCTCCGTCATGGAACGCCGCAAAACATTTCTTGAATCGAAACATTCCCCTGTATCCGTCGCGAATAAAATGTTACAATAGACGCATGAACGGGAAAGTATGACAAAGAGGAGGAACACTCATGCTGGAAAACGGAACCAAAGCGCCGGACTTCACGCTGCCGGACCAAAACGGAAAGATGCGCTCCCTTGCGGAATTTCGCGGCAAGAAAGTCATCCTGTATTTCTATCCGAAGGATATGACCTCCGGCTGTACAAAACAAGCCTGCGGCTTCGGGGAAAAATATCCGCTGTTCCAAGAAAAGGGCGCGGTCGTCATCGGCGTCAGCAAAGACACCGTCGCGTCCCACAAAAAATTCGAGGAAAAATACAACCTCCCCTTCGTCCTGCTCTCGGACACGGGAAAAAATGTCCTGCAAGCTTATGACGTTTGGAAGGAAAAGAAGAACTACGGCAAAATCTCCATGGGCGTCGTCCGCACGACGTACCTGATCGACGAAAAAGGCGTCATCGTCAAAGCGATGGACAAAGTCAAAGCGGCAGACAACCCAGCGCAAATGCTGGAAATGCTCTGATAAGCCAATACCGAAATGCGACAAATAAAATCGGCGCTCCGTCATGGAACGCCGATTTACTATGTCTTCATTCTATTTCCGTTTCAAAATTCTTGCGCCGTATGCAATTGAACGACTTCCTTCGCAGCCGCTATCTTTTTTCTATATAGGACAACATCGCGTTTTTCCGAAAACGAAAAAAGAAAGCGAAATTAGTCTTACGGAACAGTGGATAAAGATAGGCTAAGTCAAAAATGTAATCTATACTTTGTATTTTTTACTCCAAAAATGTAAAGTATAGATTACATTTCCCTTTACAAGGACAAAAAACCGTGGTATTCTCTTGGAGAGGAAGGAGGGGGATTACCATGTCAATTATTAATATGGACAATATTTTGAAGGTATTATCTTCATTCAATCCATGGTGGAAAACCGGTAGTTTTCCTCCGGCGATGGCAAAGCCATATCGTCGGCTCGCTTTTTTCGAGGCAATGAAGCAACTGACTCGGGCAGATCTACGCCGCACGATCGTCCTGACCGGCATTCGCCGCGTCGGCAAGACAACCATACAACAACAAATCATCGAGGCATTGCTCAAGGCAGGCGTGAGGGCGGAGCAAATCCTCTATGTGTCTCTCGACCATCCGATGCTAAAGCTTGGCGGCATCGGATATATTCTCTCGTGCTACCATGAAAACATCCATGCAGGGCAAGACGTCTATTACTTTTTCGACGAAGTACAATATGCGCCGGATTGGGATCAGTGGCTGAAAACCATTTACGACACACAGCCAGAAACCAAAGTCGTAGCAACCGATTCGGCGAGCCCTGTCCTCATGCACGGTAACCAGGAAAGCGGCGTCGGGCGTTGGTCTATACTTCCCGTTCCCACTCTTTCCTTTTATGAATATTGCGCCTTGATTGAAGCGCCCCGCCCCAATCTCGCGCCAAACGTCAAGGCGTCAGCACTTCTGGAAATGACCGTGCAAGAGCGCACGCAAATCATGATACAGCTTTCCATGGTGCAGAATCATTTCATACGTTATCTGCAAATCGGCGGCTTCCCCGAGCTGGCATTGGCAAACGATGATCTGACAGCGCAGCGGCTAATGCGCGAGGATGTGGTGGATAAGATATTGAAACGCGATTTGCCTGCACTCTACAAGATTCGAAACGCTACGGAACTGGAACGTATTTTCCTTTATATCTGCAATGTGTCTTCCGATATCGTCTCCATTGACGCCATCGCGAAGGAACTGAACGGCGTATCCCGTCAAACCGTGGAAAATTACATCCAATATATGGAAAGCGCGAATCTGATTTACCGAAGCTGGCCGATCCAACTCACGGGCAAGCGCATCCTGAAGGCGCGCGCCAAGGTATATGTCGCTGACGCCGCAATACGGAACGCAGTGCTGATGGATGAATCTTTGCTGAGCAATCCGACAGAGCTGGGAAAAATAGTGGAGACCTCCGTTTATAAGCACGTTGCCGCTTTCTATTATCACGAAGCCGCGTCCATCGGATATTTCCGCGACGGCGGCAAAGGGAAGGAAATCGATATTGTCGTGGAGTATCCGCGCATCCGCCCATTATTGATTGAAGTGAAATACCGTGAACAAGCGGAGGTATCGGAAAGAGACGCCATCAGCAGCCTCGCGGGTACGGCAAGCGCCTCGTTTATCATTACGAAACGTGCGGAGGATCATGGTATCCAAAAAGCGCCATCCGGAGCCCCCATGCTCCGCATTCCCGCTTTCGCCTTTCTGTACCTTTTGGGACACGCAGATCAAATCGCATATCAAGAAAGCTTATAACGCAAAAGCGGCGCTCCGCAATTGGAACGCCGCTTTTCTTATGCCAATATTCTTTTTACGCCTGGCCTGCCAGCTTCTTGTACCCTTCAAGACGCGCTTTCGCGTCCTTCTCGGTCTTGGCGTAGAGCTCTTCCGCGATTTCCGGGAACGCGCGCTTCAGCGAGCTGAAACGCACCTCGCCCTGCAGGAACTCCTGGAAGCTCTCCGTCGGCTCCTTCGAATCGAGGACGAACGGATTCTTGTCCGTGCCGACCAGCTCCGGATTGTAGCGGTAGGTCGCCCAGTAGCCGGACTTGACCGCCTTTTCTTCCTCGCGCTGGCTCTTGCCCATACCCGCGCGGATGCCGTGGTTGATGCACGGCGCGTAGGCGATGACGAGAGACGGGCCCTTGTACGCTTCCGCCTCGCAGATAGCTTTCAGCGTCTGGTTCTTGTCCGCGCCCATCGCGACCTGCGCGACGTAGACGTAGCCGTAGCTCATCGCCATCATGCCGAGGTCCTTCTTCTTCGTGCGCTTGCCACTGGCCGCGAACTGCGCGATGGCCGCCGCCGGCGTCGATTTCGACGACTGACCGCCCGTGTTCGAATAAACCTCGGTGTCGAGGACGAGCACGTTGACGTCCTCGCCGGACGCCAGCACATGGTCCAGACCGCCGTAGCCAATGTCGTAGCTCCAGCCGTCGCCGCCGATGATCCACTGGGAGCGCTTGACGAGGAAGTCGCGCTTGTCGTAAATCTTATTGAGGAGCGCATCGCTGCCCTTTTCCTTTTCGAGCAGGGCTGTCAGCTTTGCCGCGCGCTCGCGGGTGCCCTCGCCCTCGTTCATGTTCTCCTTCCATTCCTTCATGGCCGCCTGCAAATCCGCCGAGCCTTTGCCCGCCGAGATCGCTTCGGCGACGTCTTCCGCCACCGCCTCGCGGACCGCCTTCGTGCCGAGGAACATACCGAGGCCAAATTCCGCGTCATCCTCAAACAGCGAGTTCGCCCACGCCGGGCCCTGTCCGAGATGGTTCTTCGTGTACGGCATCGACGGAGCGGACGCGCCCCAGATCGACGAGCAGCCGGTGGCATTCGCGATCATCATGCGGTCGCCGAACAGCTGAGTCACGAGCTTCACATACGGCGTCTCGCCGCAGCCCGCGCAAGCGCCGGAGAATTCCAAGAGCGGCTTTTCGAACTGGCTGCCCTTGACGGTCTTCTTGTTCATCGGGTTCTGCTTCGGCGTGACTTTGTTCACGCCGTAATCGAAGACCGGCTGCTTTTGCTCCTGCGTGCCAAACGGCTTCATCACCAGCGCCTTGCCCTTCGGAGCCGGGCAGATCTCGGCGCAGTTGCCGCAGCCAAGGCAGTCCAACTGGGAAACGACCATCGTAAAGAACAGATCCTTCGCGCCGAGGGCCGGATTCGCCTGCGTACCCGCCGGGGCCTTTTCTTTCTCCTCCGCCGTCATCAGGATCGGACGGATCGCCGCGTGCGGGCAGACGAAGGAGCACTGGTTGCACTGGATGCAAAGGTCGGGCTGCCACTCGGGCACGTCGATCGCGATGCCGCGTTTCTCATAAGCCGAGGTGCCGGACGGGAACGTGCCATCCACGACTCCAAGCTTCTCGAATACGCCGACGGGGATTTTTTCGCCCTCCTGCCGGTTCATGATGTCCTGCGCCGCCGTTATGTACTCCGGCACATCCTTCTTCGGCGCGGGCGCGTCCTTCGCATTGGCCCAGTCCGCGGGGACTTTGACCTCGATCAGCGCCGCCGGGTCGATACCCTTGTCGATGGCGGCGTTGTTCATGTCGATGACCTTCTGGCCCTTGTTTCCATAGGACGTGACGACGGAATCCTTCAGATACTTGACCGCCTTGTCCAGCGGGATGATATCCGCCAGCTTGAAGAACGCTGACTGCATGATCATGTTGAAGCGTCCGCCAAGGCCCAGCTCCTGCGCCGCCTCGACCGCGTTGATGATATAGAATTTCACGTGCTTCTGCGCCAACGTACGCTTCATCGCCGCGGGCAGATGCTCACCAAGCTCCGACTCTTTCCAAGTCGTATTGAGGAGGAACGTGCCCCCGTCCTTGATACCCGCCAGCAGGTCGTACTGATGGACATAGGACTCCTTCGAGCAGGAAATGAAATTCGCCTTGTTGATGAGATACGGGGAGCGGATCGGCAGCTTGCCGAACCGCAGATGTGACATCGTGATGCCGCCGGACTTCTTCGAGTCGTAAGCGAAATACGCCTGCGCGTACATATCGGTATTGTCACCGATGATCTTGATGGCGGACTTGTTCGCGCCGACGGTGCCGTCGGAGCCAAGGCCCCAGAACTTGCAGGCCGTGGTGCCCTCCGGCGTCAGGTCAACGTCGGAATGCGCGGGCGCGAGGGAGAGTTTCGTCACGTCGTCCTCGATGCCGATGGTGAAGCCATTCTTCGGCGCGTCCTTTCTCAGCTCTTCAAATACGCCGAAGATTTGGTCCGGCGTCACGTCCTTGCCGCCCAGGCCGTAGCGTCCGCCGACGATGACCGGCTTCTCCGCCGTATCGTAGTACGCGGCCTTGACGTCGAGGTAGAGCGGCTCGCCGAGCGAACCCGGCTCTTTCGTGCGGTCGAGCACCGCAATTGAGAACGGACGATAGAGATGGACGGACACGACGCCGACTTTCTCGCCCTGCGAGGAAAGATAGTCGACCGCTTCCGCCGCCGCTTCAGTGACGGAGCCGATGGCGATGATCACGCGCTCCGCGTCCTTCGCGCCGTAATAGTCGAAAATGTGATGCTCGCGGCCCGTGATCTTCGCGAGCTCCGCCATTGCTTCCTCGACCATGTCGGGGATTTTCGTATAGTATTCGTTGACACCCTCACGGGTCTGGAAGTAAATGTCGGGGTTCTGCGCAGTGCCGCGGACCACCGGATGATCCGGGTTCAGCGCGCGATGACGGAACGCTTCCACCGCATCCCAATCGAGGAGCTTGCCGAGGTCTGCATAGTCGATCGTCTCGATTTTCTGGATTTCATGGGACGTGCGGAAACCATCGAAGAAATTGATGAACGGCACGCGTCCCTTGATCGCGACAAGATGCGCGACAGCGCCGAGATCCATGACCTCCTGCACGCTGGCCTCGGCCAGCATCGCGATACCGGTCTGCCGCGCTGCCATGACGTCCTGATGGTCGCCGAAAATGTTCAGCGAAGAAGCCGCCAACGCGCGGGCGCTGATATGGAACACGCCGGGCAAAAGTTCGCCGGCGATCTTATACATATTGGGAATCATCAAGAGCATGCCCTGCGACGCCGTGTAGGTCGTCGTCAAAGCGCCCGCCTGCAGCGAGCCATGCACCGCGCCCGCCGCGCCGCCTTCGGATTGCAGCTCGATGACGCGCACCTTCTGTCCGAAAAGGTTTGTCTCCCCCCGCGCCGCCATCTCGTCC
>CACYUQ010000125.1 GCA_902777615.1 uncultured Selenomonadaceae bacterium
GAGGGCGTTTATGTTTACGACACACAGGGGAAAAACTACATCGACTTTCTCGGCGGCATCGCGGTAAATGTGCTCGGGCACGGCTATCCGGCGCTGGTGAATGCGGTGGCGACCCAAGCGAAAAAGATGATCCACTGCTCGAATCTTTACTATACGCAGGCGCAGGCGGACGCGGCGGAGAAGCTGGCGGCGCGGTTTGGCGGCGGCAAGGTGTTTTTTGGAAATTCCGGCGCGGAGGCCAACGAAGGCGCGATCAAACTGGCGCGTAAATACGCGCATAGCATATCGAAGGACAAATCCGAAATCATTTGCGCGTGGCACAGCTTCCACGGGCGCACGCTAGCGACGCTGACGGCCACCGGGCAGCCGAAATATCAAGAAGGCTTCGGCCCGCTGCCGGGCGGCTTCTCTTATGTGGATTTCGGCGATTACGACGCGCTGGAAAAAATGGTAAACGAAAAGACCTGCGCGGTGATGCTGGAGACGATTCAGGGCGAGGGCGGCGTCCATGTGCCGCCAAAGGATTATTTCCAAAAGGTTCGCGCGCTTTGTGACAAATACGGTGCGGTGCTGATTCTTGACGAGATTCAGAGTGGCATGGGACGCACCGGGAAATTTTTCGCCTATGAGCATTTCGGCATCAAGCCCGATATCGTAACGCTGGCTAAGGGGCTGGCGGGCGGGGTGCCTATCGGCGCATTCATTGCGAAGGACAAAGTCGCTGCGGCGTTCCACGCCGGCGATCACGGCTCGACGTTCGGTGGCAATCCGCTGGCCTGCGCGGCGGCGAATGCGGTATTGGACGCGATGACGCCGGAATTTCTTGCGAATGTTGAGGCCACGGGCGCGTATTTTGCGGAGCGGCTCGCAAAGCTCGCGGCTAAATTGCCGTGGCTTGTCAAGGAAGTGCGTGGTAACGGGTTGATTCTCGGCATGGAGCTGGCGAAAGATGGCCGCGACGTGGTGAACGCCTGCCTTGAAGAAGGCGCGATCATCAATTGCACAGCCGGGAAAGTTCTTCGCTTCGTGCCGCCGCTGATTGTCACGAAGGCGGAAATTGACGAAGTCATGGATGTGTTGGAGCGCGTCCTGCCGCGTTTTGCATAAGGAGGTTGGTTTTGACGATGGACAAGGATTTTCTTACGATTCACGATCTTGCGCCGGACGATGTGGAGGCGGCTCTCGACTTAGCGGCGCATTTGAAAGCGATGCAGCAGGGCGGAGTGCCGCACCGTTATCTGGAGGGCCGGACGCTGGGCATGATTTTCGAGAAGTCCTCGACGCGGACGCGGGTCTCTTTTGAGGTCGGGATGTATCAGCTCGGTGGTAGCGCGTTGTTCCTGTCGTCCCATGACACGCAGCTTGGGCGCGGCGAGCCGATTCGCGATACCGCGCGGGTGCTTTCGCGCTATCTCGACGGCATCATGATTCGTACCTATGCCCACGAGACGGCGGAGGAATTGGCGGCATGGGCGACTATTCCCGTCATCAACGCGCTGACGGATCTCCTGCATCCGTGTCAGGTCATGGCCGACCTTCTGACGATGCGTGAGCACAAGGGTAAAGATCTTTCTGCACTGAAGGTCGCGTTCGTCGGCGACGGCAACAACATGGCGAACTCGTACCTCTACGGCGCGGCAAAGACGGGCATGACGCTGGCCGTCGCGACGCCGAAGACGCATCAGCCGGACAAAACGGTCGTGAAAAACGCGATGAAGGACGCGAAAGAGACGGGTGCGAAGCTCCTGTTGACGAACGACCCGGCGGAAGCGGTCAAGGGCGCCGACGTTGTCGTGACGGACACTTGGGCCAGTATGGGACAGGAAGCCGAGCACGACGAACGCAAGAAAATCTTCGCGCCGTATCAAGTGAACAAGGCCCTGATGAAGAAAGCCGACCGCCGCGCGATTGTCATGCATTGTCTGCCTGCGTATCGCGGCGAGGAAATCACCGACGAGGTTTTCGAGGCGAATGCGGACGTCATCTTTGACGAGGCGGAGAACCGCCTTCACGCGCAGAAGGCGATTATGACGCTCTTGATGGGGTAAGATCATGGGCGAAGGCAAAAACGGTACGATGTCGTTGCCGCTCGTTTCCGTCATGATTCCTACATATAACCGTCCGGAAATGTTCGCGCTGACTTTGGAAAGCGCTCTTTCGCAAACATACCCGAACGTCGAGATTCTCGTCACGGATAACAGCACCAACGAGGAAACGGCGAAGCTCATGGAGTATTATAAGGATGAGCCGCGTATCACCTATCTGCGGAATCGGGAAGCGAAATCGAAAGCGGAAAATTTTGCGCCGTTTGAGCAGCTGGCCAAAGGCGAATATCTGCAATGGCTGATGGACGACGACATCCTCGCTCCGGACAAATTGCAGCGGATGGTGGACGTGTTCCTTGCCCATCCAAATCTTACACTGGTGACATCGCAGCGCGGCATGATCGACGGGGAAGGGAACTACACGGGGATTTATTGTCCCGTGGAAGGTCTCGAAGGCGAATACCAGATTTTTTCCGGGGAAAAAGCGGGGCGCACACTGTTCTTCTCGGTCTGCAATTACATCGGCGAGCCGTCGGCGGTACTTTTCCGCAGGCGCGACCTCGTCCACCATTATTGGCGGGCGGACAGCCGTGGGTATGTCACGCTGTCGGACGTCGCGATGTGGCTGGAGCTTTTGGAGAAAGGCGACTTTGCGATTTTCAAGGAATCGCTGAGCTGGTACAGAAACCATGACGCGCAGGAAGGCAAGAATCCCGACGTCGTGCTGAACGCGTTCCTTGAATGGGAAAGCCTGATCACCGAGCATTATCAGCGCAAAGCGTATCTGAAAACGCGGGAGGAATACCGAAATTCGCTGCGGCGGCTCCGCGAGGTGTGGATCGAGTTCGAGCCGGTCCTCTTGGTGGAAGGCTCAGCGGAAATGCTTGCAAAATACAGGGAACGTGTGGTAAAAATAGACAAAATCCTGTCTGGGCAGGATGAAAATAAATAATCAACAAAGAAAACAAAAGGAGCTGTTTTTCATGGCAAACGTAAAAGCAAAAACGAAGGCAAAGGTGCCCGCTAAAGTCAAGGCGGCCGCAAAGGTGAAAGCGCCCGCGAAGGCAAAAGGTAAAGTGAAGAAAGTCGCGCTGGCGTATTCTGGCGGCCTCGACACGTCGGTCATCATTCCGTGGTTGAAAGAGAACTACGACGGCTGCGAGGTTATCGCGGTCTGCGCCGACATCGGGCAAGGCGACGAGCTTTCCGTCGTGCATGACAAGGCATTGGCTTCCGGTGCGTCGAAGGTGTTCATCGCCGATCTGACCGAGGAATTCTTGACCGAGTACGTCTGGCCGACGCTGAAAGCGGGCGCGGTCTACGAGGGCAAGTACCTTCTCGGCACGTCGTTTGCCCGTCCGGTTATCGCGAAGAAGCTCGTGGAAATCGCGAAGAAGGAAAAATGCGACGCCATCGCGCACGGCGCGACGGGCAAGGGCAACGATCAGGTTCGCTTCGAGCTTTCGGTCAAGGCGCTGGCGCCGCAGATGAAGATCATCACGCCGTGGCGCGAGTGGGAGCTCCGTTCCCGCGAGGAAGAGATCGCTTACGCGAAGAAGCACAAGATTCCCATCGCCACTGAGAACAAGACCTACAGCATGGACCGCAATATCTGGCACCTTTCCCATGAAGGCTCCGACCTCGAGGATCCGTGGAACGCGCCGAAGAACGATATGTTCCTCGTGACGAAGGCGCCGGAAAAGGTGAACGACAAAGCCGAAGTCATCGAAATTGAATTCAAAGAGGGCGTGCCCGTCGGCGTGAACGGAAAGAAGATTCGCAGCGCGAAGAAGCTCCTGACGCTGCTGAACGAAATCGGCACGAAGCACGGGATCGGCATCACGGACATCTGCGAGAATCGTCTCGTCGGCATGAAGTCCCGCGGCGTCTATGAGAACCCGGGCGGAGCCATCCTTTACTACGCGCATCGTGAGCTCGAGTATCTGACCCTCGACCGTGCGACGCTTCATTACAAAGAACTCGTGGCAAATCGTTACGCCGAGCTCGTTTACGACGGCATGTGGTTCTCACAGCTTCGCGAGGCACTGGACGCTTTCGTGGATTCCACACAGCGCACGGTCACGGGCGTGGTGCGGCTGAAGCTCTATCGCGGCAACATCATCTCGGCTGGCGCGAAGTCCAAGTATTCGCTGTACAATCAGGAATTCGTGACCTTTGAAGAGGACGACGTTTACAATCAGGCGGACGGCACCGGCTTCGTCAATCTGTTCGGTCTGCCGCTTAAGGTCCGCGCGCTGATGCAGGAAAAAACGGGACTCTTGAAATGAGCGAAAAGATGTGGGGCGGTCGTTTCTCGAAAACGACCGACGAGATGATCAACGATTTTCAGGCGTCGATTTCCTTTGACAAGCGCATGTACCGCGAGGATATCGCTGGCAGTATCGCCCACGCGACGATGCTCGCGAAATGCGGGATAATTTCCGACGTGGACCGCGACGCGATTATCGGCGGGCTCAAGGACATTCTTGCGAAAATCGAGGATGGCGATTTTTCCTTCGACGTGGCGCTGGAAGATATTCACATGAATATCGAAAAGCGGCTGACGGATGCCATCGGCGACGCGGGCGCGCGGCTTCATACGGCGCGCAGCCGCAACGATCAGGTGGCGCTGGACACGCATATGTACGTGCGGCGGGAGACCGTCGAGGTGCTCCGGCTGATTCTCGATATGCAGAATGCATTGATTGAGACGGCGAAGAAAAACGCCGACGTGATGATGCCCGGCTATACGCATTTGCAGCGAGCGCAGCCGATTCTGTTTGCCCATCATCTGCTGGCGTATTTCTCGATGTTGGCGCGGGATTTCGAGCGGTTTCGCGGCGTTTACGCCCGGGCGGACATCATGCCGCTGGGCGCGGGGGCGCTGGCGGGGACTACGTTCCCGATTGACCGGAAGATGGTCGCGGAGGCGCTTCATTTCGACCGCATTTACTCGAACAGCCTCGATGCGGTCAGCGACCGCGACTACATCATAGAGTTCCTGTCCGCCGCGTCGATTTTGATGGTTCATCTGTCGCGACTCAGCGAAGAGACGATTCTCTGGTGTTCGCGAGAATTTTCCTTTGTCGAGCTGGACGACGCCCACTGCACCGGATCTAGCATGATGCCGCAAAAGAAAAACCCCGACGTCTCCGAGCTGGTGCGCGGGAAGACGGGGCGTGTCGTCGGCCATCTGACGGCGATGCTCGCGACGGTCAAGGGATTGCCGCTGGCGTACAACAAGGATCTGCAAGAGGACAAGGAGGGCGTTTTCGACGCCATCGACACGGTGAAGTTCAGCCTCGCGGTTTACGCACGTATCCTGCGCGGAATGAAGGTGCGGAAAGACGTGATGCGCCGCGCCGTCGAGGAAGATTTCTCGAACGCCACCGATCTTGCCGATTACCTCGCGAAGAAGGGCCTGCCGTTCCGCAAAGCGCACGCCGTGGCGGGCGAGGCCGTTGGGTACTGCATCGAAAAGAAAAAATGGCTGCAGGATCTGACGATGGAAGAGTTCAAAAAACTGTCCCCGCTTTTTGAGGAGGACATTCGCGAGGCGATCCAACCGGAAACGTGCGTGAAGA
>CACYUQ010000126.1 GCA_902777615.1 uncultured Selenomonadaceae bacterium
GCCCAAGCTCATCTATCTTGACCTTGCTGCCAGCATGGGGCAGATTGCCGATATTATTTTGCTGATGGCGTTCAAGATTTGCGCGATTTTTTTCGCGATGGCGATTCTCGATTATATGTACCAGAAGTGGGAACACCATGAGAACTTGAAGATGACGAAGCAGGAAGTCAAGGAAGAGTTCAAGCAAATGGAAGGCGATCCGCAAATCAAGGGAAAGATCAAGCAGAAACAAAGGGAAATGGCTATGTCGCGCATGATGCGCGAGGTGCCGAAAGCGGACGTCATCGTGACGAACCCGACGCATTTCGCGGTAGCGCTTCGCTACACGGACGGGATGCGCGCGCCGGAGGTCATCGCCAAAGGGCAGGACTATGTGGCGCTGAAAATCAAGGACGTCGCCCGGGAGGCGGGGGTCGTGATTGTCGAGAACAAGCCGCTGGCTCGGGCGCTCTATGCGTCGGTGGAGATTGGCGGTACGGTGCCGCCGGAGCTTTACAAGGCGGTGGCGGAAGTCCTCGCGTATGTTTATCATCTTAAGCATCCCTACCGCTATGCCGGATAGCCCCGAGCCGCGGCAAGGCGTGATACTATAGCAGGGCCAAAGGAGCCGGGAAATGGAAGAGAAGGGCGGATTCATACAACAGCATAGCGATGTGCTGGTCGCAGCCGTTCTCATCATGATTGTCCTGATGATGATCATTCCGCTGCCGACCATGCTGCTTGATATTCTGCTCTGTGTGAATATTACGCTTTCTCTGGTTATCGTCCTGGTGACGATCTACAATTCGGATGCGCTGGATTTTTCGGTGTTTCCGTCGCTCCTTTTGATAACGACATTGTTTCGTCTGGCGCTGAATATTTCCTCGACGCGACTGATTCTCCTGGAAGGCTATGCCGGCGAGGTCATTACCGCATTCGGCAATTTCGTTGTAGGCGGCAATGCCGTTGTAGGTTTTATTGTATTCTTGATTCTTGTCGTCATCCAGTTCGTGGTCATCACGAAAGGCGCAGAGCGCGTTTCCGAAGTCGCGGCCCGCTTTACATTGGACGCGATGCCCGGTAAGCAGATGGCGATTGACGCCGACCTGAACCAGGGCGCGATTACAGACGCTGAGGCGAAGAAGCGGCGCGAAAAGATCCAGGCTGAGGCAAGCTTTTACGGCGCTATGGACGGTGCCTCGAAGTTTGTCAAGGGCGACGCGATTGCGTCGATTATCATTACGCTGATCAATATCGGCGGCGGCTTCATCATCGGTATGCTGATGCGGAACCTGACGGCGATGCAGGCGCTCCAGACCTATACGCTGCTGACGGTCGGCGACGGCCTCGTCGGGCAGATTGCCGCGCTGTTGATCTCAACGGCGACGGGCATTATCGTTACGCGTTCGGCGGCGGAGGGTGACAATCTCGGCAGCGATCTCGTGTCCCAGCTTTTCCGCAACCCGCGCGTGTTTTTCATCGCGTGCGGCGTTTTGACCTTGCTGTCGATTGTTCCGGGACTTCCGGGAATTCCGTTCTTCGTGCTTGCTATGCTTGCGGGTTTTATTGGCTATTCGCTTCGCCGGACGGTGGAAGCGGGCGAGGAGCGGGCGGAAGAGCAGAAGCAGCAGGCGGCGAAGGAAAAGCAGGCGGCGACGAAGCCGGAAAATATCGTTTCGCTGTTGCAGGTTGACCCGATGGAACTGGAAATCGGCTACAGCTTGATTCCGCTGGTCGATACCGGACAGGGCGGCGACCTCTTGGAGCGTATCGTCATGATCCGCCGCCAGTGTGCGTTGGAGCTCGGTCTTGTCGTGCCGACTATCCGCATCCGCGACAATATCCAGATCAAGCCGAACGCTTATATCATAAAACTGAAAGGCATTGAAATCGCGAAGGGTGAGCTGATGCTCGATCATTTCCTCGCGATGAATTCCGGTACTGTGTTTGAGGAAGTGCCGGGCATTGAGACCATCGAGCCGGCTTTCGGTCTTCCTGCGCTTTGGATTACGGAGCAGCAACGTGAACAGGCCGAGCTGAACGGCTATACGGTCGTCGACGCGGTGTCGGTGCTGGCGACGCATCTGACCGAGGTCATCAAGGCGCACGCCGATGAAATCCTCGGCCGTAAAGAGACGCAGGATCTCGTGGACAACCTCAAGAAGACGAACGCGACGCTTGTCGACGAGGTCATGGCCGAGATGCCGTCGGTGGGCGAGGTGCAAAAGGTGCTCGCGAATCTCCTGAGGGAGCGCATTTCCATTCGCGACATGAGCACGATATTCGAGGTGCTGGCGGATTATGCGCGGGCGACGAAGGATACGGACATCCTGACGGAGTACGTCCGCCATGCGATGGCGCGCCAGATTACGCAGCAGAACCTGCAAAACAATACAATTCCCTGCATCACGTTGGATCCGGCGCTGGAAAACCGGATCGCGGGCGCGGTGCAGCGCACGGATCGCGGCTCCTATGTCAGTCTCGACCCGGATACGATGCAAAAGCTCTTGACTGTGCTGAATACGGAACTGACGAAACTTACCAATATGGGCTATCAGCCGATCGTGCTGACAAGCCCAGCGGTACGTCCGTATTTCCGCAAGCTCGTCGAGCGTTCCATCGAAGGCGTGATTGTTCTCTCCCATGCGGAGATTGAACAGAGCGTGGAACTGCAAATTCTTGGGGTGGTGAAGATATAATTGCGCATCAAGGTTTTTAAGGCGGCCGATCTCAAAGAGGCCATGGCAATGGTTAAGGACGAGCTCGGGCGCGACGCGGTCATTCTTCATACAAAACGATATAAACAGGGCGGATTTCTGGGATACAAGAGCAAGGAAGTCGTGGAAGTGACGGCAGCGGTGGACGATACGCCGCGCCGCCCCCGAGTGAAGCTTCCCGCGATGCCCCGCGCGACTCGGCCTGCGCCTGCGGAACCGCAGGAGAGCGAGCCGGCGAAACCGCAGATGGCGGCCCGCCCGCGCAATGTGCTTTCCCAGTACAAGACGGCGGGCACGGAAGAGGGCGTGACGAGAGCTCGGGCCAAAAGCCGGATCATCGAGCCTCCACAGGCAGCGGACGACGAGGGATTTGCTTCTCTGGAGCCGCAGCCGCTTCTGCGTACGACGCCGACGGTGCAGTCGCGTCGCCAGACGAAAACACGCAAACCGAGAATTACCCTTCATCCGGCTCCGATGCCGATAGAAGAGATACCGGAAGAGTATACGGTTCCAAGCTTGGAAAGCATCCAGCCGGCCTTAGCGGAACCGATACTGCCGCGCCGTGAGACCGAGCCGGTGTTCAAGGCTGAGGAGCTTCCGCAAGAAGAACTCCAGGACGCTTCGAAGGCGCAAGATAAACCTAAAGCGCCGAGAAAAGAAAAATCCCGCATCATCAAGGCGGAGACTTTGGCTTCGATGGCGGCGAAAAAAGAGCCGCCGGATAAAGCGGAAGAAGAGCAGGAGACGCAAGCACCGTTGCCGGAGGAAAGCGCGGCGAGCGTCGCTCCCGCCGAGTCGACTTCCCCGGTCGAATCTGAGGAAACCGCGGAAGCTTTTGGTGCGTCTGCGCAGCCGGAGGAGCCGCAGGAGAGCGAGAAACAGGAAAAAATCAACGCCTTGGAGGATGAGCTGGCGCAGATGCGCCAAATGCTCCGACAGGTGATGAACCAGTCGGCCAACGGCGAAGACATCATAACGCTGAAGGACGCGCTCAGCGCCCAGGCTCTTCGGGAAGATGTCATGCAGGATATGATACGGAAGATCCCGCCTGCGACGATGATGCTGGGCAAGGAGTCGCAAGAGGCCGTGCGGGCACTTAGCGATTATCTGCACAGTGTCCTGAAGACGGGCGACGGAATCGGCCTAAAGGACGGACGCCCCAAGATTGTCGCACTGATTGGTACGACGGGTGTCGGCAAGACGACGACTATCGCGAAAATCGCGGCGAAGTATGTATTGGAGCGTGGCGTCAGCGTTGCGCTGATTACGGCGGACACCTATCGTATATCAGCGGTGGATCAGCTCAGGACGTATTCTGATATTATCGGGCTCCCCTTGGAAATCGTCTATTCGCCTTCCGAGTTGAAACCTGCGCTTCGCAAGCATCGGGATAAGAAGCTGATCCTGATTGACACGGCGGGGCGGAGTCAGAACAACGAATATCAAATGGATGAGCTGAAAGAGTTCTTGGCGGTTGAGCCGTCCATTGAAAAGCATCTCGTTTTGAGCGCGACGACAAAGGAGCGCGACGCGGAGATGATTTTGGAGCGTTTCGCGGCGTGCCGCCCGGACCGCATTTTGATGACGAAAACGGACGAGACGGACAGCGTCGGGTTTATCGTGAACCTTTTGTTTGACCGGCGCTTGGCAATGTCGTACCTGACGACCGGGCAAAGCGTTCCCGACGATATTGAGCCGGCAAAGCCGGAAGCGTTGGCACGGCTCATGCTGAGGTAATGTGCAATGAAGGATCAGGCGGCGAGCCTGCGGGAGCTCGTTCAGGAAAAAAACGAATATAGCGGGCCGCTGCCTTCTGTCGCGCCGCCGACATCTTACCCGCCGCCCGTGGCGGCTCCTGCGGCGCCTGAAATAGGCGCGCATACTTCGGTGCTCAGCCGCGTGTTTCGCCCGACGATGAAATCGGGGGCGCGGGTTATTGCCATTACCAGCGGCAAAGGCGGTGTCGGCAAGACGAACCTGACGGTAAATCTTGCGCTTGCGATGGCGAAAATCGGTCGCCGTGTGATGATTGTCGACGCCGATCTCGGCATGGCAAACGTCGATGTGGTGCTCGGCTCGGTGTCCAAGCATCATCTGCTTCATCTTTTACAGCCGGACGTGACATTACAGGACGTGCTGATTCACGGCCCCTACGGTATCAATTATATTTCCGGCGGCTCGGCCATCGAGCGGGCGACGGATTTTTCGCCGCAGGAGCGCCAATGCCTAATGGATAAGCTGGCCGCTTGCGAGACGATGGCGGATATCGTGCTCGTCGACACAGGCGCGGGCATTGGGCGCAACGTGCTCGATTTCATCTTGGCGGCGGACGAGGTCATTCTCGTGACGACGCCGGAACCGACAGCGCTGACGGACGCTTACGCGGTCATGAAAGCGTACAGCATGAATTCCGAAAAAAAAGACTTGAAGATTGTGGTCAATCGCGTATATGATGAAGGGGAGAGCAGCGAAGTTTTGATGAAGCTTCAGCGGACGTCGGAAAAATTTCTTTCGATGTCGCTGACGAGTTTGGGGTATATTTACGAGGACAGAAGTGTGATGAATGCCGTCAAACAGCAGCAACCGTTGCTTTCTGCATATCCCGATACGGTGGCCGCTCGTTGTATCGAGGCGGTGGCAAAAAATGTTCTTTACGGAGGAGAGCATAAAATTCGTTTCGGTTGGAAGGGTTTTTTACAACGTTTGTTGAATTTCTCCTAATGAGGAATTTTTACGTCGAACATCGTTTGACGTTTTTCATAGATATTTTTCCGCAAGGAGGTGCCTGGTATGCCAATTAACGCTATCGAG
>CACYUQ010000127.1 GCA_902777615.1 uncultured Selenomonadaceae bacterium
AAGCGAGCGCTTTGGCTCCGGGAGATTGCGCATTATTTGCCGAAAGGGAAACGCCTGCGGATTCTCGACGTCGGCACGGGCACGGGATTTCTCGCCTGCCTGCTCGCCGCCGAAGGCCATACGGTTACGGGCATCGACCTGACCCGCGAGATGGTTTCCCGGGCGGAAGCCTTCGCTAAGACGGTAAACGTCCCCACCAAGTTTCTCGTGATGGACGCGGAGCATCCGGATTTCCCACCGGAAAGTTTTGACGCCATCGTCACGCGGAACCTGACTTGGACGCTGCCCCAATTGGAGGAGGCCTATCGTTCATGGCATAAACTGCTGGTAAAAGGAGGGATATTGATCAATTTCGACGCGGACTACTGCCATGAATTTTCCGACGCGGAGGATATTGCGCTGCTGCCGAACCACGCCCACAAACAGATTCCCGCCGACCTTCTTGCGGAAGGCGATGAAATCACGCTGGAGCTTTGCGCGTACCAAAGGCGGCGCCCCGAATGGGATTTGCGCCTTTTGATCGACGCGGGCTTTTCCCGCGTCACGGTGGACACGGGCGTATGGAAGCGAATTTACGCCGAGCCGGACGAATTTTACAATCCGACGCCGATTTTTACCATCACGGCGGAAAAGTAAGAGCAAGTTGGAAAGAAAAAGGAGAAACATCATGAGAAAGACACTGTCATTACTCTTAGCGTTCTGTTTTGCCGTAGGGCTCTTGACTGGCTGCGGCGGTAGCGGCGGAGATAAAAGCAGCGGCGCATCAACGACGAAAAAAATGGTCATCGGCGACACCACCTTCACCCCCGACAACCTCGAAAAGACCATCAATCCCCACGACGAATATTCCGGCTGGGCCTGCATCCGTTACGGCATCGGCGAGACTCTCGTCCGTTACTCCGACAAGATGGAAGTCCAGCCGTGGCTGGCAACCTCTTATGAGAACATCGACCCGCTGACATGGAAGCTGACGTTGAAAGACGGCGTGAAGTTCCACAGTGGCCGCGCGATGGACGCCGCCGCCGTCAAGGATTGCCTGGAGGCGCTGGTCAAAAACCATGACCGCGCGCCGAAAGACTTGATGATCGACTCCATCGAGGCCAACGGGCAAACGCTGACCATCAAGACGAAAGAGCCGCGCCCGGCCCTGCTCCATTATCTCGGCGACCCCTACGCCTGCATCGTCGACGTTGCGGCGGGCGTCAAAGACGGCATCGTCTCCGGCACCGGCCCGTACATCGCCACCGACTGCAAGTCCGGCGACCATCTGACGCTGAAGAAAAATGTGACTTATTGGAACGGCGCGCCGAAGCTCGACGAGCTGACCATCCGCGCGATTTCCAACGGCAACACGCTGGCAGCGGCGCTTCAATCCGGCGAGATTGACGCGGCCTACGGCATGGCCTACGAAAGCTACCCGCTGTTCCCAAGCGACAAGTACCGCTTCTCTAAGGTCGCGACCTCCCGCGCGTTCTTCCTCTGGATGAACTACGAAAGCCCGATTGCCTCCGACCCCGCCGTCCGCAAAGCGATTGCGATGGGCATCAACAAGGATGGCTTCGTCAAGACGCTGCTCAACGGCAACGGCTATCCGGCAAGCGGCGCGTTCCCCTCCGGCTTTGCCTTCGGCGGCGACAAGGTCAAGACGGAGAGCTACAATCCCGAGGGCGCGAAAAAAGTCCTCGAAGCCGCCGGATGGGTGGACACGGACGGCGACGGCATTCGCGAGAAGGACGGTAAAAAACTCACGGTGCGCTGGCTGACCTATCCGAGCCGTCTGGAGCTGCCGCTCCTCGCCGAGTCAGCGCAGGCGGAGCTGAAGAAAATCGGGATCGACGTCGAAGTGAACAACACCAAAAACCACAACAAAATCCGTAAGGACCCGGCAGGCTGGGACGTCTATGCCAGCGCGATGGTCACGGCGCCCACCGGCGACCCGGAATACTTCTTCACCTCCTGTACCCTCGACAGCTCGCCGGTCAACAATGGCCGCTTCCACAGCGACAAGCTCGAAGGCTTGGCGAAAGAGCTGGCGGGAGAATTTGACCCGGCGAAACGCGCCAGCCTCGCCGTCGAAATGCAGCAGGCGATTCTCGACGACAACGGCTACGTGTTCTGCTCATTCCTGCAAATGAGCCTGATCTCGAAAAAGAACGTCGTCGGCTATGACGCTCATCCCTGCGACTATTACCAAGTCACGGCGGATCTCGACATAAAATAACCGCACGATGAACAAAACAAAACCGGACGACGCAATCGCATCGTCCGGTTTTGTTTTGTTGAATGACAATAAATTTTCAATCGGCTCATACCCACAGATTCACCACCGTCATATACAGCGGTATGACGACTATGCCTAAGAGAATTGTGACAAACGACAACGCGGCGGCATATTGGCTGTCGGCGCCGTACTGCTTCGACACGATGGTCAGCATGGTCATCGCCGGCATAGCAGCCTGCATCGTAAAGACCTTCACCGACATAGGGGAAACGGAAATGAACGGCACGAAAACCAGCACGCAGATTGGGCAGACTACATACCGCCCGATAAGCCCCCAAAACAAGTCTTTTTCAAACTTGAACTTCCGCAGCGAGATATGGCTGATTTCTATACCGATAAAAATCAGCGACAGCGGCGTCGTGAGCTGGCCCGTATAGCGAAGGCCGGCGTTTATGCCGTCGGGAAGCGACCATCCCGACAGGACAAACGCAATCGACACGATAAAGGCAATCAGAGACGGAGACAGGATCTTTTGGAGCGTGGCAGGGGAAAAGAAACTCTCCCGCGCTCTGGCGGTATCCCCCACGATGCTGTTCACGCCCAGCGTCCAAAACACCAGCGTATTGACCACATAATAGAGCATGACTGCGGGGATGCTTTCCTCCCCAAACAACGCCAGATTGACGGGCAAACCGATGAACATCGTATTCGAAATGAAAAAATTCACACTGAACACGCCCCGCCGTCCGTGCTTGATATTCAAAACACGGGCAGCTATCTTCCCGACCACCATCGCCAGCAGCATGGAGACGATCGGCAGCACGGTATCGGGCAGCAACGCGGTCAATTTTTCCGCCGTGAAATCTCCCGTCAGACTGACAAATATGGAGCACGGCAGCGCCACCGTCGTCACGAGGCGCGCAATCATAGCCTCGCTTTTCGCGTCGAACCATTTACGTGCGCTCAACACATATCCGAGAACCACGAGAAAAACAATCGGGCACATCGCGCTGACCGCCTGCGCCATAAATCCCGCAATCGTTTCGTTCATTCCATCCCCACCTCAAGCAATTTCCCATCAACGCCACATTCCGCACGCCCGCACTCGTCAGGCGAAGCACAAGATACATTACCATAATCTCTTCGGTTTTACAATGTGCAATAGAAAAAAGCGACGCCCGAAGACGCCGCTTTCCATTGCAAAACGCTATTCCTTCGTAAAAAGCTATACTTTGAACTTTCCCGTTGCATCCTGCAAATCGTTGGCAAGCTCCGACAACGAATGGGACGCCGCGGCAATCTCTTGGCTCGAAGCCGACTGCTCTTCCGCCGCCGCCGAAATCGTCTGGGTCTCCTCGCTGGTCGAGCGGCTGACCTCATCGATGACGTCCATCGCCTCGACGATGCCCTGCATACCTTTCGAAACAGTCTGCACTTCGCGGTTGATTTCTTCCATCTCCGTCTTGATTGACGCGACACGGTCCGTGATATCTTGGAACTGCTCTCCGACTTCGCGGATGGCCTGCGTACCGAGTGCGACTTCGTTCGTACCCGCCTCCATCGCAACCACCGCTTCCTCGGTGTCGCCTTGGATGACCGCGATGCGGTTCTTGATTTCCTCCGCCGACTGCTGCGACTGTTCGGCAAGCTTTCTGACTTCTTCCGCGACGACGGAGAAGCCGCGTCCGGCCTCGCCCGCGCGCGCCGCCTCGATAGCCGCGTTCAGCGCCAGGAGGTTCGTCTGGTCTGCGATGTTCGAAATGGTCTCGACGATCTGGCCGATCTCCTTCGAGCGCTCGCCCAGCGTACCGACGACCTTCGACGCCTCTTCCATCTGCGTCGCCATCTGCTCCATGGAGCCGACCGCCTCGTTGACCGCCGCGCGGCCCTGCTCGGCACCCTCGCGGCTGCTCTGCGCCGTCTTCTTCATTTCCTGCGAAGCGTCGTAGAGATTCTGCATCTCGTGCGTCATGCCGTCCGTCTGCTCCAGCACGGCATCCAGCTCGTTGGACTGCTCGTTCGCGCCCTCGGCCATCTTAATGACCGTATTCGCCACCTGCGTGACGCTCTTCGTCGTATCGGACGCGCTAGCCGTCAGCTCCTCGCTGGCCGCCGCCAGCTGCTCCGCCGCCGACGCCACGCTCCGCATCAACTGGCGCAACTCATGCTGCACGCTGTTCGCAGCCTGCGCGAGCTCGCCGATTTCGTCCTGGCTCTTGACTTCGAGATCGTCGCCGCGGAAGTCGCCACGGCCGATATTGGCCAAGCGCTCGCAAACCATCTCCATCGTCTCCATAATCTTGCCGATCATGATCCACGAAAGCACGCCCACAACGACCAGCAGAATTGCCACCGCCACCGCGATGGACATGATGAACTTATTCTGGATCGCATTGATCGACTCGGTCGGGATACCGGTGAACAACATGCCGATGACCTTGCCGTCCGAGCCCTTGAGCGGATGGTAGCCGCAAAGGTAATTGTTGCCAAGCACGTTGGCATGGCCGCTGAACTTCTGCTGTTTATTCAGCACCGTATCAATGACTGCGTCCGAAGCCTTCGTGCCCACCGGGCGCTTGCCGCCCTCGCCCTGGAACGAAGTCGTGACGCGCGTGTCGCCCTTGAAAATCGTGATATGGTCGCCCGACAGCTTCTTCAGCTCGTCAGCCAACTGGTAATTGCCGTCAATCTTCGCGTCGCCCTTGTAAAGTGCGTCGCCCTTGATGCTCCAGGGTCCCGGATGCTTGAAGTCGATCAGTGCTTCCAGCTCCGTCAAGTCGCCGTCCGCCTTCATGCCCAGCGCTAGGTCGAAGCCCTCGTTCGCGTCGCGATACGCAAGGAAGCCCACGCACAGGGTGACAATCAAGAGAACGATGTTCAATCCGATGATTGCCTTTGTCTTCAGTTTCACAGCCCATACTCCCTTTCTTTACCCCCGCTCCCTGCGGAGTATTCTATAATGCTTATATCATAGCATTTCCCTGTTTAATTTTCAATTATTTTTTAGGAAAAACGTTTTATTCCTCCAAAATAGGACAAAACGCCCGGTACCCTATCCATTTTTTCGTTACTACAGTCACGTTTTTGTAAAACGCCAAAAAAGGCAGGCGGTACAGTTTATTTTGGTCAACTACGATTTATTTAATGTTGACCATTCGCCGAAAAATTGACAAACAGGAAGAGAGCGGGGATAA
>CACYUQ010000128.1 GCA_902777615.1 uncultured Selenomonadaceae bacterium
GGCGGCAAAGCCTACGCGACTTTTGCGAAATCCAACCAGTCGCTTCTCTCACGTCCCGGCCTGCGTATCCTGAAGCTGCCGTCCACAAGCCCGGCGAACGCCCGTTGGCGCATTGACGACCTCATCGAAGCCTGGCGCGAGCTTTTTTCTGTAACGTGAATCGAACTTTTCTGCGTCCAAAATCCTAATCTTTTTATCTTTTCTAAAAATAAAAGAAAAATCGGCTTTTATCGCGACCGTAAAAATGATATAATAGGCTGACATGAACTCTACGTTTTTGCCAAAGGAGGAATTATCTTGCGATCCTTACCCGTAGAAGAACTCCAGCCTGGGATGATTCTTGCGCGCTCCATCATCAATGACGAGATGATGGTCATTCTTTCCGAGGGCACGCTCCTCTCAAAAGCGCATATTACCCGGCTCGCGTTCCTCGACATTCCGATCGTTTATGTAAAGGACGAGTATGAGCTGAGCGAGGCGTTCCAAAATGTTTCCGCGCTCTTCGACAACGGCAGCGCGTTCGTTTCCGAATATAAAGACGTCATCCATGAAGCTAAGTCCATATTTGAGGAAGCCAAGACCAAAGGACAGGCGCCTATCGAAAAATCGAAGGAAGTCATCCATGACACCATCGCGCCGCTGGCGAAAGAAAGCGGCGTCATCGACTACCTTTTGGAAGTCAATCACTTGGCTACCGACGTTTACAACCATTCGGTGCGTGTCTCGATTCTTGCAGGCGTACTCGCAAAATGGATGCACATGTCCCGTCAGGAAACCCAGGACGTGATTCTCGCCGGGTTCCTGCATGACATCGGGAAAACAAAATTTCCTGAGCGTATGCTCGACAAAAGCGTGGACACTCTGACCGAGGACGAGCGTGAAACCTACGAGCAGCATACGGTGGACGGGCAAATGATTCTTTCTGCCAGTCCGGGACTTTCCGACGGCATCAAGCGTGCCGCGCTGCAACATCATGAAGCTATGGACGGGAGCGGATTCCCGTTCGGCATCAGCGGTAACGATATCCATCCGTATGCGCGCATCATCGCTTTAGTCGACCTGTACGACAACATCACTACCGAGCGCGAAGGTTTCCGCAAGGAAACCCCTTTTGCCGCCATCGACAAGATTACGGCAGATATGTACACGAAGCTCGACCCAACCGTCTGCGTTCCGTTCCTGACGAATTTGAAGGTTGCTTTCCTCGGCTCGCGCGTCTACCTCTCCAACGGCCTTTCCGGCACTATCGTCCGCTATACGAACGATTATGCGGCTCGTCCGCTCGTTCGTGTCATGGACACCGAGCTACTCGACCTGAATGCGTTCCCGGACGTCCAAATCGTCGAATACAACCCGAAAGACTAACCCCTAAACAGAATCCTTTGACACAGAAAAGCCCCGGCACATATCCAGTGCCGGGGCTTTATCATGCCTTTATGATGATTTACGCCAAAACTTTCATCGTCGGGAACAGCAACACGTCGCGAATCGACGGGCTGTCCGTCAGAAGCATTACGAGACGGTCGACGCCGATGCCGAGTCCGCCCGTCGGGGGCAGACCGTACTCCAGCGCCGTAACGAAATCCTCGTCCATCATGTGTGCCTCGTCATCGCCCGCTTCCCGCTGCTTCATCTGCTCGACGAAGCGCTCACGTTGGTCAATCGGATCGTTCAGCTCGGTGAAGCCGTTGGCCAGCTCTCTGCCGTAGATGAAGAACTCAAAGCGGTCGGTAATCATCGGATTTTCGGGATTGCGCTTCGCCAGCGGCGAAATCTCCGTCGGATGACCGGTGATGAACGTCGGCTGCATCAGCGACGCCTCCACTTTTTCCTCGAAGGCCGCGTTCAGAATACCACCGATGCCGTGACGTGCCTCGTAAGGAACGCCGATCTCGTCCGCCATTGCCCGCGCCTCGTCGACATCCTTCGCCGCGAGGAAATCCTTACCCGTCGCTTCCTTCACCGCGTCGTTCATGCTGATACGGCGCACGTTCGCAAGGTCAATCTCGACGCCCTGATACGTGAACTTCTCCGTACCAAGTACCGTTTTCGCCGCCTCGCGGACGATGCCCTCGGTGATGTCCATCAGGTCGCGGTAATCGGCGTAAGCCTGATAAATCTCAATCGAAGTGAACTCCGGATTGTGCCGAACGTCAATGCCCTCATTGCGAAATACGCGTCCCAGCTCATAGACGCGCTCCATGCCGCCGACCACGAGACGCTTCAAAGATAGCTCCGTCGCAATGCGAAGGTACATATCCATATCGAGCGCATTATGATGCGTGATGAACGGACGCGCCGCCGCGCCGCCTGCAATCGTGGAAAGCACCGGCGTCTCAACCTCGAGAAAATCCCGCTCATCGAGATAGCGACGAATCGCCCGGATGATATTCGTGCGCTTGACGAAAGTATCCAGCACCTCGGGATTGACAATCAGGTCAAGATACCGCTGACGATAACGAAGCTCCACATCCTTCAGCCCGTGGAATTTCTCCGGCAACGGACGCAGGGATTTCGACAACAACTCGAAATCAAGCACAATAATCGTAATCTCGCCGCGCTGAGTCTTGAACACGCGCCCTTCAATGCCGATGATGTCGCCGATATCCAACAAGCGGAACTGTCCGTATTTCTCCTCGCCGAGCACATCATATTTGAAATAAATCTGCATCCGGCCGGACATATCCATCAGCTCGGCGAAGCTCGCCTTGCCGTGACCGCGTTTCGCCATCAATCGACCTGCGAGACGAACCTTCGGTCCATCCTCCTCACCCTCCAGCTCCTCGAAGTGGTCGCGGATGTCCTGCGCGTGATGCGTGGCCTCGTAGCGATGGCCGAACGGCGCAACGCCCATATCCTCGAAAGTCTTCAGCTTGTCACGTCGAATCTGCATCATCTCGTTGATGTCTTCGACGCGAGGCGCGGCCTGACCGCCCTTTTTCTGCTGCCCGTTTTCCACTGATATTTTCTCCTTTTACGCCTTAATCTTCATGATCTTATACTTAATTGTCCCAACTGGAGCTTGCACCTCGACGACCTTGCCGACCTTCTGACCGAGAATCGCCGCGCCCACCGGGGACTCGTTGGAAATGCGCATGGCTTCAGGATCGGCCTCCGCTGTACCGACGAGGGTATACTCCATATCCTCTTCAAACTCCATATCGCGGACGACAACCTTGCAGCCCATCGTCACCACGTTTTTCGGCTTCTTCTCCTCGGAAATGACCTCGACGTTGCGAAGTTTCTGCTCCAGTTCCTGAATGCGGCCCTCGATAAACGCCTGCTCATTCTTTGCATCGTCGTACTCCGAGTTTTCGCTGATATCACCGAAGGCAATCGCCTGCTTGATGCGCTCCGCTACCTCAATGCGGCGCACGCTTTTCAGGTTTTCCAGCTCGTCCTGAAGTTTTTTCAGGCCGTCCTTCGTCAAAATCATTTTCTGATCCGCCATCGAACATTACTCCCTTGCTACATCAACATTGAAAGTGCCAAGGACGCGCCTTGGCACAAACTTTTCATACATTATAAATATTTTATCCCCCGTTGTCAACGAGCGCACCGTTTGCAATCAATTTCAACTTCGCCGCGCGCGACAATTTCTTTAGCGCGCACTCGCGGCGCATAGCCTCGATTTTATCCTCGAATTCCTCGTAATAACGAAGGGTCACGGGGAGACGCGCGCGTGTGTATTTCGCACCCTGCCCCGCATTGTGGGCGGCGACGCGCTTTTCGAGGTCATTGGTCCACCCCGAATAGAGTGTGCCGTCCGCACATTCAACGATATAGGCATAAGCGGTCACTTTTTCGCCTCGTCCTGCTTCAAAATCGTGATCTTATTGATTTTCACATCCTCATAAGGACGATTACGGAATGGGTCTGTCTCTACCTTGCCGATGGCCTTGACGACGTCCATGCCTTTGATTACTTTTCCGAATACCGCATGATGACCGTCGAGCCACTCGGTCTTCGCCAGCGTGATGAAAAACTGGGAACCGCCGGTGTTCGGCCCAGCATTTGCCATCGAAAGGATGCCTTCGCCGCTGTGCCGCAGGTCGGAATGGAACTCGTCGGGAATCGTGTAACCCGGGCCGCCGGTGCCGTCGCCCTTCGGGCAGCCGCCTTGAATCATGAAGCCATCAATGACGCGGTGGAAAATCAGTCCGTTATAAAAGCCTCTTTCCACGAGCGTGATGAAGTTTTCCGTCGTCTTCGGCGCTTTGTCCTCAAAAAGCTCGATGTCGAATGTCCCCATGCTTGTCTCAAATCTCGCAATACGGTTATCCATTTTCTTCTCTCCTCCATTTTTGTCTTGTCCGTCCGCCGCGCACGCCGTGCTCAAAAGCAGGAGCAACAGCGAAGCCGCCAGGCATAAAATCTTTTTCATCTTCATTCTGAAAATCCGCTTCCTTTCTGATAAATTCGACGCTCCCCCGGCTCGGTCGGCGACCAGACGGGGATTTCCCTACTCGGCTCGAAAAATTTGCCGTCCGGCTCGAATCTCGGATAACCGACGCTGTGCATCGTGACCAGCGCCCTTGTGTCCGTGCGGCGACAAAATTCTTTCGCGCCCCAGTCCCGCGCCTCTTCCAACCGTCCATCCGCTGGAAAAAAAGCAAAGTCGAACATTTTGCCGTCAAGCCACTTCATCTGTTTGAAGAAGCCGTTTCGCGCGAAGCTGATGTTTTCCGGCGTATCGCCCGACCAGTGCCACCAGTTGAAATCCCCGGCGTGGAAAATTCGCCAGCCGTCCGTTTCCACGAGGAAGGATGTCCCTTCATCGGTGGAATCAAAGCTCTCGACGCGAAGCTTTTCGTTTTCCCAGCCATCGTATTTCCTAAACCATACAGTCTTTTCCGTCGGAAACCGAGCCGCTTCGGAAAGCGCTCGGATGTCCTCGCTCAAAAAAAATCGCGACGCTTTCGCGTAGCGGGCGATGGATGGACTGAAATGATCGAAGTGTGCGTGGGAAACGAAGAAATAAACGTCCTTCACTGACGCCAGCACGCGCTCGATATCGCCCCGCACGTCGCGATACGCATCAAAAATCAACGCCCAACGGCTCGCCCCGTCTTCGACGACGAATCCGCTGTTTAATAGGTATGTGATTCGCACAGCCTCACTCGTCAAACTGTCCCCTCCTTGCTTGTTCTTTTTTGTCCCGTTCGCGGAGCATCTTTTCGAGCTTCACGCCGGGCAGGGTGAAGCCGCGCCCCATGACTTCGTTGGCGTCCATCACGATCATGAAAGCCTGCGGGTCGTAATGGTCGGCCACGCGCTTGACCCGCGCCACCTGCGTCAGCGTCACGACGACAAACAGCACCCGTTTTTCCTGATGGGTGAACGCGCCCTCGCCGTCGAGGATCGTGACCCCGCGCCCGATGCCGCGGATGATGGCCTCGGCGATTTCACGCCGAACATGAACGCCGATATGGTCATAATCAAGCAGTTGAATCCGAATATTACACCGCCCATATTGAGCGAGTAATATTTTTTCACAATTGCCGCAACGATGTCAAGTCCGCCGGAACTGCCGTCGTTGCGAAAAATGATGCCGTAACCGATGCCGTTGAACACGCCGCCGAAAATCGCCGCCAGCATCGGGTCGGGCACCGGGGCAAACGCGTTCAGAAAATGCGTGGCGTCAAGACAAACGGAAAACATCACGGTGCCGAACAAGACGCCAATAAAATAATCGCGTCCAAGCATCCGCAGCGCCGCAATCAAAAGCGGAACGTTGTATACAAGAACTTGGGCGCCCACAGGCAAATGGCCGTCGGTCAGGAAATAGACGATCATGCCAATGCCCGTCAGTCCGCCCGACAGCAAATGATTGGGCAACAGGAAAAGATTGATGGAGCTGGAACTGATCAGGCACCCCAGCGTGATGCCCGCCGCTTCCATCAAACGATGCGAAGTATTTATCTTTTCCACGGCGCTCCCGTTCCCTTCCCCTGCTCCGTCTCGTCACGCCCTTCCAGCGCGCTCATGTCGATATCCTTGCCTTCCAAAAGACGCGCATTGAATTCAGCGCTCTGCCAATCCTCTTCCTCACCGCCGCCTATGTCCGCCTCTTCTTCCGTCAGCCCCGCCTCCCGCAGGATCCTGCCTGCCCTTCTGGA
>CACYUQ010000129.1 GCA_902777615.1 uncultured Selenomonadaceae bacterium
TAATTGTACGCCGCGTGCAGCTTGACGCCGTGGGTCATTTCATGGGCGAGCACCCCCGCAATCTCGTCGACGTTGCCGTTCAGCCCCACCACGAGCCCCTTGTTCACCGTGATATAGTTCGTCGGGAAGCAGGCCGCGTTGAACTCCGTGCTGTCGTTCACATTCCAGCGGAACGGCAGCGAACGGATGTCGAGCACATAGGTTCCGCGTCCGACCAATCCCTCCATGACCTCGTCGACAATACGATGGTCGGCAGGATTGCGGTCGACGCCGTTCTCGTGCGCGTCATAGAGCCGCGTCTGTTCTTGGTAATACGCGTTGTTGCCCGCGTCGAGGATCGCGGAAAGATAGCTGCTGTACATGCCGGCCGTGCCCAAGACGCCCGCCAGTGCCGTAAAAACGTCCGCGCTGTCCGCCGCCTCCGCACGCGCGGCAAAGGGCGCGTCCGTCGGCAAAACAGGCGCAGAGAGCGTCAGCGCCGCAAGCCCAGCTGCGACGAGCCGACGCTTCCAAGACGTCCGTCGATTCATCTGTCATCGCCTCCATACAGTTCCGTGTTTTTCTTATCATAACACAACCGCAAGCGGAGCGCATGGAGGAATCATGAAAAGTGAAAACGCCGCCCGTTTCCGAGCGGCGTTTAAGAACATCAAAGGAAAATCTTACTGTATGATCTCGATGCGTCCGTCGCTGCCGACGCGGCAACGAAGCCGCGCGTCCGGCGGGTACAGGCCTTCCCTCTCCGTCGAGGTCGCCATGAAGTCTGCGGGATTCGTTATCACATACCAGTCGCGCTTATGCTCCAGCGCGAGGGGCGAGGCGAGCAGCGTAAGCGGCTGGACGCCGATGCAGGCGGGCTCCGAAAGATTCAGGTCGTAGACGCGGATGACGCGTTGGTCCCGTGCCCTATCGAAGCAATCGACATAGAGATAGTGGCGCCTGTCGGGAACCTCGACCACGACGGGGCGGATGTCCCTGACGGAACAGGCGTCCCTGATTGTCTCGCCGCCGAATGTAATCGTAATGCCGTTTTCATCGCCGCTGACCGTCAGCCTGTGGTCCCGCGGGCTGTCCGAAAGGCGCGTGACGAGATAGGGCTGAATCTCCGTCGCGTAGGTCGCGGGGCCGTAGCCGTACCCGTACTCTGCGAAAAGATCCGGGTGCTGGGAAAAGAGGAGCGTCACGGTATAGATGCCTTCGGCATAGGAGCCGATCACATAGGGATTGAAATAAAAGGTCACACCCCGCGGGTCCAGCGTCCAGGACACCACTCCGTCCGATACCCACTGCCGCACCGTATCCTGCATCAGCGTGCTGCCGCTCTTCATGAAGGGCGCGTCCGGGTAATCGAAGCCGAGCTGGGCGATAATCGCCGCAATCAGCCCTTCGGTTTTCGGGCAGACGTCGGAGAGCGAGAGCTGCTTTCCCGTCCGGGCGTCGAAATTCTGCCCGAGAACGCCGTAGTTGCCATGCACGCCGCCGGTGTAGGACGAGACGGATTCCAGGAAGCTGACCACGCGGGAATCGGCGCGGCGGACGTAAATGTCCCGCGTGCGCTCAAAAGGCCCGTAAAAGGGCGACCCGTTCGCCATACGCTCGGCGCGTTCCTGCCGCGCGTCGGCGGCCATCTGGGCATTGGCCTCCTCGGCGTCCCGGTTTTCCTTCGCGTTATAGTCGGCGATGGCGCTGGCGATTTCGGCGAAGCCGTCGCCCAAAAAGTCGATTGTCGTCCAGCGCGAAGTCAAAAGCTCTCCGGTCTGGTCGCCGTCCCAAAATTTCATCGTGCGTTTCGTCAGCGGCAAAAATTGGATCGAAGCGTCGGTAAAGCTGTCCGCCGCCGCCGCAAGCGTCACGGGCGCGTCAAGCTGCGGCACGGGAACGGGCACGGCGCCCGCGGACAGCGCCGCGCAAAGCGCCAGTGCGCAAACCGTTTTCTTTTTCATGCACATCCTCCTTCACCCTTTATCACCGTGGAAAAACGCGTAAGCTTCGGCGAGAACGTCCGCTGCGTTTCCGCTGTCCAGCGCCTTCTGCAGTTGTTCGGCGCGAACCCACTGCAAGAGCACGCCGCGCTTCTCGCAGCCGGGGAAACGCTCGGCGGCAATCCCCGTATAGCGCTTCATCGAAATCTCCTCGGGCTCCGGCAGCGGCGTGTTGCTCTCCGCCTCGACGCCATGCCACGCGGGCAAATAAGCGCGGAACGACAGCGAGCCGTCCAAGCCGCTCTCCTGGCGCATCATGAAGCCCAATTCCTCCACATGAAGGTCTCCACCGAGATCCAGCGCGTATCTCGTCGTCTTGGAGGCGAATTCGTTCATCACGACACAATCGTCAAAAATATAGTAATACCGGTTTTCACTCGCGTCATACAGCACGGAAGGTTGCCCGCCCGACTCCGTCGAGAGGATGTCGGGCACGTCGGTACCGCCCGCGAAGAAAATACCGTAATGGCGGCCTTTGCCGTTGTCGTTCAGTTCCTCGCACTGAAGCCACGGCGCGGAGTCAAGGTCGCGTCGCTTCACCTTGAAAAGTTCGAGCCGTCCGTCATGGTTCAGGTCGGTGACAGTATAAAACCAATGCGACCATTCCCCATCCTGCGACGGCGAGACGAACCAACCACCGCTGCCCGTCGCCGTTTCCGCCAGCACGCTGATCTGCTCCGCGTCGCTCCGGGGCGCGGCGGACGCCGAGACACCGATGGAGAGCACCGCAAGCAGCGCGGCGACAAGTTTCCTGCCGAATCTCATACTACCACTCCTTATTTAGAAAATTCTTTTTTTATTATAATACACCGTATAATAAACCGCAAACCGCAAAACTTTTCCAGAAACAATTTTTGCGTACAAGATGCGATACTAGAACCTGTTAACAACGTCCGGTTTTCTTACAAGTTCTGCATGAGACGGCATTTGCGTCGTAGGTGCAAATGCCGCACGCGAAGCGTGGGGAGAAAGGGAGGTACCATCGCGCGGATTGGCGCGGCGTGGAATTTCCTAAAAACTCTGCGGCAAGAAAATCAGAAAATCAAGAAATCTGATTTTTTACTCCAGAATTTTGCATGAGGGGTAAATAGCGAGCTCGGGATATTTCCGGGCTCGCTTTTTTCTTTGCCTCTTCTATGATAAAATCAGAATAGTATGGACGTTTTGCTTTTTCTATAGACAATTTTTCGTTGAAAAGGGTGAATCTTCATGGACCATCCGAACGAAACAAAACTTTTCTTGTCATAAATAGAAGGGAAGCGTTACAATAGGAAAGATGAAATAGAATGTTTATAAAGGGGCGATGATATGGGGGCGGAATAGAGTTTGTTCTGTTCCTGCGCCTTTTTGTTCCCGTGGAGGATATAGCAACATGAAGAAATATTTCATTATTGGGTTGTCTATCGTGTTGGTGCTTTCGCTGGGCGCGATTTTTTACGGCGCGTGGCTGAATGAGCGCGGCGAGTTCCAGATTGCGCGGCGCATGGAGGAGCGGCAGGTCATGGTGCACGGGATGCGGGTGGCGGTGCGTCCGCTTCGCCCGAAAGTCACGATGCACGCGGTGAACCTCGATACGAACACGATGGCGGACGCGGTGGCGCTGGTCGAGGGACGGGTCATTGAGTGCCGCGTGCCGAAAGGCGGAGCCGTCCGCCGGGGGGATACGATTTTCGTCTTGGAGAACGAGGGCATCCCGCTCCAGATCCAAGAAGCGGAGTCGAATATCTTGCAGGCGCAGGCCAATCTCCGACGGGCGGAAAACAATTACCGTCGCTATCAGATATTGAAGGCCAGCGACGCAGCGTCGGCGCAGCAGTACGACGACGCGGAGGCGACCTATTACTCGGCGCAAGCGTCGCTTGAGGTGGCGCAGTCGAAGCTCGCCCAGCTCCGCGTGCAGGAGTCGCGGCAGGAGGTCGTCGCGCCCATCGACGGCAAGGTGCTGGTGCTGTACCGGAAACAGGGCGCTTATGTGCAGAGCGGCACACCTTTGGCGCTGGTGGGGAATTTCGATTATCTCTATTTCACGACGCCGGTACAGGACAAGGACGCCCGCTATCTTTCGATTGGGCTCGAGGCAGATCTGATTTTCCAGAGCAAAGATTTCAAGAAAGTCTACGGCACGGATTACGCGGCGGGCAATCTCGGCAGCCAGCAGACGTTCACGGCGGCCATCGCGGAAATCCGACCGCCGGTTTCCGAGCCCGCCGCGATCCGAAATGTGCTTTGGCAAGTCGATAACCGCTCCGGGCTGTTGGAGCCGCAGACATACGGGGGCGTGAGCTTCCACGCCCGCCGGAGCCATGACGCGCTTTCCGTGCCGCTTTCGGCGATGACGGACGGCACCAACGACGAAGTTTTCGTCGCGAAAGCGGACGGTACGGTAGAGCGGCGCCAGGTCAGGGCGGGGACGAACGACGGCGCCTATATCGAGATCTTATCCGGGCTGTCCGAGGGCGAGATCGTGGTGACCGGCGGCGCGGAAGGACTGACGGACGGACTGCACGCGGAAATCATTTTGGATGACGCGGGAGGGGGCGAGACGCGATGAACGACAATATTTTCAATCGGGCGGCGCTCGACAAGTTGCGCTCCCCGGAAAAGCTCGATACGATGATTCGCATCACCGGCCCCGTGGGCTGGATGGGGCTGGCGTCCGTCGCACTGCTTTGTTTCGCCATCGTGCTTTGGTCGTTTTACGGCTCCTTCACGGACAAGGCGGAGGGCTGCGGGCTGATCATGGATTCGGCGGGTATTGTGAGCATTACGCATCCGGTTGCGGGCAAGATATCCGCCGTGCACGTCCAAACGGGGGACAGGGTTTACAAGGGGATGCTCGTCGCCCACATGGACCAGCCGGAGCAGTCGGCGGATACGCGCATGGCGCAGTATGGAACGGAGCTCGCGACGAACGACCGGGACGTTATGGGGCGCGTTTATCAGTATGACGCGAAGCGGCATCAGCAGACGGCTCGGGAGGAGATTTACTGCGACTATGACGGCGTGGTGGACGAAGTGATGGTCTCCGAAGGTATGCTGGTTTCGGCGGGTAGCCCGATTTGCTCCGTGCGCCTGACGCAGAACCGAGAAGATTTGACCGGTGTTTTCTATATCCCCGTGGACAAGGGCAAGCGGGTGGAACCGGGCATGACGATTCAGCTCGCGCCGAACGGCGTGGACGTGACGCAGACGGGCAGCTTGATCGGCGTGGTGAAGAGCGTTTCCCAGTATCCGATTTCCGCCGAGGGCGTGAGAAAAGGCCTCGGCAACTCCCAACTGGCGCAGTACGTGCTGTCACAGGGCGGCGGCGCGGCGGTGGAAGTGAAGTTCGACCTCGTGAAGGATGAGAGTTCCGAGTCCGGGTATCTGTGGACTTCCGTGGTGGGAAAGCATCGCCCGATTACGGCAGGC